>CACZLT010000040.1 GCA_902782185.1 uncultured Bacteroidota bacterium | reverse complement strand
ATCGGCAAGGTGGCCTTCGCCGACGAGAACCTCTCCGGCGTCCACTTCACCGGCTCCACCGGCACCTTCAACAACTTCTGGAAAGCAATCGGCAACAACATAGCCAACTACCGCACCTATCCCAAGATTGTCGGCGAGACGGGCGGCAAGGACTTCATCTTCGTGCACAAGAGCGCCGACGTGGACCAGGTGGCCACCGCCATCGTGCGCGGCGCCTTCGAGTTCCAGGGCCAGAAATGCTCCGCCGCCAGCCGCGCCTACGTGCCCAAGAGCATGTGGCCCGCCGTGCAGAAAGCCGTCGGCCGCATGTTGAAGGAAATCAAGATGGGCGACGTGCGTGACTTCAGCGCTTTCGTCAACGCCGTCATCGACGAGGCTTCGTTCGACAACTGCATGAACTACATCAACCACGCCAAGAAGAGCCGCGACGCCGAAATCGTCTTCGGCGGCAACGGCGACAAGAGCAAAGGCTGGTTCGTGGAGCCCACCGTCATCCTGGCCAAGAAGCCCGACTACAAGTCGATGTGCGAGGAAATCTTCGGACCCATCATTACCATCTATGTCTATGAGGACGCCAAGTACGAAGAGACCCTCCGCCTCTGCGACCAGACCTCGCCCTACGCCCTCACCGGCGCCATCTTCTCCACCGACCGCAAGGCCCTGCGCCGCGGCGCCGAAATCCTCAAATACGCCGCCGGCAACATCTACTACAACGACAAGCCCACCGGAGCGGTGGTAGGCCAGCAGCCCTTCGGCGGCGCCCGCGCCAGCGGCACCAACGACAAGGCCGGCTCCTACCTCAACCTCATCCGCTGGACCTCGCCCCAGGCCGTCAAGGAGACCTTCGACCCCGCCAGCCACTTCAGCTACCCCTTCGTGAGCGACGAGGACAACCCCTATGTCCCCGCCAAGGCTCCGGCAAAGAAGGCCGCCGCCAAGCCGGCGGCAAAAGCACCTGCCAAGAAAGCAGCCCCCAAGAAGGCCGTCGCCAAGAAGAAATAACGAACACTAAAACAGCGGGAGGCGCTTCGAAAGAAGCGCCTCCCTGATTCATAATCTGGAATGAAACGGTTCAACCATATTCTGCTGATGGCCGCCGCGCTCTGTGTCTCCTGCGGGCCGAAAGTGCCGCATGGGGTGGTGCTGGACACCCGTTGCCGCATCACGCCGGTGAAGTACCAGGGCGAGACCTCGCTCTGCTGGGCCTACGCCATGCTGGCCGCCGTCGAGACAGAGATGTTCCTGCGTGGCGATTCGGTGAACCTCCCCATCGCCCCGACGATGCGGGCCTTGGCGGCGGAGCATCGGGATTCCGTGAAACAGCGCGGCATGGGGCAGACACTGCTGAACCTGGCCAGTCGCCACCATATCTATGAGGAGGTGTGCCGCCCGGACGACTATGTGGCCCTCTGCGGCGACCCGGGAAAACCCTTCGGGCAATGGGTGAAGCTGGATTCGCCGGACAACTGGGAGGGCAACCATCAGTTCAACCTGCCCCCGGACACCCTACTGGCTTTGGTCGAGAGGGCTGCGGCCAGCCGCCGCGGCATCTGCTGGGAAGGCGACATCAGTGAGCGAGGATTTTCTTACATGAAAGGCATTGCCGATGTGGTGCCGCTGATGGGTCGCACCACCGACGACCACTGCATGGCCGTCGTGGGGCTGGCACACGACAGCAAAGGTCGCCGCTACTTTGTCATGAAAAACTCGTGGGGAACCACCAATCCCCATGGAGGTCTGATGCTGATGTCGTTCGATTACTTCAAGGCGAAAACCCTCGTGGTCATCCTGCCCCGCGACATCGTTGCAGAATGGTACGAACTTTTTGAGAAGGTGGCTTACAGCACTTTGATGAGTTCGACGGTGAAGACGAGGGCGGCGTAGGGCGGGATGTCGGCACCCGCGCCACGCTCGCCGTAGGCGAGGTGGTAGGGGATGTAGAACTTGAAGACGGAGCCTTCCTTCATGAGCTGCACACCCTCGGTCCAGCCGGCGATGACCTGCTGCAGGCCGAACTCGGCGGGCTGGTTGCGGCGGTAGGAGGAGTCGAAGACGGTGCCGTCGATGAGGGTGCCCTCGTAGTGGCAGCGCACGGTGTCGCTGGCCTTGGGCCGACGGCCGGTACCCTCTTTCACAATCTCATACTGCAGGCCGCTGGCGGTAACGGTGATGCCGTCGCGCTTGGCGTTCTCGGCCAGGAATCGCTCGCCCTCGGCGTGTGCGGCCTTGCCGCGCTCGGCGGCCTCGGCCTGCTGGCGTTGCTCCAGCTCGTTGAAGAAGTGCTCCAGCACCTGATGCGCCTCCTCATGGCTCATCTGCGGGGTGCGCCCCTGCAGCACGTCGGCGATGGCGGTGGCGTAGTCGTCAATATTCAGGCTCTCTTTCAAGCCCATTCCAATCAGTTGGTGGCCAATGTTGTGGCCCAGTGCATAGCTTAATTTGTCCATATTATGGGTTCATTCTTTTACGGAGATAGAGAATGGCGTCGATGTTGCGGGGCACCTGGAGGTCGAGGGTGCCGCTCTCGATGCCGATGACGTGGCCCTGGCGCACGGCACGGAGGGTGTTGTAGGGCTTCATGGAGCAGAAGGCGGCGCTGTCCTCGCGGCGCACGAGGATGTAGTCGGGGTCTTCCTTGACGAGGGCTTCCAGGCTGTAGCTCCAGCCGCTGACCTCCTCGGCGATATTGCGTCCGCCAGCCATGCGGATGATGTCGTTGATGAAGGTGTTGCCGCCGGCGGTGAAGTTGCCGGCGGGGCCGAAGCCGACGACGTAATAGCAAGTGTTGAGTGTTGAGTGTTGAGTGTTGAGTTGGCTGACGCGGTGGCGGAGCAGGGCGTTGAGGCTGTCGGCTTCGTGATCCTTGCCTACCAGGTGGCCGATGGCGGCAATATTGTCATACAGGGCTTCAAATTTGGGCTTTTCTATGACGCATACCATCGGTGTGCCCATGACATCCATCTGGTCGGTTACCTGCTTGCCCACCATGGAACCGCTGATGACCAGGTCGGGTTGCAGGGCGAGGATGCTCTCGACGTTGAGGTTGCTGATGCCGCCGATAGAGGGGATTCCCTCGACTTCAGCCGGATAGGTGCAGAAGTCGGTGCGCCCCACCAGAAGTTCCTCCGCGCCGAGGGCATAGATGATTTCCGTTACCGAGGGCGAGCAGGAGACCACGCGGGTGGGGGAGGAGGGCACCGCCACGCGACGGCCGTAGTCGTCGGTTACGGTGTCGGCGGTGGCCTCCTGATGCACGGTGTGCGTACAGGAGGTGAGAAGGATTGCCAGGATGATAGTGTATAAGGAGAAGTGGGAGAAAGTGAAACGGAGTGAAAAGGACAAATGTTTATGTCTCATAGGTTGGGCTTTCAATTTTCAGTTTTCAATCTTCAATCTTCAATCAAGCATCTTCCATTCCTCCGCAGATGGGAAGTACCACGCTGGTGATGTAGGGGCACATGTCGCTGGCCAGGAAAACGCAAGCCTGCGCCACCTCGTCGGCATGCCCTGGGCGTTTCATGGGGATGCGGCTGCACCAGGTGTCCATCAGTTCCTTGGGCACCTCGGCGGTCATCTCGGTCTCGACGAAGCCGGGCGCTACGACGTTGACACGGATGTTGCGGGCGGCGAACTCCTTGGCGCAGCTCTTGGAGAATCCGATGATGGCGGCCTTGGAGGCGGCGTAGTTGGCCTGGTTGTAGTTGCCGGCGATGCCGACCACCGAGCCGATGTTGACGATGGAGCCGTGCCCCTGCTTCCACATGGCGGGCTGGATGGCCTTGGTCATGTTGAAGACGGAACCCAGGTTCACGTCCATGACACGACGGAACTGCTCCTCGGTCATGCGCTTGACGGCGCTGTCGGCCGTGATGCCGGCGTTGTTGATGAGGATGTCCACGTGGCCGAAGTCGGCCAGCACCTCTTTCACAAATGCCTGTGCCGAGGCATGGTCGGCCACATCGTAGGCATAGCCTTTGGCCTTCAGGTTGAATTCTGAATTCTGAATTCTGAATTCTGAGTAGATTTCGTTCAGCTCGCGTTCGACGGCGAGCATGGCATCGCCGCGTGTGCGGCCGCAGAAGGCGACGTTGCAGCCTTCGCGCGCGAATCGTATAGCAATGGCGCGACCGATGCCACGAGTGGCACCGGTCACGATTGCAGTCTTATTTTCTAACAGCATATATCTTAAAGGAGGGTGGCAAGTTTGGCGGCGAGGTCGCCCACGCGGGTGCTGTAGCCTTTCTCGTTGTCGTACCAGGAGACGACTTTCACGAAGTTGCCGTCCATGACCTGGGTGAGGAGGGCGTCGAAGATGCTGCTGTGGGTGTTGTCGATGATGTCGATGCTGACGATGGGCTCGTCGCAGTACTGCAGGACACCCTTCATCGGGCCTTCGGCGGCTTCCTTGATGGCGGCGTTGATCTGCTCCTTGGTGACGGTGCAGTTGAGCTCGGCGGTGAGGTCGACGACAGAGCCGTCGGGGGTGGGGACGCGCATGGCGAAGCCGTCCAGCTTGCCCATCAGCTCGGGGATGACCAGGCCGACAGCCTTGGCGGCACCGGAGGAGGTGGGGATGATGGAGACGGCAGCGGCACGGGCGCGGCGGAGGTCGCTGTGCGGCTGGTCGAGGATCTTCTGGTCGTTGGTGTAGCTGTGGACGGTGTTCATCAGACCGCGCTTGAGGCCGAACTTGTCATTGAGCACCTTGGCCACGGGGGCGAGGCAGTTGGTGGTGCAGCTGGCGTTGGAGACGAGGACGGTGTCCTTGGTCAGCACGCTGTCGTTCACACCCATGACGACGGTGGCGTCCACGTCGTCGGCCTTGCCGGCGGGCACGGTGAGGATGACCTTCTTGGCGCCGGCGTTGATGTGCTTCATCAACTGCTCGCGCTTCTTGAACAGGCCGGTGCTCTCCACCACGATGTCGATACCCAGTTCGCCCCAGGGGAGGTTCTGCGGGTCGCGCTCGGCGTAGATTTTCACCTTCTTGCCGTTCACCACGATGCAGTCGCCCTCGGCGTGTACCTCGCCCTCGAAATTGTCGTGGACGGAGTCGTATTTGAACAGGTAGGCCAGGGTGTTGGCGTCGGTGAGGTCGTTGACGGCCACAATCTCCAGTTCGGGGTGGTCAAGCATTGCGCGGAAGGACATTCTTCCGATTCGGCCGAAGCCGTTGATAGCTACTTTTGCCATAATATTTTGTTTTTTAACGTTTTGTGTGTGTTTAACGAGTTTGTTTGATGGAACAAAGATAGGAAGTTTTTCTCAAGTGGCCAAATAATTTTTCCCCGGTGCAATAAAGAGCAGATCCAAGGCGTTACCACCGCAGAGTCTATGAATGAACCATCCATATTCACCCGTACCGGGATGCTGCTCGGTGTCGACGCGCTGGCGAGGCTGGCCTCGGCGAGGGTGATTCTCTTCGGCGTGGGCGGCGTGGGCTCCTGGTGTGCCGAGGCGCTGGTGCGCAGCGGGGTGGGATGCCTCACGATTGTCGACTCCGACTGCGTGGAGCCCACCAACATCAACCGCCAGCTGCCCGCCCTCACCACCACCGTCGGGATGCCCAAGGTCGGCGTCATGCGCGACCGCCTGCTGGCCGTCAACCCCGGGGCCGACATCCTCGCCCTGCAGGAGCGCTACACCCTGGAGTCGGCAGATAAGTTTAATCTGCAAGACTATGATTACGTGATAGATGCCATAGACAGCCTAAAGGATAAGCTGAACCTTATACTGACCGCCTCCCGCCTCCCACACACCACGCTTTTCTCCTCTATGGGCGCCGCCCGCAAGCTGGATCCGCAGCAGGTGCGCGTCAGCGAGTTCTGGAAAGTGGACGGCTGCCCCCTGGCCGCCACGTTGCGGAAGCGGATGCGCAAAGAGCGGCGATTCCCCGAGCGCAAGTTCTTGTGCGTGTGGAGTCCCGAGCGGTGCGAGCGGTCGCAGCCCAAGGGTACCCTCATGCCCGTAACCGCCACCTTCGGCCTCACCCTGGCCAGCTTGGTGGTGCAGGATGCGGTGAAACCGGCGGCAAAAGACAGGCCGTAAGCGCCATTTGTGTCCCATAGCGGTTCAACCGGTTCATATCGCACCAGAGTTTATGTATTCATTAAGAGAGTACCTAGAGAGTACCTAGGGACCCCTGGGGGAGGGATCCCCGTTTTGGGTCAATATGGATCCACATCGTAGTGTATGGACACCCCCGACCACCCCTTCTGCCGCAGCGTGTCGTCGCCAATCTTCAATATAACTCGCTTGGCCTCGGCGATGGGTTCTCTGCGTTCGAAGCGGAGGGTTATCACTTTGAGGTAGAGCGCCCTGATGCGGCTCACAAGCGGGTACTCCGGCCCCATCACGCGCTGCGCGAAGGTGGCGCGAAGGTGGGCGGCCATCCAGCTCGCGGCCTCGTTCAGCACCTCGGCATCGCGGTGCTTGAGGGTGATCTCTATCAGGCGGTAGAAAGGCGGGTAGCGGAACACACGCCGCTCCTGTATCTGCTCCTCGTAGAGTCCTTGGTAGTCGTTGTCCACCACGTTGGCGATGACCTGGTGGTAAGGGTTGTAGGTCTGTATGATGACCTTGCCGTCGCTTGCATGGCGACCGGCGCGGCCACTGACCTGGGTCAACTGCTGGAAGGCGCGCTCATAGCTGCGGAAGTCGGGATAGTTGATGATGTTGTCCGCGTTGATGATGCCCACGACGCTGACGTGTTCGAAGTCGAGTCCCTTGGTCACCATCTGGGTCCCGACCAGGATGTCGATGCGGCGGTGCTCGAAGTCGTCGAGCATTTCCAGGTAGTGGTTCTTTTGCATCGTGCTGTCCAAGTCCATACGTGCCACCCGTGCCTCGGGGAACAGAATTTGCAGGTCCTCCTCGATGCGCTCGGTACCTATGCCAATCATTTTGAGATGTGTCGAGTGGCAGGCCGGACACTCGGAAGGAATGGGGATGGAGTAGCCGCAGCGGTGGCAGCGTAGCGAGTGGGTGGACTTGTGGTAGACCAGCGAAACGTCGCAGTGTATGCACTGGGGTATCTGGTGGCAGTCGTCGCACTCCAGTCGGAGCGAGAACCCCCGGCGGTTCTGGTACAGGATGGCCTGCTTCCCGGCCTCCAGCGCCTCGCCCAGCGCCTGGAGCAGTGGCTGGGAGAAATGGCCTTTCGCCCGCCCTGCCCGGTGTTCCTCCCTCATGTCGACAACCTGCATCTGCGGCAGGCTGAACCCTCCGTAGCGTTGGCGAAGGGTGGCGATGGCATATTTGCCGGTGGCGGCATTGTGGAAACTTTCCACACCGGGGGTTGCGCTACCAAGCACCACCCGCGCCCCCCAAATTCGGGCAAGCATGATGGCCGAGTCTCGGGCATGGTAGCGTGGCAGCGGGTCGAACTGCTTGTAGGACGGGTCGTGCTCCTCGTCCACAATGACCAACGCCAGGTCTCTGAACGGGAGGAAGGAGGCGCTGCGGGCTCCGAGCAGCACCTGATAGGCTTGGTCGCCCGAAGCCAGGGTATGTTGCCATACCTCGGTGCGTTGGCTGGCGCTGAACCGGGAGTGGTATACACCGACTTTATTGCCGAAATAACGCCTCAACCGATTGATGAGTTGCGCTGTAAGAGCTATCTCCGGCAGAAGGAATAGAGCCTGGCGTCCCTGTTGTACCACATCGTGTATGAGTTTTATATACACCTCGGTCTTTCCCGACGAGGTAACCCCATGCAGCAGCGACACGGGGCGTGGTGTGCTGGACAGAAGGTTGTAGGCTGCCTGTTGTTCGGGGTTCAACTGTATGTTTTCAGGCGATTGCAACAGGCTGTCATCCACACGTTCCAGCCGACTTTCTGCTAGTTCCTCCACGACAAACACGCCATCTTTTATGAGGTTTTGCAGAGGGGTTCCCTGTGGCAAGTCGCGCTTTGGAATGATGTCCTTACCAAAATGGGACTGTTGCAAGTATTGCATCAGCAGTTCCACCTGTTTAAACCGACGTTTTCGCTCAAGAGTATCGAACAATTTACGTTGTGTTTCTTCAGATGAATATTCTGTAGCCAGTCGGATATAGGTGGACTTTCTTGGCACGTAGCGTTCACGCAACTCCTCGTCCATCATTACTATCTGGCGCTCAATCATGCTGCGTATGATGGGCATGATCTTTTGTATTCCTAGGGCGCGACTGATATCGATGAGGCGCATAACGGAACGATTGGAAAGGAGTTGCACTATCTCTAACTCGTGTTTTGAGAGTTCGGACAGGTCTCCGTCGAAATCCGGGTGGATGGCGAGTGCCGATTCGCTGGCCAGCTTAAGACCCGAAGGAAGAGCTATTGCCATCACATCGCCGGGAGTGCACATGTAATAGTCGGCCAACCATTCCCAATGTTGAAACTGGTACTCGGAGACAATAGGCACCAGATCCAGTACAGCAAGTATGTACTTGCACTTGTAATCGGGCTGTTCTTGATGGATGCGACGAATCAGGGCGGAGTACATTCGGCCGCTTTTGGCACCAAATTGGACGACCACCCGCATGCCAACCTCCAAGGCGGAGGAGTACTCCCGTGGAACCTTGTAAGAGTATGTTCCAGGCAGATGCAAGGGTAGCAGTACATCTACATAGTATGCCTCCGCCTTTTTCATGGTCAAAGATTGTTGAGGTATACCTCAACTTGGTCAAGCTGAATAGAGTGTTCGATAGTGAAAGACCCTGCCATCTCGCGCCTCAAGGCACTTAAGTATGCTCCCGAACCCAATGCAACACCCAAGTCGCGAGCAAGCGAGCGTATATATGTACCTTTGCCACAACGGATACGGAAGTCAGCCTGTGGAAGGTGGGCGGGTACGGTGCCGAGAGGGGTTTGGTAGAGATGGTGTTTATATTGAGTAATGGTGTTTGGGGCATCTATTGTCTCCACAGTATGAGTGAAAGGAGGACGGAATGCACTGATTTCAAAACTGTATACGTTTACGGTCTTTGATTCTATGGAAGGAGCCAAATCACCTGTACGGGCATGTAGGTAAGCTCGCTGTCCATTAATTTTCACAGCACTGAAAAGAGGTGGCACTTGTTGAATGGAACCTAAAAACCTCTTGGTGGTCATGTTTAGCAGGGTGTTGGTGATGTGTTCGTAAGGGTAATAGGAGTCGATAGGTTGCTCTAAGTCGAATGAGGGGGTTGTGGCGCCAAAGACCATAGTACCTGTGTAGACTTTCTCCCCGTCCTGCAGAAGAGGAATGTTTTTTGTGGCTTTACCAATGCACACAAGTAGCAGACCCGTGGCCAAAGGGTCAAGTGTGCCTGCATGTCCAATTTTAATATTCTTTATTCCAACTAGATGGCGTACAATGGATTTCACTTTGTTCACCACCTGAAATGAAGTCCACTGGCGGGGCTTGTCTATGGGAAGAATGATGCCTTCCTGAAGTTTCTCGATAGAAATCATTGTGGTGATTACCGCATGATTATAAGGGCTATGCCTACGGCAGCACAGTATACGGCGAACCAAATCAAACTGCCTTTTTTCACTAAATTAATCATCCATTTACAGGCAAAAAGACCACTTACGAAAGCAGAGATAAACCCAATGATAAGAGAAACGGGAGATATACCCGCCATGGCCGATGTCATTCCTTCCGAAGCAATGTCTTTGATGTCAAGCAGGGCTTCTCCCAAAATTGGAGGAATGACCATGAGGAAAGAGAACTGGGCAAGTTTCTCTTTATTGTTGCCCAATAGGAGACCAGTGGCGATGGTGGATCCTGAACGGGAGAGTCCAGGCAGTACGGCACAAGCTTGTGCGATACCTATAATGAAAGCATCGCGTAATGTAATCCGTTCACGTTTGCGAGGGGTTGCATAGTAGGAGAAAGAAAGCAGGGAAGAGGTGATTAACAGACAAATTCCAACGACAAGCAAGCCGCTGCCAAAGATGTTTTCCACAGTGTTCTTAAAGAAAAATCCCACAATGGCAATAGGTATCATCGAAACGAGAATATTGAGGGTGTAGCGAGTTCCCTCATTGGCATTTTTTGCCTTATCGAAGAATCTCTCTCCATCGATACATGGGGAGAATAGTCCCTTGAACCAAGCTTTCAGGTCGGAGAATATCCAGGCTATCTCTTTCCATAAAATGCAAATGGTGCTCAAAACAGTGGCCGTATGGACTGCCACTGTGAACGCAAGGTTCTCCGCGCCGTTGTCAAGTCCAAAGAAAGTTTGGCCGATAGCCAAGTGTCCACTGGAACTGACTGGGAGGTATTCGGTAAGCCCTTGGATAATTCCAAGAATCAGAGCCTCAAACCATTGCATATAGACCTATTTTTTCATTTTGTACATGATGGCAGCTATTTCGAAGCCGAATCCGGCCACGATAAGGATAGGGGCCAGGAATAGGCGACGGTTGTCGAACATAGCATCGTTAAATTGGTCAGGACTGTTGCTGCCGCCTCCGCCAAGCATGACGTAGCCCATTATGAGTACAAGCAAGCCAATGCCCATCAGTATGTAATTGGTACGGCCAAAGGCGAAGTTTGACTGCGGGCGGTTTTCAATAGAGGTGTTTGATTCCATGTTGAAAATATGTCTCTGTTAATGTTTGACAATATGACGGTGAACGGTGATGGCTGTCGAGAGATATGCGATAAGCATTCCTGCCAGGGTAACAACAAATCCTATGGCAGCATACCAAATCCAATGGCGGGGGGCAATAATGTCAAGGGTAAACTGACGGGAGAGAATCCATATTGAGAAAGCTGTGAGAACTGACGCGATAAGGCCACCAAGGGCACCATATGCCAGGCTGCGTAGTCGGAATGGGCGAGCAATGAACCCTGCTTTCGCGCCTACCATGCGCATCGTGGCGATTGTTTCGCGATTGCTGTAGATGGCAATGCGAATCAGACTGCTGATTAGCACTGCAGTAACGACAACCAGCAAGGCCATAAAGATGATGAGGAACCACGATAGTTTGTAGAACACTTCACGCAATTCGTCCACCACGTTCTCTTGATAGGCGATGCCGGATACGCCATCCAGGACACTTACACTTTGGCGGAATTTGTCCACGGCGTCGGAACTCCCATCGGGCAGCAACTGTTCGTTGAGGTTCACCATCAGCGAAGGATGAAGTGGATTGTAGCCAATGAAGCCGATGAAGTCTTCTCCCAGTTCTTCGGAAAATATTTCTGCTGCCTGTTCCCGGGAAACATAGTCCACGTGTTTCACCATTTCCATGCTGATGATTTCCTTCTCAAGGGCCAGTGCCAGCGAGTCGGTAATGTCAGGCATGAGTTCAACCTTGTAGGTTATGTGTTCCTGGGCATTGTGGGTAAGCCTATAGGAATGGTACTCGATAACCAGCAGCATACCCAGCATGAACAGCGCCAGCGATATGCCGACGATGGTGGTTCCATGTGTCCCCCAGAGATGTACTTTGTTTCTCAAGGTGCTTTGTCTTTATCAGTTGGCCAGCATCATTGGCATCACGAGCATCAGTATGTCGTCTTTTTTGTCCTCTACGTCGTCGCCGTAGGGGAAGATGATACCGGCCCGTGATGGGTGAGATAGCTCCACAAGCACCTGTTCGCTCTCCAAATAGGATATCATCTCCGCCAGGAATTTGGCATTGAAGCCGATCTCCATTGGGTCGCCTTCGTACAGGCAGGGGATGGACTCATGGGCGTTGTTGGAGAGTTCGAGGTCTTCGGCGGAAATGGCGATTTGACTGGCTGTGATGGAAAGGCGTACCTGACGGGTGGCCTCGCTGGCGAAGATGCTTACGCGCTTTAGTGTGTTGAGAAACGACAGGCGGTCAAGTATCAGTTTGTTGGGGTTGTCCTTTGGGATGGCGGCCTCGTAGTTGGGGTAGCGGCCATCGACCAGGCGGGTGATGATGTAGAAGTTGTCGAAAGTGAAGAAGAGGCTGGTGTTGTTGTATTCCACCGTCACTTCAATGTCCTCCTTGCGGGCGGCAAGGATGTTTTTGACGATAATGATGGGCTTTTTGGGGAGGATGAAATTGGTGCTTTCGTCGCTGGAGACGTCATTGCGACGGTAGCGGACCAGTTTGTGGGCGTCGGTGGCCACGAAAGTAATGCCGTCCGGGGTCATCTCGCAAAAGATGCCGTTCATCTGCTGGTGCATTTCGTCGCTGCTGGTGGCGAAGACGGTCTTGTTGATGGCTTCCACCAAAGCAGAGGAGGCGATGGTTACCTTGCCCGTAACGTCAGCGGCGGGCAAGGAGGGGTAGGTGGCGGCATCCATGCCGGCCAGGCAGTATTCACCCTGTCCCGAGGAGATTTCCACGGTGAAGTTGGCGGGATTCACGTCGAAAGTAAGCGGTACGTCGTCGAAGGTCTTCAGTATGTCGAGCAGCATTTTCGACGGCACGGCCACCTCTTCCGCCTTGTCCATGTGTCCGGTCTCCACGGCCAGTCGGGCCATCAGCGTGGTGGAGAGGTCGGTGGTTTTCACCGTCAGGGTGTTCTCCTCCAGCCGGAAGTGGAAGCATCCGATGATGGGCATGGTGTTGCTTGACGAGAGGACACCGCTCAACGACTGCAGGTGTTTGTGCAAATGCTGGCTATTTACTATGAATTTCATGTTGTTATTGTTTTAATTCCGGTTCTGTTCGAGGTGCAAAATTACGAATAATATCCGAATGGTGAGGGATTATTTTTTAACAATTTAATCAACAATCCCTCGTCAATCGTGCCTCACGTCGATGAAAACGCCTTGGGGAATGTCGACGTTGTAGAGGTTGGTCAAGGTGCAGTACTGTCGGGCGGCCTTGCTGTCGAAATAGAAAGATCCGTGGACACGGTCGTCGGCGCGGATGATTCGGTTGGGGTCGAAAAGGAGGACGACGTTGCCGTAGGTGGTGTTCTGGTAGGTGAAAGAGGCACCGATGCCCTCGGGTTCGTCCAGCTGGATGGCATATCCCGCCACGGGGCGGAGCATGTCGAGCGAGCATTCCTGGATGTACACCACCTGGCCCTTGAAGGCTATCTCTTCGGGGCGTTCGCAGGCGGCCAGCAGGAGAGTGGCGGCCAGGAGCAGGAGTGGGGCTGGTCTTCTCATATCATGCGGAGGGCTTCGTTGAGGGATGTCTTCATATCGGTGCTTTCCTTGCGCTGGCCTATGATGAGGGCGCAGGGCACCTGGTAGTCGCCGGCGGGGAAGTGCTTGGTGTGCGAGCCTGGGATGACCACGCTGCGGGGGGGGACGTAACCGGTGTAGGTAACCGGGCTGTCGCCGGTTACGTCGATGATGGGGGTGCTTGCGGTGATGACCACGCCGGCGCCGAGGACGGCTTCGCGGCCTATCCAGGCACCTTCCACCACGATGCAGCGGCTGCCGATGAAGCAGCCGTCCTCGATGACGACGGGCTTGGCCTGGAGGGGTTCCAGCACGCCGCCGATGCCCACGCCGCCGCTGAGGTGCACATTCTTGCCTATCTGCGCGCAGCTGCCCACGGTGGCCCAGGTGTCGACCATGGTGCCGGTGTCCACATAGGCGCCGATATTGACGTAGGAGGGCATGAGGATGGTGCCGGGGGCGAGGTAGGACCCGTAGCGCGCCACAGCGGGCGGTACCACACGGATGCCCTTTTCGGCGAAGCCCCGCTTGAGGGGTATCTTGTCATGGTATTCCATGGGGCCGGCCTCGAGGGTGGCCATGCCCTGGAGCTGGAAGTAGAGGAGGATGGCTTTCTTGGCCCACTCGTTGGCCAGGGGCAGGGTGCCCTCGCCGGCGGGGCGGACGATGGTGCGCAGCTGGCCGCGGTCGAGCAGGTCGATGGCGTCGCGTACGGCGGCGGTGTGGGCGGGCTCGTGCAGCAGTTCGCGGTGCTGCCAGGCTTGTTCGATGAGGTTTTGCATGGGCGTTTGTCGGTTGTATATGTTTGGTTTGCAGTGCTATTGGCGGTGTTGCGGGGTTGGGTGGAGGTGGGTGTACCGGATGCAAAGATACACCTTTTTTTTGGAACGGGGCAGAAAAGTGTGTTTTTGGGGGTCGGACGGCAGGGGGGCTCTAGGTACTCTCTAGGTACTCTCTAGGTACTCTCTTAATGAATACATAAACTCTGGTGCGATATGAATCCATTTGGTCTCACAGCGGAGCTTTTTTTTGAAAATTCGTGTGCCACTAAAAAAAAATATGTATCTTTGCAGCATATTTAACAACAGCAATTATGAAACAACTCATTGAATGTGTGCCTAATATAAGTGAAGGCCGCAACATGGATATCATCAATCAGGTAACCGCCGAGATTGAGAAGGTGGAGGGCGTGAAGCTTCTCGACGTCGATCCCGGCCAGACCACCAACCGCACGGTCATCACTTTCGTGGGCGAGCCGGAGCCTGTGCTCGAGGCCGCCTACCGCGTGGTGAAGCGGGCTTCGGAGCTGATCGACATGACACAGCACCACGGCGCCCACCCGCGTCAGGGTGCCACCGACGTGTGCCCCCTCATCCCCGTGGCGAACATCACGATGGAGGAGGTGGTGGAGTACGCCCACAAGCTCGGCAAGCGCCTCGGCGACGACCTCCAAATCCCCATCTACTGCTACGAGAACGCCGCCTTCCTCCCCGAGCGCCGCAACCTGGCCTACTGCCGCACCGGCGAGTACGAGAGCCTCTCCTCCCGCCTCGGCACCGAGCAGTGGAAGCCCGACTTCGGCCCCA
>CACZLT010000039.1 GCA_902782185.1 uncultured Bacteroidota bacterium | reverse complement strand
CCTCGACCACGCCAACAGCCGCCACCTCGAGGAGAACGACCCGGACTGCATCCCGGACAACGCCGAAGGCATCAGCCGGTACATCGAGGAGATTCCGCAGCGCCTGCAGGCCGACGTGTATATCGAACTCGAGGAATTCCAAGCCGTAATGCGTTACTACAGCGACAACAGCGACCCCGAGCCCGAGGTCTACTTCTACCACTCCGACCACCTCGGCTCCGCCAGTTGGATAACCGACGCCAACGGTACACCCGTGCAGCACCTGCAATACCTCCCCTACGGAGAACCCTATATCAACCAGCGCAACAATTATAATGATTATAATGAGCGATTTACGTTCACCGGCAAAGAGCGCGACGAGGAAACCGGCTACGGCTACTTCGGTGCAAGATACATGGACCACGAGCTGATGACCATGTGGCTCTCCGTCGACCCCCTCTCCGACAAATACCCCTCCATTTCCCCCTACGCCCATTGTGCTTGGAATCCCATCCGCCTTATAGACCCCGATGGAATGGATGTATATGAATACCGGTTTGATTTACGAACTGGCGAATGGTCAAAAACCGGGGACAAAGGAGGGGCGTTGCATCACACGGTAACCTATATCAATTCTGATGGTTCTTCTTCTATAACCGAAGGCGATGGTTCCGTCTCCTATGCGTGGTTTGGGGCGGGAAAGGGTTCTGTAACTTTCACCCAGTACGATTCGCCGCAACTCCAGTTGACAAGACCAGACCAACTCGGTGGGAGCCTGATGGCAGAGTCATTCGCCGAGTCGGATGCTTTTAGGATTCCCGCAGGAATGGGGAATATCGTAACTGCAAGCGCCAGTGCCGCAGGACACAATGCAAGCAATGTGGCAGAATATATTGCCGACGAAGTGAACGCCCTCCGCCAAGGAAACCCCAAGATGGCCAATCGGATACCATCGACATCCAAGGTTCTCAACCTCACGATAGACTACAAGGTCGGCAGGGCGTTGAAATTGGCTGGTAGATATGGAGGAGGCGGGTTGGCTGGATTCAATGTCGGCTTGCAATGGTATCAATTCGGTCAGAACAAAACGGTGGGAAACTTCACCCGTGCGACCATTTCCACGATGGCCTTGGGTGTTGGCCTTTGCTCCGGTCCCGTGGCTGCAGCCTGTGTGCTGGGGTGGGGAATATTTGACCTTGCCGTCGGAGACAGAGTGTTCAATGGTTGGTAGAATTTCGCACGCTATGAACTTCTTCATTAGGCTTTGGTACTCGATTTACGAGTTTACCATAGAAAAATCTGCCTTTAAAGACACCCCTTTGGGCGGCACATCATTTATAATAACCATTTTGTTGGAATTTATAGGCATTGCGATTTGCGGATATTGGTCGTGTTTTCATCATCTCTACCCGAGCATTCCGAAACCATTCGAGGTACACACAAGGCTGCAGGTTGCGTTGGCTCTAATTCCGCCGTTTTGTATTGTTCTGATTTTCTGCAAGAAGATAGCCATGCACTGGATTGAAAGATTCTTGGACGAAAGTGAGAAAGAACGACGGAAACGGCACAAGGAGGCCATAGCGTTTTCGATTGGCTTTGTCTGCTTTTTTGCGGGATGGGTTATATGGAGATGGCATCAACCATAAATGGCGTATCCGTGGGGTACTCAACCCACACTGATGACACCATCCTAATTTACCCAACGATGGGAAAGGGGCGAACAAAAGCCCTAGAGGATGCCTAGAGGGTACCTAGAGGGTGCCTTCGCTCGCCATAAGGAAACAAATCCGCCGCATGTCGGAAAAAGTTCGTATCTTTGCACCGCAAACAAGCCAACGAAAGATGACACGAACCGCACACAGGAAGCCCCCGCCAGACCATGCCGTTTCATGGCTCTTCCTCCGTTCTTTCACCGGCAAAGAACGGGATGAGGAAACGGGGTACTCTTATTTCGGTGCAAGGTATATGGACCACGAGTTGATGACGATGTGGTTGAGTGTCGACCCGATGGCGGACAAGTACCCATCCATGTCGCCCTACAACTACTGCATGTGGAACCCGATCAAACTAGTGGACCCTAACGGAAAAGAAACCGTTACAAATGATGATTGGTACAAGGATGCCAAAGGCCATGTGCATTGGGATGCAAATGTCCATTCCCAAGACGATTTGAAGAACGGAGAGACCTATCTCGGCCAAACGGTAACGATGATGGCTGACGGCGCAGAGGATGCCACGTATGGAGACCAATACGGACGCACACATAGTTCCGTTCCACTGAAAGAGTTTTCAATTACGGAGACGTTGTCCGACTTCGAGCGCACGATGCACAATCCATTAGTCCAAAGCATTCACCAAAGTGCTGCTGACTTTTGGGGTACAGCATTGGACATTGGGTTGGAAACAGGAGCACAGACATTCACCACGTGCGGACTAGGTGTTCAAACCTTGGGATTTTATTGTATGGTAGTGCCCGGCGGACAACTACTTGGTGCGGAACTGTTTGCTATTGGCAAAGGTCTTTCCGATATTGGACTAACGTTTGATGCCATCAATAATATTCGGCAAGGAGACATGGGTGGTTTGGCACTAGATGCAGCCTCTTGGTTTGTACCTTTCGTCTCATCAAGGCAAATCAGTAGAGGAATGTCTTCAGGATTTCTTACGGGAACACCTAACGATGTCAATACATTAAATGTTTATATTTCGACACGCATGGGTTATGCCACCGAAGCTGCACAAAAAGGGAGGAAAAAGTGATGTGTTTAGGTGTAAAGATACTGCTAATCATAGTCGTGGGGTGGTGTTGTTACTTAATTGTAAGTAGTGCAAAAAAAGCGAATGTTAAGAATATGGATGATTTTCGGCATGCATCTCTTTTGAAGAAGATTAACATGATTTTTACTCAAGAAGAAGATCTGCTGCATGTAGATAAAAGGAGAGGTCTTCTATCTTTGGCTGCCTGCCTAATTTTACTAGGCTATTTGATTGTTTCTTGTTTTAAGTAGCATCTGCCAATGAAGACATACTTTTCTAATTTCCATTCAAATCGGATAATTCTCTCGGATTCTTGGGGCTGCCTGGATTTGGTCAACAATTCGGTGGTTGAGCACCAGGACCTGCAGGAGATGGAGATAGTCGACATCGAGGGCAACCCGATGGGCGCGGCGGAGAGGTTCGACATCGGCAAGGTGCCCGCGGGGCTGAGGTCCGACGTGACTCCTGCCGTGGGCTGGCTGCAGGAGTTGGTGCAGCACCTTGCCCAGCCGCACCCGCCGGCCGACACGCTCCCGGACGAGGAGCCCGAGGTGTATTTCTACCACTCTGACCACCTCGGCAGTGCCAGCTGGATAACCGACAAGGATGGCAACCCCGTGCAACACCTGCAATACCTGCCATATGGAGAACCTTATGTAAACCATCGCGTGAGCGGATATTTACATTCACCGGCAAGGAACGCGACGAGGAAACGGGGTACGGCTACTTCGGTGCACGCTATATGGACCACGAGCTGATGACGTTGTGGCTGAGTGTCGACCCACTGGCGGACAAGTACCCCAGCATTTCGCCGTATGTGTATTGTGCTTGGAACCCCATCAAGTTGATTGACCCTGATGGACGAGATGTCTGGGAAGTGGACGAGGCTGGCCATGTTAAAAGAATTGGAGACGAAGGTGGGGAGAAGAAGCAGACTATAAAATATGCTAATGGGAGTACTTCTGTACATAAAGGAAACCATTACTATAATATTTTTAGCAGTTTAAGTGATGAAAAACTGATTGATAAGAATGATGAGCATAAATTGTCATTGCATAAGGGCGATGAATCACAAGGGACAGCAATGGCAAATGTGTTTTATGATATGGCAACAAATACAAATGTTGAGTGGAGATTGGATTACACAAAAGACAAAAGTTTTGTATTATCCAGTAAACATGATGTTGGAAATTCGCCTGCAGCCGCAACGCTTGGATTATCTTTCTCAAATATTTACTCAACGATTCATAGCCATCCAAGTGCAGAGGCTGACTATTCAAAAGAAATCGAGTCCATGGGTATAGTAAGAAGTAAGGGGTATTACGGAGGGGATTTTGGTTTGCGCAATCAACAACCGAAAAGTCTGAAAAGCTATGTGTTTATGAAGAAATCGCACAGGGCTTGGGAATTACGACATAAGAATAATCCGGGAATAGTGGGCGATGGAAAAGGGAAAGATGTGTACTTTTCAAATGGGAAGCAAATTCTACAATTGCTGAAATTATGAGAATGAGGATACTCAAGCAAGTTCCTTTGCTTTTGTCAGTTTGTTGCATCTTGTTCATCGGGTGTCATACAGGAAATACCGCTGACGATTTGCTGTCTTCTAAATTACAACAAGAAATTAGCAAGTTTAGGGAAGATATAGGGCATGATATTCATGATGATTTTGTGTCGAAACGCATTTCTTCCATGGAAACAAGTTTCGTCCTAGTTCATGTTCGCATTGATGATTTGGATACATTGTTGGAAATATGCGTTTTTGACACTGCTGCACCATGCAACAGAGGAATGGGAGACTTCTCCTACAGAGATTGTTTGACGGTTAGTGACGAAGGGGGAAAAATCTTCATTTCCGACGAATATCAGAACGTATTTCATACTGGGCATTTATTGTCAAAAGAGGAAAAAACAATGGTGGAATTTACGGATGGAATATTCCGCTACTATTATTATCAGGATGGTAATCTGACTCAATTTTCACCGCCCCTGCCATCGTATGAAGCGACGGTTGTACTAGATGATATCTGATATAAGCGTGAACAGCCGAACGTCTTTTCACAAGTCCATTGTTTATTAAGCGAAGAGTTGTTGTCGCATAGTTACCCTAGTGTACCCACCAATGTACCATAAGCTACCACGGCCTATGTATTCCCCTAGAGAACCCCTACCGTTCCCCTTGGGAGCCCCCTCCGTCCGCTCGCCCCTCAACCGCACCGCACAGCACTCCGACCACGCCGGCCGGCCGGTGCAAGCCACAGACCCCCTCGGCGGGCAGTATACCACACCTACGACGACCCTGTTTCTGAAATAAATCCGTTGGATTAAAAAAAAGTTTGTATTTTTGCATTTCGAAATTATGACCCAACAGGATACCATAATGCAGGTTGCTTCTGGCACCTTTTCGAGTGCAACGTTTTGGGATACAGATATTTCCAAAATAGATTGGCTTCGCCACGCCGACTTTGTCATCGAGCGCGTCTTCGGCTATGGTACCACGGAAGAGCAGGAGTATGTCCTAAACCTATACGGGTTGGGGCGTATACGCCGTTTTGCCGACACTTTCACGCCCTCGCCATACAATCGCAACGTTGCATCCAACCTTCAAAAAACACTGTCGCATGCTGCATTATGAAACGGTTACACCCTATTTGCGCAACACCTTGATGCGGCTGATGGAGGATGCCTATTTTGATCCGTTCCGCCTGGTTGGGGGCACCGCGCTCAGTCTTCGTCTAGGGCATCGCATATCGATAGACATCGACCTCTTCAGCAATGCCCCGTATGGCGACCTGGACTTCCCTGCTTTGCAGAACCATCTGCGAGCCATGTTCCCCTATTGCGAGGGGGACTGCGGCCCGATTCCCAGCCTGGGAGCCACGTGGTTTGTCGGAAACAATCGGAATGATGCGGTGAAACTCGACCTCTTTTATACCGACGAATTCATTGGAGAATTGTGCGTGGAGGACGGCATCCGGCTGGCTTCCATTGGGGATATTGTCGCCATGAAGCTTGAGGTGGTGGCTCATGGTGGGCGCAAAAAAGACTTTTGGGATTTGCACGAATTGAGCATGTCGTACAGCGTTGA
Source organism: uncultured Bacteroidota bacterium (assembly GCA_902782185.1). Lineage (GTDB taxonomy): Bacteria > Bacteroidota > Bacteroidia > Bacteroidales > P3 > Colimorpha. Next base: position 9,419 of record CACZLT010000039.1, on the reverse strand, counting down.
CGAGATGCTCGATTTCTATGAGAAGCGTTATCCTTATGGTTGCCCCCGCGAGGAAGTGCTGCAGGGCTTTGCCGATTTTGCAAAAGCCGAGGCAGAACCCGACCCCAGGTGCCTCTTTCACAAAGACTGGGACACCATTAAACGGGATCTCACGGACTTTTTCCATAAGTGATTCCCATGTCATAATTTTCACTTATCGGCTCCCAAAGCATGCCCCGGACCGCACATAGGACACCCTTGCCGAACCGCCCCCATCTGCGGCGTTTCCCCCGTGTGCCTTTCACCGGCAAGGAACGCGACGAGGTAACCGGGTATTCCTACTTCAGCGCAAGACCGAAATCCTCACCTCGTTCCTCTCCGTGGACGAGTACGCCGGTAAGTACCCGGGCATTTCTCCCCGTGCGTATCGCGATTACCCAACGATGGGTAATAATGGGGAAAGGCCTATGTATTCCCCTAGAGAGTCCCTACCGATCCCCTTGGGAACCCCACCGAAAACAACCCGAGTTGTATATCAAAAAATATTCGTAACTTTGCACCGTGAAAAACAAACACCCCTATGCCCCGAACCGCAAATATGACACTCCCGCCACGTAGCCCCGAGCCACTCCGCTGGACGGTCGACGACCGCCGCCACCACAGCCTGCCTCGCAGAGGCTATGAGCTCCGCTGGAATCAATCAAATGTGGCGAAAAACTACGCCTACGACCAGGTGGAGCCCCCCTGCTTTCCTCAGGGGAGACCCATTTGGTTGCCGCTCGGAAACAAAATCCGCTGTATGTCAGAAAAAGTTCGTATCTTTGCACCGTCAAAACAGTAATACATGTGTCAACATAAATTATCAATGATATGGAAGCCGTAGCATTTACGCCCGCGCAAATACATGTACTCAACATGGCCTCGCACATCAAGACCGAGCGCAGCCTCGAAAGGCTTCAGGATCAGCTGGCCAGGTTCCTCGCCCAACAGGTGGACCAGGAGATGGAAGAGTTGTGGGAGTCGGGTGCGTGGAACGAGCAGAAACTGGAGGAGTTGAGCCATGCCCACAGCAGAACCCCCTACAAGTAAGCCTATGCGCCCCGTTGTCATCGACACCAACTGCCTTGTGCAGATAATCTCCAAACGCTCTCCATACCGTCCTATATGGGATGCGTTCCTGGAGAAACGGTTTACGCTGTGTGTGTCCAATGAGATACTTGAGGAATATCAGGAAGTCATCGAGCAGCATACCACACCGGAAATCGCCGAGAATGTCATCCTGCTCATTTTCAACCAGCGCAATGTACAGTATGTGGACCCGCATTTCAGAGTGAGGCCGATTGTGGCAGATCCAGACGACGACAAGTTTGTTGATTGTGCCTATGCCGCCGGTGCGGATCTCATTGTCACGGAGGACTCTCACTTCAACGCCTTAAGCCAGTCGCCGTTCCCGTATATCGAAGTGCTTTCCATGGCTGGCTTTATGGGGAGATTGACGGAGTAAGGCATGGTGAGAGGATTATATAATTCTTCGATTGGAGAGTATAGGCAAGAGACGGACAACGTCCCCACGCAGGCCGATGTGTCCATCGACCTCGATGGGTTACAGGACGTAATGCATCACTACAGCAACTGAACTATGGCACGCTACTTCATCCATTTGGCCTATAACGGAGCAAGTTACTGTGGTTGGCAGACCCAGCCGGGGCTTCCCACGGTGCAGTTCACTCTCGAGCAGAGGCTCGGTACACTGTTGCGCCAGCCTGTGGCCGTCGTCGGCTGCGGCCGCACCGACACCGGTGTCCACGCCAGCGACTTCTACGCCCACTTTGATGTCGATAGGTTGGATGATGACAAGTTGATAAGTTCTTGCGATAACCTATCAACACTTATATTCAAGCTTAACAACATCCTTCCGCCCGACATCGCGGTGTTCGACATCTTCCCCGTGGCCGACAATGCCCACGCGCGCTTCGACGCCACGGCCCGCACCTACCAGTACCACGTCTCTGACCGCAAGCTGCCTTTCCGCCAGGGCCAATGCGCGCGTATCTATTATCATCCCGACCTCGATCTGATGAACCGCGCCGCCGAGGTGCTGATGGAGTACGACGATTTCACCTCCTTTGCCAAGCTTCACACGCAGGTGAAGACCAACATCTGCCACCTCACCTATGCCCGGTGGGAGAGGGTGGGGGAGGAGATGGTGTTCACCATTCGCAGCAATCGTTTCCTGCGCAACATGGTGCGCTCCGTAACCGGCACGTTGCTCGACGTGGGGCGTGGCAAGCTCACCATTGACGGCCTGCGCGAAATCATCGAGAGGAAAGACCGCTGCGCCGCCGGTGTCAGCATGCCGCCGCAGGGTCTGTTCCTCACCAAAGTGGAATACGCTTGGCAGCTATGAGTTATGAATTATGAGTTATGAAATATATTGAGGTAACATTTACTATGGACGATACAGGTGTCTTCCGCGACCTGCTCGTCGACACCCTAGGCAACGAGGGACCTTACGAGAGTTTCGTTGAGACTCCCGATGGCCTCAAAGCCTACGTCCGGACTCAGCAGTATGATCCCGACTGGCTTGCCGCTGCCGTACAGGCGTTCCCCGTCCCTGTGCGGTATAAGGCCGCCGAGATGGAGGATCGCAACTGGAACGAGGAGTGGGAGCGCCAGCATCAGGCGGTGCTTGTCGGGTATGACGGCGGCAGTGTCTGGGTGCGCGCGCCGTTCCATCCGCACCGCTCGGATGTTGACTATGAGTTGATTATAGAACCCAAGATGAGTTTCGGCACCGCCCACCATCCCACCACCGCCATGATGCTCGCCTATGTGGCCGAGTTGCCCGTGGCGGGCCGGCGGGTGCTCGACATGGGCTGCGGCACCGCTGTGCTGGGCATCCTGGCCAAGTTGCGCGGCGCCGCATACGTGGAGGGTGTCGACGTGGACGAGTGGGCCTACCGCAACGCTCTTGAGAATGCCGCCGCCAACGGCGTGGAACTCGCTCTCCGCCTCGGCGACGCCACGTCGCTCACGGGTTCCTTCGACCTTGTCATCGCCAATATTAACCGCAACATCCTGCAGGCCGACATGGCGCGCTATGTCTCCGTCATGCCCCCCGGCGCCACGCTGCTCCTCTCCGGCTTCTACGAGGCCGACGAGGGCGCGCTGATTGCCCGCGCCAACGAGCTGGGCCTCACGTTCAAGGACAAGAAATGCCGCGAAGGCTGGTCTGCCCTTCGTCTGGAGAAAACCGACCACTGACCACTATGATAGTCTGCATTGCAGAGAAGCCCTCGGTGGCGCGGGAGATAGCCAAGGTGCTGGGTGCCAATGCCTCCCATGACGGATACATGGAGGGCAATGGTTACCAGGTTACCTGGACTTTCGGCCACCTCTGCACTCTCAAGGAGCCGCAGGACTACACCGACCAGTGGCGCCGCTGGAGCCTGGGGTCGCTGCCCATGTTCCCGCCGCGCTTCGGCATCAAGTTGATTGACAACCAGGGCTATGAGAAGCAGTTTCGCATCATTGAACGCCTCATGCAAGCCGCCGACGGCATCATCAACTGCGGCGACGCCGGACAGGAGGGCGAGCTCATCCAGCGCTGGGTGATGCAGAAAGCCAAGGCTACCTGCCCTGTGCAGCGCCTGTGGGTTTCCATCCTCACCGAAGAGGCTATCCGCGAGGCATTTGCCAACCTCAAGCCGCAGGAGGAGTACCAGAGCCTCTACGAGGCCGGCCTCTGCCGCGCCATCGGCGACTGGCTCCTCGGCATGAACGCCACACGCCTCTACACCCTCCGCTTCTCGCAGCAGAAAGGGCAGGTACTCTCCATCGGCCGTGTGCAGACCCCCACGCTGGCCATGATTGTCAAGCGCCACTTCGAGATAAAGGACTTCAAGCCAGAGAAATACTGGATACTCTCCACCGTCTACCGCAATGTGGTCTTCTCCTCCACCAAAGGAAAAATCAAGAAGCCCGAGGAGGGTGAGGCCGCTTTGGCGGCCATCCGTGGCAAGGATTTTACCGTTACCGACATACAGCAAAAGAACGGCACCGAGGCTCCGCCCAGGCTCTTCGACCTCACCTCGTTGCAGGTGGAGTGCAACAAGAAGTTCTCCTTCTCGGCCGACGACACGCTGAAGCACATCCAGAGTCTCTATGAGAAGAAGCTCACCACCTATCCGCGTGTCGACACCACCTACCTCTCCGACGATATCTACGCCCGCTGTCCCAACATTCTGCAGGGCATACACCCGTATGCTGCGCTCATCCAGCCACTTATGGGCAAGAAACTCAAGAAGAGCAAGAAGGTGTTCGACAGCAGCAAGGTAACCGACCACCACGCCATCATCCCCACCGGCCAGGATCCCTCGCAGGCCGGCCTCACCCTGGCCGAGAAGCGAGTCTACGACCTGGTGGCGCGCCGCTTCATCGCCGTCTTCTACCCCGACTGCAAGTACTCGACCACCACCGTCCTGGGCGAGGTGGAGGAGGTGGAATTCAAGGCCACCGGTAAGCAGATTCTCGACGAGGGCTGGCGTGTGGTCTTCGGCGGAAAGCCCGACTCATCGGACGAGGCCGACAAATCCGACAAGTCTGACGACAAGGAGCAGGTGCTGCCCGCATTCGAGCAGGGCGAGCATGGCCCCCACGAGCCAAGCCTTTCCGAGAAGCAGACCACGCCTCCCAAGCCCTACACCGAGGCCACCCTGCTGCGCGCCATGGAGACCGCCGGCAAGAGTGTCGAGGACGAGGAGCTCCGCGACGCCCTCAAGGCCAACGGCATCGGCCGCCCCTCCACCCGCGCCGCCATCATCGAGACACTCTTCAAGCGACAGTACATCAGTAAGGTGCGCAAGAGTCTCGAACCCACCCCCATCGGCATCGCCCTCATCGGTGTCATACAGGAAGACCTCCTCAAAAGCGCCGAACTCACTGGCCAGTGGGAGAAGAAGTTGCGCGACATAGAGGCACACAAATATGACGCCCGCCACTTCCTTGACGAACTCAAGCAGATGACCGCCCAGATAGTGCAACAAGTCCTCGCCGACGGCACTCGCCGACTGGTCTACTCTTGATGGTTTTCCGCAGGGCATTTTCACTTATAAACACCCTTTTGGTTAAAAAAACAGAACTTTCTCGTTTCCATACGCAAAGTTTTTTGTATATTTGCACTCTAACCAGAGAACTTTCTATTGGTGTAACTCTCTGTATATTAATGAATAATACTATTATGGCTGAACAAAATATTGCTCCATGCCCCGTGAATGTGGCCTCCGAGACAGGCACATTGCGCGCCGTGCTGCTGCATCGGCCGGGTGTGGAAATCGAGCGCATGACCCCGCTCAATGCCGCCCACGCCCTCTACAGCGACATCCTGAACAAGCCCCTCGTTGACACCGAATACCACTACTTCAGCGGTGTGCTGGAACGCTGGACCCAAGTCTATTACGTCGAGGACATTCTCCGCCGTCTGCTTGACGACACCGAGGTGCGCCGCCACCTGGTGGAAGAGAGCTGCGACATGGACAACTGCGACGATGGCTTCAGCGACGAGCTCCTCCAATTGTCCAGCGACGAGTTGGCCAAGGTCCTCATCCAAGGCTACGAGAAGCCCGATTGGGACTGTGTATCCGAGGAGCGTTATCTGCTGAAACCGCTCTACAACCTTTTCTTCACCCGTGACGCCTCCAGCACGGTCTACAACCGCGTACTTATCAACTCAATGAGCTTTGAGGTGCGCGAGCGCGAGACCCTCATCTACGAGGCCATCTTCCGCCATTTCTTCAAAGTCGGCACATTGAACGCCATGGAGTGGAACCGCGACGCAAGAACCGAAGGCGGCGACGTGCAGATTGCCTCGCCCGACCTCCTCTGCATTGGACAGGGCATCCGCACCAACACCAAGGGCATCAAGTACCTGACTTCGGAACTCGGAGTGCGGAGTGCGGAGTCGGGGCGCCCGATGCACATCCTGGTGCAGGAGCTGCCGCAGAGCCCCGAGAGTTTCATTCACCTCGACATGGTGTTCACCTTCCTCGGCAAGCACCAGTGCATGGCTTTCGAACCCATGCTCAAGAAGACCGGCCTCTTCGCCGGCAAGGACACAACCCTCATCACCATCGAGGGCGGCAAAATAAGCCATAAGCAGTACCCCAACATCATTCGCGGCCTCGAGTCGCTGGGTTGGGATATCGAACCCGTCATTGGCGGCGGCAGCGACCCGTGGAACCAGCTGCGCGAGCAGTGGCACAGCGGAGCCAATTTCTTTGCCCTCGGCGACGGCAAGGTTATGGGCTACCGCCGCAACACCCACACTATCGACGCGCTGGACAAGGCCGGATTCGCCGTGCTCAAGGCCGAGGACATCGTCGAGGGCTGCGTGGACATGAACGCTTACGACAAGTTCGTTGCCGCCTTCCCTGGCAGCGAACTGCCCCGCGCCGGCGGCGGTGCGCGCTGCATGACGATGCCCATCTGGCGCGAGTAAAAAATAGTAAAGAAAAAAAACTAATATCACAATATGAAACAATACCATCTAGCCAACAACATTATCGGGTGGGTTATCTGTTTGATAGCCTGCACGGTGTACATCATGACCGCCGAGGCCACCGCCTCGTGGTGGGACTGCGGCGAGTACATCGCCACCGCCTTCAAACTCCAAGTGGGACACCCTCCGGGAGCTCCCACCTTCCAGCTCATCGGACGTCTCTTCTCGATGTTCTCCAGTCCCGAGACTGCGGCCCATGCCGTCAACGTGATGAGTGCCGTGTGCAGCGGCTTCACCATCCTCTTCCTCTTCTGGGCCATCACCATGCTGGGCAAGCACCTGCTGCCCGACCCGAAGAACCCCAGTCTCAAAGACTGGCGCACCTGGGGCGTGTTCGCCGCCGGCATCGTGGGTTCGCTGGCCTACACCTTCAGCGACACTTTCTGGTTCTCGGCCGTCGAGGGCGAGGTCTACGCCATGTCGAGTTTCTTCACCGCCTTGGTGTTCTGGGCCATCCTCAAGTGGGAGGAGCAGAGCGACGACTCGCACTCGCTGCGCTGGCTCATCCTCATCAGCCTCCTGGTCGGCGTGGCTATCGGCGTCCACCTGCTGAACCTGCTCACCGTGCCCGCCATCTTCTATGTGGTATACTTCAAGAAGTGGGAGAAAACCACGGTGAAAGGCTTCATCGTAACGGGTCTGCTCTCGCTGGTAACCCTCGGCATCATCCTGTGGGGCATCATCCCCGGCATCGTGAATGTCGACTCGGCCTTCGACGTGTTCTTCGTCAATACGCTTCACCTGCCCTTCAACAGCGGCACCATCTTCTTCTTCACCCTGCTGGCCGCCCTGGTGGTGTGGGGGCTGTGGTTCACCCACAAGAAGAAACATCCCGTCATCAACGCCGCCATTCTGGGCTTCGCCATGCTCTGCATCGGCTACTCGACCTTCTTCGTCCTTGTGATTCGCGCCAACACCAACACGCCGCTCAACGAGAACGCCCCGAAAGATGCCGTCGCGATGCGTGCCTACCTGGGCCGTGAGCAGTACGGAGACACGCCGCTGTTGACCGGCCAGTTCTACACCGCCGGCCTCCCCATCGACGCCAAGCGCGGCTACACCAAGTACACCCGCGGCACCGACGAGCAGGGTCGCGACCGCTACGTACCCGCCACCTACGCGCAGAAGTACATCTACAAGCAGGAGCACACGGGCGTGTTCCCCCGCATGTGGAGCAGCGACACCGATCGCCAGCATCCCAGGTTCTACGAACTCTGGGCCGGCAAGCCCTACAACGGCCAAAAGCCCACCATGGGGCAGAACATGACCTTCTTCCAGCGCTACCAGATGAACTGGATGTACTGGCGCTACTTCATGTGGAACTTCGCCGGCCGCCAGAATGACGACCAGGGACACTACTTCAACGACGACGGCAGTCGCGACTACCTGCGCGGCAACTGGATCAGCGGCATCCGCTTCCTCGACGAGGCCCGCCTCGGCCCGCAGGACAACCTGCCCGACCACATGGCCAGCGACCGCTCGCGCAACGTCTACTACCTCCTGCCCCTCATCCTCGGCCTGATTGGCCTGGTCTACCACATACGCCGCCACCCGAAGGATGCCTTCATCGTCTTCCTCATGTTCTTCATGACCGGCCTGGCCATCGCCATCTACCTCAACATGCCGCCCCGCCAGCCACGCGAGCGCGACTATGCCTTCGTGGGTTCGTTCAGCTTCTTCGCCATCTGGATTGGACTGGGTGTGATAGGATTGGCCGAATGGATTACGGCTCTCTTCAAGAAGAACCAGGAGAAAGTATATAAGGTGGTCATGCCAGTGGTCTTCGTGCTTTGCATGGCTGGGGTGCCCTGCCTCATGGCCTGCCAGAACTGGGACGACCACGACCGCTCGGAGAAGACCGCCGCCCGCGACTTCGCGCAGAACTACCTCAAGAGCATCAACAAGAACGGTGTCCTCGTTACCTTCGGCGACAACGACACCTTCCCCCTGTGGTACGCCCAGGAAGTGGAGGGCACCCGTACCGACGTCCGCATCCTCAACTACACCCTTTCCGGCATGTACTGGTACGTCGAACAACTCTTCAACAAGCTCTACGAGAGCGACCCGCTGCCCTTCACCCTGCCCAAGGAATACTACGGCCTGGGCAAGGACAATGTGGCCGTCATGGAGCGCACGGACGAATACCTTGAGGTAACCGAGGTGCTCGGCCTGCTGCGCGACCACCCCGAACGCTTCACCCTGAAAGACCCGCGCATGGACGAGGCCATACTTTATCTGCCCACCAAGCGCTTCAAGATCACCCTCGACATACCCGCCCTGGTCGAGGCCGGCGTGATTCCGGCCGACATGGCCGACCAGGTGGAACCCGAAATCCGCTGGGAAATCAAGGCTCCGCGCGGCGTACTCTACCGCCACCAGCTGATGCTGCTCGACCTGGTGGGTACCAACAAGTTCATGCGCGACATCAACTTCATGAGCCCCAACTCGTCCGGCATCCCCAGCGTACTGCCCTTCATCAGCCGCTACACCATCCAGGACGGCATGAACTACAAGCTCATCCCCTACGAGAAGCGCCAGCGCTACACCGACCGCACTGCCGACTACTTCATCGACGGCACCGACGGCGAGCCGCTCAAGTGGGGCAACCTCGACCGCGACATCTACATCGACCCCGTCTCGCGCCAGCAGTTCGTGCCCATGCTGCACCAGAACCTCATCGTGCTGGCACACGACGAGTACCGCAAGGGCAACGCCGACAAGGCTCGCGCGCTGATTGACATGTACGAGCGGAACTTCCCGGAGAAGAACTTCCCCGTCGACCTCAACAGCATCTACGTCCTCCTCGGCGGCAACAACTCCATCGACGCCGTCGAGCTCTACCAGAACGTCTACGGCAAGGAGCGCGCCACCGAACTGTGGCAGG
>CACZLT010000038.1 GCA_902782185.1 uncultured Bacteroidota bacterium | reverse complement strand
TCCACCACCGGCTACACCGGTGCCGGCGGATGCGAGATTTACATCCCCGTGGCCCAGGCCAAGAAAGTGTGGGACGCCGTCTTCGAGGCCGGCAAGGAGTTCGGCATCATGCCCGCCGGTCTCGGCTGCCGCGACACCCTGCGTCTGGAGAAGGGCTTCGCCCTCTACGGCCACGAGATGGACGACACCGTCAGCCCCCTCGAGGCACCCCTGGCCTTCATCGTCAAGCTCAAGGCCGAGAACAACAACTTCATCAACAAGGAGCTCCTCCTGGCCCAGAAAGCCGCCGGCTTCAAGCGCAAGGTGGCTGGCTTCGAGATGGTCGACCGCGGCATCGCCCGCAGCGGCTACGAGGTCTGCGACGCCCAGGGCAACTGCATCGGCGAGGTCCGCAGCGGCTCGCCCAGCCCCAGCACCGGCAAGAACATCGGCACCGCCCTCATCTGCGCCGACCACGCCAAGGTGGGCACCGAAATCTACATCAAGGTCCGCGAAAAACTCCTCAAAGCCGTCACCGTCAAGATGCCCTTCTACGAGGGTTAACCGTTTGGAGGCCAGTGGTCGGTGGCAACAACCCGCTGCCCACTGGCCTCTAATTTATTAATAACTAAATTAAATAAAGTATGAAATGGATTAGGAGAACGCTGAAGGGCATCTCCCTTACAGCAGCCATGTTCGTCTTCCAGGCTTGCTATGGCACGTGGGATGACTATTATGACGCACCGATCGAGTTCAGGGTGCTCTCGTATGAAACGGGCCAGCCCCTGCAAGGCATCGAGGTGTGGTTCCAGAGCCTCAACGGCGACTCCTCGTCCGTCGGCCATCCTAATCTCCAGTGCTACACCGACGAGAATGGCACCGCCCGGTCATGGGTCGTGTATGGCCTCCACCGCTTTTCTTTTGTGGACAAGGATTCTGCTTTCCAGACATTCGACACCATTGTCAAGATACAGGACAAGGTTACGGTAGATGTGCTGTTGAAGAAAGCGGAATAAGCCTCTTGGGGAGATGCCTAGTTGGGTTGGCGATGCATTTTTCCGCCTGTTCCGGGCCAACGAGGCCCGTGTGCATGAACTGAACTACCTCTTCTGGGAGTGCACCACGCGCTGCAACCTGCGTTGCCGCCACTGCGGTAGCGACTGCAAGGAGTGTGCCGGTGAAAAGGACATGCCCTTCGAGGACTTCCTGCGCGCTTTTGACACCATCCCCTCCGCCAGCCGCCCCCATCCCTTCACCGTCGTCATCACCGGCGGCGAGCCCCTTCTGCGTTCCGACCTTCCCGACATCGGCAAGGCCCTGCGGCAGCGAGGTGTGGGCTGGAGCATCGTGAGCAACGGCTGGCTCTACGACGAGGCCATGCACCAGCGTCTCATGGCTGCAGGCATGGGTGCCTTGACCATCAGCCTCGACGGCCTGCAGGAAGACCACGACTGGATGCGCGGACGCGAAGGGAGCTACGGGCGTGCCATGCAAGCCATAGCCCTAGCCGCACGGCAGCCGAGACTCAATTTCGACGTCGTTACCTGTGTCAACCAGCGCAACCTGCCCCAGTTGCAGGCCATCCACGACCAATTGACGGCGTTATGTGTAAGGCAATGGCGCATCTTCACCATCATACCTATCGGGCGTGCGCTGGAGCATCCCGAGCTGCACCTCACCGACGGGCAGTTCGTGAGCCTCATGGACTTCATCGCCGAGAAGCGCGCCACGCAGCCTGCCCCGATGGAGGTTACCTTCAGTTGCGAAGGCTACCTTGGCCCTTACGAGAACAAGGTGCGGCAGACCCCCTACTTCTGCCACGCGGGAATCAACATCGCTTCGGTGCTCATCGACGGCACTATCAGCGCTTGCCCCAATATAGACCGAAAGCGGTTCGCTCAGGGCAATATCTATACAGACAGCCTATGGGAAGTGTGGCAGACGCGCTTCGTGCCGTTCCGCCACCGCCAGTGGGCACGGACGGGCATTTGCAAGGACTGCAAGGCTTTTAGGAACTGCCTCGGTAACGGCATGCATAACTGGCATGGCGACGGCGACTCGCCCATCAACTGCCACTATGGCAAGATAGTCCGCCATTGCAGCCGATGATTTTCACGACACATTACGACTCGCCCCTCGGGCGCATCACGCTGGCCAGCGACGGCAGTGCGCTGACGGGGCTGTGGTTCGACGGGCAGCGGCACTTCGGCGGCAGGCAGGGGGCTCTGTGCTCCACATCCGTCGGGTTGCCGGTATTTGCCGAAACCCGCCGCTGGTTGGACCGCTACTTCTCCGGCTGCGGGCCCGATTTCACCCCGCCGCTCTCCTTGCAGGGCACACCCTTCCAGCGGCGCGTGTGGGAATCCCTGTTGGCTATCCCTTACGGCGCCACGGTGTCCTACGGCGAGTTGGCCCGCCGCCTGGGCATCCGCTCCGCGCAGGCCGTCGGCGGTGCCGTGGGGCGCAACCCCGTCTCCCTCGTCGTCCCCTGCCACCGCGTCGTCGGTGCCGACAGCGCCCTCACCGGCTACGCCGCCGGCCTCGACCGCAAACAAGCCCTACTGCAGCTGGAGCAAAAGATTTATTTTGCATGATGAAGTATTTTTGTTGTGGTTTTCATGTTGAGACTTTTTTGATTTTGTGATTTCATGTTTCTCGCCTTTTCTGCTTGACTTCAAGTCATTTTCCAAATGCAAAATCACCAAGCTTTTTCCACGCAGCAAAAATTATTTTTCTCATATCATAAAAAGTGCGTATCTTTGCAGTCGGATTTATTATATAAATAGCATGTCTGAATACAACATTATCATAGAGAAAGATGCTGAGACAGGCTTGTTCTGTGGGCAATGCGAACAGGTGCCTGAAGCCATATCTCAGGGAGCAAGTGAGGAAGAATTGCTGGAAAATATCCGCGAGGCGATAGAACTTGTGTTGGAAGACCGGCAGGAAAGTGTTCGCCGCCAATATGCAGGACGCAAGTATTTCAGTCGCCGTATTGCAGTGAACGCATGAAGAAAGAAAAATTCCTTCGCTTTCTGCGTGAAAACAACTGCTTGCCCACTGGACGACAGAAAGGCAGCCATGCGATGTTCCAAAACATTCAAAACGGGAAGAAAGCAGTTGTCCCGATGCACAACGACATAGCGGAGTTGACAGCACGTGCTATTTGCAAGCAACTTGACATACCACCAGTGAAATTCAATTAATAAACAACAAACATAAAACAACAATGAGTATTATAAAACCCTTCAAGGGCTTTCGCCCGCCCGTCGACATCGTCGAAAAACTGGCTTCGCGCCCCTACGACGTTCTGAACAGCGAAGAGGCCCGCGTGGAATGCGAGGGCAACCCCTACAGCCTGCTGCACGTCACCAAGGCTGAAATCGACCTGCCCAAAGGCACCGACGAGCACTCGCCCGAAGTGTACCTCCAGGTGGTGAAGAACTACAACCTGTTCAAGGATCTCGGCTGGCTGGTCAAGGATGAGGAGGAGAAACTCTACATCTACGCACAGAGCATGAACCCCAAGGACGCCGACGCCAAGTGGCAGTACGGCATCGTGGCCTGCGCCTACAGCGAGGACTACGTCAACAAGGTCATCAAGAAACACGAGCTGACCCGCAAGGACAAGGAAGAGGACCGTATGAAACACGTCCGCATCACCAATGCCAACGTGGAGCCCGTCTTCTTCGCCTATCCCGCCATCGCCCGCATCGACGAGATTGTGGCCGGCATCACCGCCAAGAAGCCTATCTATGACTTCATCGCCAAGGAAGACGGCTTCGGCCACCGCTTCTGGGTCATCGACGACAAGGCCACCATCGCCGAACTCGTCGACATCTTCGACAAGCAGGTTCCCGCCATGTACATCGCCGACGGCCACCACCGCAGTGCCGCCGCCGCCCTCGTGGGACAGGAGAAGAAAGATCAGAACCCCAAGCACACCGGCAAGGAGGAGTACAACTACTTCATGACCGTCATCTTCCCCGACAACCAGCTCAATGTCATCGACTACAACCGCGTGGTCAAGGACCTCAACGGCCTCAGCAAGGAGCAGTTTATGGCTGCCGTCGGCGAGAGCTATGAGCTGACCGACATGGGCACCGAGATCTACAAGCCCGCCAAGCTGCATGAGCACAGCATGTACCTCGACGGCCACTGGTACAAGATGACCGCCAAGCCCGGCACCTACAACGACAACGACCCCATCGGAGTGCTCGATGTCACCATCCTCAGCAACCTCGTCCTCGACAAGGTGCTCGGCATCAAGGACCTCCGCACCGACAAGCGCATCGACTTCGTGGGCGGTATCCGCGGCCTCGGCGAGCTGAAACGTCGCGTCGACAACGGCGAAATGAAGGTCGCCTTCGCCCTCTATCCCGTCAGCATGAAGCAGATCATCGACATTGCCGACACCGGCAACATCATGCCTCCGAAGACCACCTGGTTCGAGCCCAAGCTCCGCTCCGGCCTCGTGATCCACGAGCTCTGCTAAGAGAAAGTGATTATAAGCTATATTAGCCCTGCCGATATTTTATCTTGAAATAGTCGAGCAGGGCTTTATAGTTGTCCTGCGCCGTAAGGCAGGTGTCGCGCAAGTATCCGTTGACTTTCCCCCAGTGCTGTATGCCTCGATAGTAGAAGAGGCGCAGCTCTTCTGTGATGATAAATGGCACAATGCCATTCTGTAGGCATTGCCATAACATGACCAGCCTCCCCACACGTCCGTTGCTATCCTGAAAGGGGTGAATGCGTTCCAGTTGCACATGGAAGTTCAGGATGTCGTCGAGGGTTGCCTGCTGCTGCGAATTGTATTCTGTTATGATGGCTTTCATCCGCTTATGAACTTCGGCGGGTTGTGCTGTCTCTTCTCCACCCACCTCATTGGCAAGACGTTTGTATTCGCCCACGGCAAACCAGTCGCGCTGACTATCGGAGGTATTGGTCTTCAATAGCAAGTGTAGGTGCTTGATATGGGCTTCTGTTATCTTGTCGGTGGCATGGTCGATGATATAGTCGATGCAGCGGAAATGGTTGACAGTCTCAATGATGTCGTCGATGCGGGTGTTCTCGGTGGTGATGCCGAGAGTGTTGGTCTCGAAGATGTACCGCGTCTGCTCTTTGGTCAGACGGCTGCCCTCTATGTGGTTGGAGTTGTAGGTGAGGTCTATCTGTGTGCGGTGATAGATGCCACCTTTCATCTTGCTTTGCTTCTCTTCCGTAAGGCGAGAGAGCAGTGGAGACACCTTTGCCTTGCGTTTTTGTGGCAATGTGGCGTCAGCGGGGATATTCCAAGTCTTCCCTGTTAAGAAAGCCCCGTCTATCTTTCCTGTGGCGCAGTAGTTTCTGGCGGTGCGCTCACTGAGGCTATACTTCTCTGCATATTGGTTTACAGATATATACTCCATACTATCGGCAAGATTTTGTATTAAATTACACTGCAAAGATACAACTTTTTGCCGATACCGGCAATGAATTGTTGTTTTTTTGTCATAATAGGAACAATAGGAATCCCTGCTCAATCCTTCGGCAATCTCTCGGTGATGTCTCGACGGAATTGGGGGTATCTTTGAAAAAACAGGCTCAAGATTATTCTCAATCGTGAGCCTGTTTTCATTTTTACGCGTTAGGTGTTTTGTGTTATCTTATCACCGCCACTTTGCGTGCGGGGTGGTTGCCGACTCTCACCATGTAGACGCCGGCTGGGAGGTTGCCGTTGCAGACGTCGCGGCCCATCATGTCGTAGACGTCGAAGTCTTTAACCTTGCGTCTGCCAATCCGCACGAAGATATGGCCGTCGCTAGTCCAGACCTGCAGTTTGTCATCCTCAGTTGCCTCCTCTACAGCTACGTCTGGACATGAAATATTGGCAAAATATGAGCCCCAATCGCTGTCCCGATACGCCTGCTCTGCCCCACATGGTACAGTCAGCGTTCTGGTTGAAGAAACCTCACTGAATGCTGTACTATCACAAGAAGGTGGCGTGGTCGCCATGCAGGTTACATTTGTCAATCCTCTGCAATCGCTGAACGCATAGCTCTCAACAGTGGTCAAGGAGCTTGGTAGCGTCAATGCTGCCAATCCCCAGCAGCCATAGAACGCCCAAGATTCAATGGTGGTCACGGAATTGGGAATATCCACTGAAGTCAACCCGGTGCATCCAAAAAATACATCTATCTCAATGGATTCTACATTGTTGGGTATCGTTACCGATGTCAACCCGCTGCAATTAGTGAAAGCTCCGACACCTATGGCGGTTACTGTGCTGGGAATCTCTACCGAAGTCATGTATGCACAATCATAAAATGCACTTCCGCAAATAGCAGTGATGCCATCGGGGATGGCAAAGCTGCCGCAGTAAGAAGAAGGTAAAAGCACAAAATGAGAGGTGTTATAGACTGGTGAAGACAAACCACTGCATCCAGATAATACATGATTCCCGATGGAGGTTACTGTGTTGGGGATGGATATCGATGTCAAGCCGCTACAATCATAAAAAGCCTTATTCCCGATGGTGGACACAGAGCCGGGAATCGTCACCGAAGTCAAGCCGCTACAACCATAGAAAGCCCCATTCCCGATGGCGGTTACAGTGTTTGGAATCACTGTGTTCAGGCAGCCTGCAACAAGTGTATTGGTGGCAGTTTCAACAATT
This sequence comes from uncultured Bacteroidota bacterium, assembly GCA_902782185.1. Classification (GTDB taxonomy): domain Bacteria; phylum Bacteroidota; class Bacteroidia; order Bacteroidales; family P3; genus Colimorpha. Next base: position 8,791 of record CACZLT010000038.1, on the reverse strand, counting down.
GCGTTGCAGCCATTGCGACTGTCATAGGTGCTGTTACCACTATCCACAACAATAGACGTCAAACCGCTGCAATTTAAAAACGCAAATTCTTCAATGGAGGTTACTGTGTTGGGTATCGTCACCGAGGTCAATCCGTGGCAACCACTAAATGCATCTCCAGCGATGGTTGTGATGCCGGTCGGAATGGCATAACTTCCGCTATACGATGGGGGTAAAAAGGCAAAGACAACATTGTTGTAGACAGGTGCGGTCAAACCACTACATCCGGCAAATGCACTTTCTCCAACAGCGGTAACACTGTTGGGTATCGTCACCGAGGTTAGACCACTGCAATTGTAAAACGCCGTCGCCCCGATAGAGGTAACACTGTTGGGTATTGTCACCGAAGTCAAGTCAGTACAATAAGTAAAAGCACTTTCTCCAATGGAGGTTACGTTATATGTGGTTCCATTGTGGGTTACATTGACTGGGAGGGTAAGGCTGCCTGTAGGACTTGCATAACCACCCCAATAAAAATTCATATAGGTAGGGTAAGTCACATGTGCCTCATCTCCGACTATGTTGTAGTACAGCGTCTGACCCGTGGGGGCAACGGCGGAGAAATCGTAGGCCGAAGCCCATATGGCGCCCACTAGGTGCAGGCAGATGAATAGTAGTGCTCGTTTCATGTTATTTCTTCAATTCTTTCATGTCCGACCCTCCAACGGAACGTTAATTATAAAAATAGAAAAGGCATGAGGTTATGTGCTCATGTCCGTCTTTACCAGGTATCGCCAAACACCTTTATGGGTACGGGTTCTAGGAACATCTCTCACGCCTGTCGGTATGCTGCTGACATTGCATAGCATACACATACAAGCGAAAGCATGAATGCTCAGTCCACCCATTGGGAATCTTGGCGAAATTCGGTAAAGGGACAATTGTCGCAATGCTTTTCTTGCTTACAGCTTTCGCTCTCGAAAGCGACTGCAAAAAAACAAAGAAAAATCAATATGGCAAAAAATAATTTTGCCATATTCGAGAAAAATTGTAATTATACAGTATACAATAAACTGAATACCAAGTAGAAATGATAAAAAAGCAGGTCCCGTCCCGACAACAGGCATCCATAGGATGGATCCCTATGAGACCATATCGTCCCATATCGCACCAGAGTTTATGTATTCATTAAGAGAGTACCTAGGGAGTACCTAGGGAACCCCCGCCACCTGCCCTGCAAAAAACAAAGGGCTCTGGTTTGATGGACGGCTGATACTTCGGCACCCCAAAAGAGGTCGAGTCTCGAACTGCAGGCTTCGTGCACCGCTGAATAAAAATATGCAGAGCCCCTCCCCCCCCCCCCCACACACACAAGGAACGCCGTGTGGGGTCAGGAATGACACTGCAACCCAGCGTCCCGGCGGGACGCAACAATGGGGTGGCACGGCATAAATTCTGATGATTTGATAGATAAAATAGTGTGTGGTTTGGATTTTTTTCGTATATTTGCATTTTGAACTTTATGCGATTTATTCGCATAAATACAATTTAATTAACAGATTTATAGCAAATTGAATCAATATGAAAGTGAACCGTAGAAAAGAATTGTTCCCCAATGTCAGCGATGCAGAATGGAATGACTGGAAATGGCAGGTCAAAAACCGCATTGAGACCTATGAGCAATTAAGTCAGTATTTTTCATTTGCACCTGAGGAGGCAGAAGGTATCAGGAAAGCGTTGGCCAAGTTCCGCATGGCCATCACGCCGTACTACCTTTCGTTGATTGACCCCAATGACCCGTTCGATCCCATCCGTAGGCAGGCTCTCCCCGCCGGTCCAGAGTGTAACATTGCGCCAGCTGACCTTGACGACCCGCTGCACGAGGACGAGGATTCGCCTGCTCCAGGCTTGACTCACCGCTACCCAGATCGTGTGCTCTTCCTCATTACCGATATGTGCTCCATGTACTGTCGTCACTGTACGCGCCGCCGCTTTGCTGGACAGAAGGACGATGAAAGCCCCAGCGAACGCATTGAGAAGTGTTTGGCCTACATTGAGAAGACCCCACAGGTGCGCGATGTACTCCTCTCTGGCGGCGACTGTCTGATGGTCTCCGACCAGAAACTCGAATACATCATCTCCCGTCTTCGCGCCATCCCGCACGTGGAAATCGTCCGCCTTGGCAGCCGCACCCCGGTCGTCTGCCCGCAGCGCATCACCCCCGAGCTGTGCGATATGCTGAAGAAGTACCATCCCATCTGGCTCAACACCCACTTCAACCACCCCAACGAGTTCACCCCCGAGGCCGAGCAGGCACTCGCCCGTCTGGCCAACGCCGGTATTCCGCTGGGCAACCAGACCGTGCTGCTGCGCGGCGTGAACGACTGCGTCCATGTGATGAAGAAACTGATGCACGAGCTGGTACGCAACCGCGTCCGCCCCTACTACATTTACCAGTGCGACCTCTCCATGGGCCTCGAACACTTCCGCACCCCGGTCAGCAAGGGCATCGAAATCATCGAGAACCTCCGCGGCCACACCTCCGGCTACGCCGTACCCACTTTCGTGGTGGATGCTCCCGGTGGTGGTGGAAAGACCCCGGTCATGCCCCAGTATGTTATATCGCAGAGTCCTGACAAGGTCATTTTGCGCAATTTCGAAGGTGTCATCACCACCTACACCGAGCCGCGCCACTACGAGGAAGACTGCCACTGCGAAGCCTGTCAGGCCAAGAAACGTGTCGACGAGGGTGTCGCCAGCCTGCTCGAGACCGACCGCATGGCTCTCGAACCCAGCCACCTCATGCGCCACGAAAGAAACAAAAAGAATTGAAACCTTTAAATTGTAAGTTGAAAATTGAAAATTGAAAGGTTGAGAATCCATGCAAAATTATGGCGCATAATGGTGTGCGCCATAATTTTCAATTTTCAATTTTCAGTTTTCAATTCATTAACCGCCCAAATTGCCGGCCTCAACACCCTCTCCCTGTTCGACATCAGCACCCAGGGGCGCACCTCGGGGCTGGGCTTCGACTATCTCGCCCTCTACGATGCCGACGCCACGCTGACCGTCGACAACCCTTCGCTGCTGCACTCCACCATGGGGCGCAACGGCCTGTTCAGCATAGCCACCCTCTTCGACGGCGGAACGATGGGCTCGCTGGCCTACGTCCACGACTTCAAACACGTGGGGCCGATGGTGTTCGCCTTCCGTTGGAACAACTACGGCCGTTTTCAGGGCTACGACGAGACCGAAACCCCGCAGGGCGAATTCTCCGCCGCCGACTACGCCCTCTCCGTGGGCTGGGGCATGTGGATTGACTCCAACTTCAGCATCGGCGCCAACCTCAAACCTGTGCTGTCGCAATACGAGCAGTACAAGGCGCTGGCACTGGCCTTCGACCTCGCCGGTTCCTACTTCAGCGACAACCGCCGCCTGGCCGCCACTCTCATGGCACGCAACATCGGAGCCCAGGTAACCACCTTCGACGGCACCGTCGAGCGACTCCCCTTCGAACTCTCCGCCGTGCTGTCCTACAAACTGGCCAACGCCCCCTTCCGCCTCTTCTTCGCCGCCACCGAACTGCAGCGCTGGAACCTCCGCTACGAGGACCCCAACCGACCCACCACCACCGAAGACCCGCTCACCGGCGAGATTACAAAGGAAACCTGGCTGGTCGGCACCCTCGACAACCTCATGCGCCACACGCTACTGGGAGTCGAACTCAACATCGGGAAATCCCTTTTCGCCCGTGTGGGCTACAACTACCGACAGACGATGGAGATGCGCGGCGTGGACGCCTTCAACCTCAGCGGATTCTCCTTCGGCATCGGCATCCATACACGCCGCTTCGATTTCGCCTATGCCCGCCGCAACTACCACCTCTCGCAAGCTCCCAATTTTTTCAGTCTCAATTACAGATTCTAATAATGAAACTTCAATTCATCGTCTCCAACCAGACCAACCCCTACCTCAACGTCGCCGTTGAGAACTACCTCCTCTCTCTCCCCGAGACCGACCTCATCACCCTTTACCTCTGGAAGAACCACCGCACCGTGGTCATCGGGCAGAACCAGAACCCTTTCTCCGAATGCAATGTCGAGGCTCTCGAGGCCGACGGCGGCTACGTCATGCGGCGCCGCACCGGCGGCGGCGCCGTCTATCACGACGACGGCAACATCAACTTCTCTTTCATCGTGCCCAAGGCGCTCTACGACCAGACGCGCCAGTTCGGTGTCATACAGCGCGCGGTGGCCGACTTTGGCATCGTGGCCGAACTGTCAGGGAGAAATGACATCCTCACCGACGGCCGCAAGTTCAGCGGCAACGCTTTCAACAAGGGCAAATACCAGGATCTCCACCACGGTACCATCCTTATCAAAAGCAACATGGACGACCTGCAGCGCTACCTTAAGCCCAATCCCGCCAAACTGCAGAAGCACGGCGTTGCCTCGGTACGCAGCCGCGTGGTTAACCTCTCGGAACTCAACCCGGAAATAACCAGCGACAGCATCATCCCGCACCTGCGGGCGGCCTTTGAGGCGGAATACGCCGGACATTCCAAATACACCGAATTCTCCGAAATCATCAAGCGTCCCGAAGTGCTGGCCTTGTATGAGGACTTCGCCTCCGACGAATGGCGCTATGGCCGCTGGCGCACCTTCACTGCCCAGCGAAGCGGCCAGTTCGAATGGGGGGCGGTGGAACTTTCTCTTGATGTGGAAAACAATGTCATCCGCGATTTGCAGGTAGCATCCGATGCCCTCGATACCGAGGCTGTGGAACGCGCCTACCAGTTGCTGCTCGGTGCCGATGCCACGAAGGCTCCCTGCCATGAAAACGATGCCATTGTGCGTGATATATTATCATTAATATATTAACAGGGAATATGGGCAAAGTGGAAATCATGTCGCCCGTGGGTTCCTATGCCAGCCTGCAAGCCGCCATCCAAGGGGGTGCCAATGCCGTCTACTTCGGCGTCGGCAACCTCAACATGCGCTCCCGCTCCGCCGCCAACTTCACCGTCGACGACCTGCGCGAGATATGCCGTATCGCCCACGGGGCCGGTGTGCGCACTTACCTCACCCTCAACACCATCATCTACAACCACGAGCTCGACGAGATGCGCGTCCTGCTGGCTGCCGCCCGGGAGGCCGGCGTCTCCGCCGTCATCGCCTCCGACCTCGCCGTCATCACCGCCGCCCGCTCCCTCGGCGTCGAAGTGCATATTTCCACCCAGTGCAATGTCTCCAACATCGAGGCCGTCCGCTACTACGCCCAGTTCGCCGACGTCATCGTAACAGCCCGTGAGCTGCCACTCGAGCAGGTGGCCGAAATCACTCGCTACATCCGCGACACCGACCTCCGTGGCCCCAGCGGCCAGCTCGTCCAAATCGAGGTCTTCGCCCATGGAGCCCTCTGCATGAGTGTCAGCGGCAAGTGCTACCTCTCTCTAGACAACGCCGGCTTCAGCGCCAACCGCGGCGCCTGCCTCCAGCTCTGCCGCCGCGGCTACATCGTCCGCGACAAGGAGTCCGATCTAGAACTCGAGATCGACAACGAGTACATTATGTCGCCCAAGGACCTCTGCACCATCGGCTTCCTCGACAAAATACTCAAAGCCGGTGTCCGTGTCCTCAAGATAGAGGGGCGTGGGAGGAGTGCCGACTATGTACGCATTGTAACCGAGTGCTACCGCGAGGCCGCCGATGCCGTGGCCGAGGGTACCTACACGCCCGAACGTATCGAGGAGTGGACTCGCCGCTTGGCCACCGTCTTCAACCGCGGCTTTTGGGACGGCTACTACCTCGGCCGTCGCCTCGGCGAGTGGAGCGACCGCTATGGCAGCCAGGCCACCGAGCAGAAGGTTTTTCTCGGGCCAGTGCGTAACTATTTCCACCGCATCGGTGTGGCCGAGGTGCACCTCCAGACTGCTGAGACGCTCCGCGTGGGCGACGAGGTGGTGGTCATCGGCGACACTACCGGCGCCTACCGCGCCATCGTCACCGAGATGCGCCTCGACCGCGATCCCGTGCCCGAGGTGCATCAGGACGACCGCTTCTCCTTCGCCACCAGCGAGCCGCTGCGGCGTGGCGACAAGGTATACCGAATAGATAAAGTGAATGATGAAATCCAATAAAACACAATGGGTCAGCCTGCTGGCGCTGGCCGTGGTACTGCTCCCCTTGCTGGGCAAGGTGGTGGCCGTGGCCATGGGGTCGGCCTGCTTCGGGTGGCCGTCGCTCAACTACCATATCGGCTATGAGACGGGCTTCGGCGGCCGCAAGCTGATAGGCACCCTCTGCCACCTCTTTTTGCCTGACTATGTCGAGGCGACGCATATCCGCGTACTCGTCATCGCTGCCAACGCCCTGCTGATGGTGCTGCTGGTTTGGCTCTTTTCGCGAGTGGTGCGCACCAAGGCGTCGGCTATGATGACGCTCCTCTATTTCGTGGGTCCCTTCTCCTTGCTGGCGTGGTTCGACACTGGCATGTCGGTCATCTTCATGGAGACATACCAACTGGTACTCCTCGTCGCCTGGCTGCTGGCCTACCTGCGCTGGCACGGTCGGGGCGGCTTCTATGCCTTCACGCTGGTGCTATGTGTCGTCTGCGGGCTGATACACCACACCTTCTGCTGCACCCTGATGTCTTTGGTGGCGGCACTGCTGATTTACGACCTCTGGGATCAGGGGCGTTTCTCGTGGTGCAGGCTTGCCTGGACGGCGGCCATCGGTGTGGCCATGGGTATGTTGCTGGGTTCCATCTGGCTCTTCAGCCGCATGAACCTGCCGCAAGAGGAACTCTCCGCCCGTCTGGCTGCCACCGTGGCCCCCAATGCCTACGAGGCCGACCCCTATGTGCTGGAGGTGCTCTACTACCAGTCCAACAGCGGCAACCGCGACGCCTCGCTCGAGGTGCTCACGCGCCACCGCCTGCCCGAGCTGGTGCTCTCGCTGCTACTCCTGCTTCCCCTGTTGGCCGTGCTCTATTGGCCTTGGATGCGTGCCGCCCGCAGGGCCGAAAGCCATGCTTGGCGCTATCGCCTCGCCTACCTCGCCATCACGCTCCTCACCCTGCCCATCTTCTTCATGGCCACCGACTATGGCCGCTGGTTCGTCTGCTGGTTCTTTGGGCTCGTGATGCTGACGCTGGTGGCGTTGGCGCGGCGCGACACCCTCGTTACCGAGGCCGAGGACGCCCTCTATGCCTACTTCCGCTCCCATTGGTGGATGGCCCTCTTGCTGGTCATCTACCTGCTCGGTCTCCACGCCCTCTCGTTCGAAGGACTCAAGGAGGCTGTCAATATCAGACAATTCCTATTATGAAACAGTTGCTCTCAAACAAGTATTCCCTGCTGGTGCTGCTATTGGTGGCCATGATGCCGTCGGCAGCCACCGCCGTCTACTACGCCTTCCATGACCACTGGTGCGACTATTGGCCCACGTTCAACTACTTTATCGGCTATGAATACGGATTCGGCGGACGCAAGCTCATCGGCACCATTTTAGGTCCGCTGATGCCCGAGATGGTGACGGCCAAGCACATACGCCTCTTCATTCTGCCGGCCAACCTGCTGATGCTCTTCGGAACGGCATGGGTCGTCTGGCGCGCCTTGGCCGACAGGGGGAGGCAGGCAGCACCCGTCGCGGTGCTGCTGGCGCTATATGCTGCCAGCCCCTTCTCCCTGTTCGCCTATGTCCACACCCACCTCTCCGTCTGCTTCATGGAGACCTACCAGCTGGTGCTGTTGCTCCTGTGGCTGGCACTCTATGTGCGCCACCGAGGCACGTGGCTCTACTACCTCGCCACCTTCGCTGTCGCCATCCTCGGCACCCTCATCCACCACACCTTCTGCTGCACCCTGCTGCCACTGATGCTGGGACTGATGCTCTTCGATGCCCTCGAAGACGGACGCCTGCAGCGTGGGCGGAGCCTGCTCTATGGCGCCTGCATCCTGGTGTTGTTGGGACTGTTCGTGGCCCTGTGGCAATGGAGCGGGATGAATATCGACCCCGACACCCTTTACGGGCGCATCGCTGCCCGCGCCAACCAGGACGTGCTGCCCGACCGCGACGGGCTGCGTATGCTCTACTTCATGTCCAACTCCGAGAACTCCAGCGGGGCCGCCACCCCGCAACGCGCCCTGCAGTTCGCCGTCGAGCTGATGCTCATGCTGCCCCTGCTGGCTGCGCTGGCAAGCCCGTGGGTGATAGCCGCGCGGCAGGCCGAAGGTCGGGGCCATCGCCTGCGCTACTGGCTCCCCCTCGCGGCGCAGCTGCTTACCGTACCCGTCTTCTTCATGGCCACCGACTACAGCCGCTGGTGGGTCTGCTGGTCGTTCAGCATGGCCATGCTGCCCCTGGCGGCCTTCGCCACCGGCGACCACGGCATCGGACGCGCCTTGCAGACCCTCTGGCAGTTCACCAGGCGCTGCTGGTACCTGCCGCTGCTCGTGGGCATCTATCTGCTGCAGCTCCACAACACCGACCGCCAGTTCTTCGATGGCATGAAAGAGTCCGCCGACCTCATCAGTTTCATAGGCTCGTTCTTCAAATAAATGATGACTACCGAACAGGAACGCGCCCTGCGACTGGCCACCGAGGCAGGACACATCCTGCTGGAAAACGGGGCCGAAATCAGCCGTGTGGAAGAAACCATGAAGCAGATTTGCACTGCCTATGGTGTCGAGGATGAAAGTTTCTTCGTCCTTAGCAACGGCATCATCGCCACGGGGCAGCATTACGCTCGCGCCGAGTTTATCCCCATCAAGGGGACACAGCTCTCCAAGGTGGTGGAGATAAATCAGCTA
>CACZLT010000037.1 GCA_902782185.1 uncultured Bacteroidota bacterium | reverse complement strand
AAGCAGAGTTTAACAAAATATTGGGAGAATAAACGCCATGACAGAGAAACATTTTGTCCCCAAGACGGACGCCGAATATACCAAACAGGACTTCACCAGCGACCAGATGGTCAAATGGTGCCCCGGCTGCGGCGACCACGCCATCCTCTCGGCCCTGCTCAACGCCTTCCCCAAGCTGCACGACCGCAAGGAGAACATCTGCATGGTCTCCGGCATCGGCTGCTCCAGCCGCATACCCTACTACGTGGACACCTACGGCTTCCACGGCATCCACGGCCGCGCCTGCGCCATCGCCACCGGCCTCAAGCTGGCCAACCCCGCCCTCAGCGTGTGGGTCAACATGGGCGACGGCGACTCGATGGCCATCGGCGGCAACCACCTTATCCACGCCATCCGCCGCAACCAGGACCTCAACATCACCATCTTCAACAACGAGATCTACGGCCTCACCAAAGGCCAGTACAGCCCCACCACCAAGTTCGGCCAAGTAACCAAGACCTCGCCCTACGGCACCATCGACTACCCCTTCAACCCGGGCGAGCTCGTCATGGGCTCGCAGGGCACCTTCTTCGCCCGCTCGCTCGACGTCATGCCTCCCCTCACCACCGAGGTCATGACCCGCGCCGCCGAGCATGACGGCGCCTCGGTGGTCGAAGTGCTGCAGAACTGCGTCATCTTCAACGACAAGACCCACCAGGCCATCACCGACCGCGCCGTCCGCGACGACCGCACCATCGTCCTCGAACACGGCAAGCCCATGCTCTTCGGCAAGAACAAGGAGAAGGGCATCCGTTTCAACGGCCGCCAGCTCGAAGCCGTACTCATCGGCGAGAACGGCATCACCGTCGACGACATCCTCGTCCACCACGAGGACACCGAGGACAACGGCATCCACATGATGCTCGCCCGCATGGGCGGGCCCGTGCCCGGGCAGGGCAATGAGGCTTCCGCACCACTTCCTGTGGCCCTCGGCGTCATCCGCAACGTCAAGAAAGTCAGCTACACCCAACTCTACGAGGAGCAGATGGAAGAGCAGATGGAACACGGCAAGTACCGCTGCATGGACGACCTGCTCAACAGTGGCGACACCTGGGAAGTGTAACCCCCCCCCCCCAAAAAAAAAGATTTCCCACATTTTTCCGACAGGAGACCCCGCACAGGGGTTTCCTGTCTGTTTTTTTCCGCCAATCCAAATTTTTTTCGTATTTTTGCATTCTTTTAGAATAAGAGACACTATGCAATATACATATATAAACGCCTGTAAATCAGCACACTGCCCCCCCCCCCCTCGTCACCTGTAGGGGCGCGGAGTGTAGCGGCTGCACACGTTATTTCGAAATTCATCAAGGCGGACACCCTTTCCGGGGGTGCCCGCTTTCCTATTTTTTATTAATTCCTAAAACCTAAAAAAAATGAAAGAAAACAAAAAGAGACTGCCCTACGGGGCGCCGCGGCTGACCGTGGCAGAATTCAGGGCGGAGCGTGGCTTCGCCGGCAGCACGCTCGTCGCGCTGGGGCTGCTGATCGGTAGCGAGGGCGTCGAGGGGCTCGAGTCCCGCGTGGATGGTGGAACAATAGGAGGGGAAGGGACATGGTTCTGAAGACGAGACACATGTGCCGCCTCGCCGTGGCGGCCGTGGCGGCGGCCCTGACCCTGGGCGCCTGCCAGAAGGAAGAGAACATGAGCGACACCCCCGGCGGCGAGCTGAAGACCCTGCGCGTCGAGGTGGAGAACAATGCCGACGGCAGCAAAATGGAGACCGAGGGCCTGCAGGTGCACTGGTCTCAAGGCGACCGGGTGGGCATCAACCGCAATACCTACCCCGTCGTCATCAGCGGCGGCAACGCCGGTGTACAGAATGTTCCGGTAAATACAGTATCATACAGTTGGCTCATGTCTATAGACCAAATCAATTATCTGGACTTAAATCTTTTCAATGCATACTACCCTGCCAGCATCGTCAACTATGATGATGAATATCAGACCCCATGGGGGAGTATTCATCCGGATTATTATAGCCGTAGTGTAAAGGTGTCGCTGCCGTCGCGCTACGAGTCGGGATTTGTCGGCGGCAGGCAGCAGATACAGCTGCCGATGATTGGCACCTATTGCTATAATCCAGACAACGGATTTAATTTACCCAACCCTGACCCTTGGCTATCATCAACTCACATAGTGATACGCGCCCCCGTTGGGCGCGAGGTGCTGCGCTTCCAGCACCTGACGGCGGCGCTGCTGGTGAAGGTGCGCAACGACTCCGGCCAGCCCCTGCTGGTGAACCGCGTGGCCGTGAGCAGTGGTTTCAGTAAACTCTGCGGGGATATGGTTGTGGCGTTTAGTCTCGATAACCCCTTCGCGGGAGTTGGAGTCACCCAAGAAAACATAGCCAGGGCTAGAGAGATTTATCCAAGACTCTATGTAAATGGCGAATTCACCGACAACGTTGCCCAGAAGCAGGTGGAGGTGGTCTTCCCCGAGCCCGTCGTGGTGGCCCCGGGCGCCATCCTGCCTGTGCAGGTGCCTATCCTTCCAATGGGTGGAACCTCCATCTTAGGGACCGACAATCTCACCGTCCGCGTGGAGGGCCGCAACGAAAGCGCCCCCGGCACCATCGGCCGCCGCAGGCTTATGTTCGAGCATACAGTGGAAATGGCCGAAGGCATCGGCCGCAACGAGATGAAGACCATCCAAATCAAGATGGATCCCGCCAGCCCGCGCGTAACCTCCACTGCCCCAGCCTTCTCCATCGACGCCGGCAACAAGGTGCTCTTCTCGAAGGGCAACCTGCAGTACAACAAGGCTACCTCCACCTGGAGCTTCATGGAGCACCAGTGGAGCACCGTGGAGACCCACGGGCAGAATGTGGGCGAGAACTACGCCGACCAGGACATCGTCAGCCTTTTCGGCTGGGGCACCAGCGGCCACAACTACGGCCCCGCCAACTACCAGCCTTGGAGCACCTCTACCACCGGCACCTACGGCCCCGGCAGCAGCGTCCTCTCCGCCACCGAACAGAGCGACTGGGGCTGCAACGCCATCGCCAACGGCGGCAACACGGCGAGCAGCGGCTGGTTCACCCTCAGCAAGACGCAATGGCAGTACCTGCTGTCCATAGGCGACCAAACCAACACCACCCGCGAAGGCAAATGGAGCCTGGCCACGGTGAATGGGGTGCCCGGCCTCATCCTGTTGCCCGACGACTGGGATTTTTCCACAAATCCCTTCATGCCCGACGTCACCCGGTACACCACCAACACCTACTCCGGCGACACCTGGGAGGAGATGGAGGCCCTCGGCGCGGTGTTCCTGCCCGCCGCAGGCATGCGTAGCGGCACCAGTGTTACCCGCACCCCGGAAACCTACCCGAGCACCTACTGGACCAATGACCATGTGTCCGGTGGCCAGTCTGCCCACGCATTGTTTATGGTTCCAGGTGCTGTGTTTCTCGATACAGACGTGCGCCATCACGGCAGCGCCGTGCGCCTGGTGCGCGCCGCGAACTGAACCAGTTCCCTTGAAACACGAAACACCACAAAATTTTCCCCAAAAGTCCCATATCGGTTCATATCGCACCAGAGTTTATGTATTCATTAAGAGAGTACCTAGAGAGTACCTAGGGAGTCCCTGCCACCTGCCTCCCCCAATCCCACCACTCCAGAGTGGCGAGTTCTCCTCATTCCCACACACTTTGCACAAAAATTCTGCCATGTGGCAGATTTTTTATATCTTTGCACATTATATATATAGTGCATATTATGAGAAAGACGCTCCTTATCGCATTGTGCCTAAGCACATTACTCGCCGTCAACGCCCAGAGCCGCAAATGCGGCATCGACACCCGCGCCCTCGTGGCCGAGGAAATTGCCTCCGGCGCCACCAGCGTGCGCATGCTCGCCAAGATGGCTCCCGGCTTCGACCCCGGCCACCTCGAGAAGGCCGGCATCACAATTGGCGCGCACGCCGGACAAATCATCACCCTCCGCGTGCCCGTCGATGCCCTGGCGCACCTCGACAGCAACCCCGAAGTGCTGCAGTACAGCATCTCCCACCGCATCGCCGCCCCCGACATGGACAATACCCGCTGGGACACCCGCACCGACAGCGTCCAGGCGGGACTCGGCACCACCAGCGGCCTCCCCTACAACGGCGAGGGAGTCTACATCGGCATCACCGACTGGGGATTCGACTACACCCACCCCAACTACAACAACAACGGGCGCGCCAACTGGCGCTTGGAGATGGCCTGGGACCACTTCCGCCACGCCGGCCCCGCCCCCGCCGGCTTCGACTATGGCACCGTCATCACCACCCACGCCGACCTCAAGGCCGCCAAGGGCGACACCTCCAACATCTACGGCTACGGCACCCACGGCACCCATGTGGCCGGCATCTGCGCCGGCAAGGGAGCCAACGGCCAGTGCATAGGCCAGGCTCCCGGCGCCAAAATGCTCTTCTGCACCTTCCTCCTCGGCGAGGCCGAGTGGATGGACGGGGTGGCATGGATGCGCCAGGTGGCGCAGGACAGCGCCAAACGCCTGGTGGTGAACAGCAGCTGGGGCATGTACTCTTTCAGCACCCTCGACGGCACCTCGCTCCTCAGCCAGGCCATCAACTCCTGGGCCGACGAGGGAATCCTGTTCGTTACCAGCGCCGGCAACAACGGGCGCACCAGCGTTCCCTTCCACATCAGCAATACGTTCCGGGGCGACACCGTCGACACCCTCCGCACCGTAGCCCTCTGGGCCAGCGATATCTACAGCATACACGAGACCGGCCAGTGCCTCATCATGTGGGGTGAGCAGCAGTGCGACTTCACCGCCGGATTCCGTGTGCAGACCTCCGGCGGCATCTTCGCCTCGCCCTTCTACAGCACCTCCCTTGGCGACACCGTCATCTACGACACCCTTCTCGTGGACGGTGTCCCCACCGGCTACCGCCTGCTCATCGAGCACTCCAACCCCTTCGACCACCGTCCCCACATCCAGCTCGACGTGGACAAGTGCATCGGCGAGCTGCAACTCTTCATCACCGCCCAGAATGGCACCGTCCATGCCTGGAACATCGCCAACCTGGAGAACCATGCCGGCAACCAGGGCTGCAGTTTCTCCCGTGGCGGACACCAGGGTTTCACCGGCGGCAACACCCTCTACGGCATCGGCGAACCCGCCTGCGCCGCCAAGTGCATCAGCGTGGCGGCGCACACCGCCGACCGCTACAACGAGGCATCGGGCCGCTACTACTTGGGCGACGTGGCGGCATTCAGCAGCTACGGCCCGCTGATTTCGGGTGCGCAGAAACCCGAGATATCCGCCCCCGGCGTGGAAGTCTACTCCAGCATCAGTGCCTGGACCGACGACTCCTACTCGACCTCCGTCTACACCTGGGTTATGGATCGGAAATACCTTTGGGCCCCCATGAGCGGCACCTCCATGTCGAGTCCCGCCGTTACGGGCATCGTGGCCCTGCTGCTGCAAGCCAATCCCGACCTCACGGCCGACGAAATCAAGGACATCATCACCACCACCGCCCGCAACGACGAGAGGACCGGCCCGCTGTTGGCCAACGACAGTGCCTCCATCCGCTGGGGCTGGGGCAAGATTGACGCCCTGGCCGCCGTGAACAAGGCCCTCACGATGGTCAGCATCGACCAGGCCGAGCAGTCGCGCATCCCCATCCGCCTCTTCCCCAACCCCGCCGCCGGGCGCGTTACCGTCCATTCCGGCTGCGGTCAGCAGCAGACCCTCGCCGTCTACTCCATCGACGGCCGCCTCATGCTGCAGACCCCCATCACCGTCGAGGCCACCATCGACCTCGCCGGATGGAACAGCGGCGTGTACATCGTTCGCGTCGGCAACCGCGTTGAGAAACTGATAGTCCGCTGACCGCACCATGTTGAGGCTGTTCGGGAAAAGCACCATTATCCAGGTGGCAATCATCCTTGCCGCCCTGGCCTTGATGTGGGCTCGCCCCCTGGCGCACACCGCCGGGACAGGTACCCTGGCAGCCATTGGCGGCATGATACTCATTCTCCTTGGCGGGTTTCTCCTCAACCTGATGCTGTCCAACGTCGGGTTAGTCTCGAAAAACAGCCTCCTCCCCACCCTGCTGTACTGCATCTTCATGAGTGCCACCGCCACCACGCTCACCCCTGCCCTCGTCGCCAACCTCATCATTGTGGCCATCCTGCACCTGCTGCTCCTGCGTGGCACCTCGCTCACCATCACCACCGACAAGATATTCGGCAGCACGGCGCTGATTTCCATCGCCTCGATGATTTACCTGCCCATGCTCACCTTCCTCATCGCCTACATCCTCATCTGCATCAACTACCGCCTTTACCGCTGGCGCGAGTGGATGGTGCTGATACTTGGCTTGCTGGCACCCTACATCCTGGTGTGGAGCTACCTCTTCCTGACGGGTGGCCTCAAGGCAAGTCTCCTTCACATGGCCGGCCAGCTGTCCGACATCGGCATACGCACCGAACCCATCGCCCCGCTCCGCACCGCAGCCCTCGTGCTGCTGATAGCCATGCTGGTTGTGAGCATCGTCTCGCTATGGCTCAAACTGGGTGAGAAGACGGTGATATGGAAAAAGAATGCCATCACCGTGATGCTGCCCACCGTCTCCGGCTTGGGAGCCCTGCTCTACACCAGCCTCTTCCCCGTCAATCTGCAGTTCTTCGCCGTCCCCTTCGCCTTGTGCGGCACCCATCTGTTCACCCTCCAGGAGCGGAATGTCTTCCGGCAGAGCCGCCCGTGGCAGCAAAGGGTCAACGACATCCTGTTTGTGTTACTCATCCTGGCCGCCATCGTATGCTAGCCCCTTGTCTCATACCAGGCCGCCGCGAGGCGGGATGCGACGAGGCCGGACGCGGCCCGCTGGCGGGACCCGTCGTGGCCGCCGCCGTGGTGCTGCCAGAGGGCTACACCCACGACCTGCTCAACGACTCGAAGCAACTCACCGAGCGCCAGCGCGACCGCCTGCGTGTGGAGATTGAGCGCGACACACAATGGGCCGTGGCCGTGGTGGAACCCGCCGACATCGACCGCCTCAACATACTCCACGCCTCCACCCACGCCATGTGCCTCGCCGTGCAGGCCCTGCCGGAGCGACCCGACTTCCTGCTCATCGACGGCAACCGTTTCTACAACGAGACCGACATCCCCTACCAGTGTTTCGTCAAGGGCGACGCCCTCTACATGGCCATCGCCGCCGCCAGCATCCTGGCCAAGACTCACCGAGACGAACTCATGGTGCAACTCGCCGCCAGGCATCCCGAATACGGCTGGGATCGCAACAAGGGCTACCCCACCGCCGAACACTACCGCGCCATCGAGCAGCACGGCATCACACCCCACCACCGCCGCTCCTTCTCGCTCTACCGCCAACACACACTATTCGAGAATTGAAAGTCAAATATTGAAAAACAGAAAATTATATATGCTAGACTTTATCAAAGAAATCCGCCGCAAACAAATCATCCGCGACCTCAAGCGCGTGCAGCGCGACAAGCGTATTGAAAACATCGACGAGGTGAAAACCATCGGCCTCATCTGCCGCCTCGACAACGAGCCCAACTGGAACGTGCTCTACCACTTCGCCAAGGTGATGGAGAACCAGGGCAAGAAGGTCTACATCATCGCCCTGCAGGAGCAGGACATCAACTTTGTGGTTACCCACCGCGACACCTACATTTGCCGCACCAAGAACGACATCAACTTCTGGGGCCTGCCCTCGGCCGACTCGCTCAAGCCTTTCACCGCCAACCACTACGACCTGCTCATCGACACCATCGGCGAGGAGAACTTCTTCTCCCAGTACATCGCCTTGCGTACCGACGCCGCCCTCAAGGTGGTCTACGCCACCCCCTCCGAGGACCCCACCGAGATTTTCGACCTCATCATCCGCGGCGACGGACACGTGGAGCTCAAGGGCTTCTTCAACAACATTGTGGAATACTTAAGCATGATAAAGAAATAAACTATGGCTACCAACAAACAACTCTTCACCGGCACCGGTGTGGCGCTGATAACCCCTTTCCGCAAGCAGCAGGACACCGTCGACTTCACCAAACTTGAGCACCTCATCGACCATGTCATAGCCCAGGGCGTGGACTACATCGTCGCCCTCGGCACCACCAGCGAGGCCGCCACCATGACAGAGAACGAGCGCTCGGCCGTACAGGAATTCATCGTCGAGACCGTCGCCGGCCGCCGCCCCGTGATGCTCGGCCTGGGAGGCAACAACACTCTCAACGTAACCGATGCCCTCGCCCGCACCAACTTCGACGGCATCAGCGGCATCCTCTCCGTAACGCCCTACTACAACAAGCCCAACCAGCGCGGCCTGCTGCAGCACTACCGCTCGGTGGCCGAGGCGTCGCCCGTGCCGGTGGTCATCTACAACGTCCCCGGCCGCACCGGTGTCAACCTCACCGCCGACACTACCCTCGCCCTCGCCCACGAGTGTCCCAACATCATCGGCATCAAGGAAGCCTCGGGCAACCTGCAGCAGGTGATGGACATCCTGCGCCAGCGACCCGACGGGTTCCGTGTCATCAGCGGCGACGACGCCCTCACCTACCCCATGCTCACCCTCGGGGCCGACGGTGTCATTTCGGTCATCGCCAACGCCTTGCCAGACACCATGTCGCAGATGGTGCGCCTCGCCCTCAAGGGCGACCACAAGAAAGCCCTGCCGCTCCACTACCGCATGCTGCCGCTGATGAACGCCATCTTCGACGAGGGCAACCCCACGGGTATCAAAGCCCTGCTCGAGCTGCAGGGAAGCATCCACAACGTGCTCCGTCTGCCCCTGATCAAAGCCTCCAAACAGCTATCCAACAAACTCTCCACTCTCTACAATGACTATCGAGGATAGACTGCAAGAGGTGCGTACAGAATACCTGCGCCGCCTTACCCAGGGAGATGGCGACCTGCTGCGGCAGGTGGAGTCCTACGCCTCGGCGCGGCAGGGCAAGATGCTGCGCCCGCGCCTCACCCTGCTGGCCGCCGCCACCCTGGGCGACGACCACCTGGCCTCGCACCGCACCCTGTTGCTAGCCACCGCTGTGGAGATGCTCCACAACGCCTCGCTGCTGCACGACGACGTCATCGACCATGCCGACAGCCGCCGTGGACAGCCCTCGGTCAATGCTCGCTGGAACAACCGAGTGGCCATTCTCGTGGGCGACTACCATCTGGCCCAAATCATGCGCCTGCTCGACGAGGTAGACGACCCCACCGCTGCCCGCCGCATCAACGACACCGTGCTGGCTATGGTGGAGGGCGAACTGCTGCAACAGGAAATCGCCAACGGACGACTGCTGACGGCCGACGACTACCTGCGCATCATCGACGGCAAGACCGCTCGCCTCTTCGCCACCGCCTGCGCTCTCGGAAACCCGCAGTACGAGGAGTTCGGCCTCCATTACGGACGCCTCTTCCAACTGCGCGACGACCTGGCCGACGGCGAGGCCACCGCCTTCACCGACACCCTCATCGCTGACGAGGAACGCTGCCTCGCCGCCATGCAAGAAACCCTATTCATCTGATACTAAACAAATAAAAATACACACAACATGAAGAAAATCATTTTCGCCCTGCTGACCTTCGCCGCCACCTGCGGCCTGGCGGCACAGAACGCCAAACTGCCCGAGAACATCGCCCTCAAAGATCTTGACGGCCAGAGTGTGCAGTCGTCGGTCATCCAAAACAACGGCAAACCCGTCATCCTCTCCTTCTGGGCCACCTGGTGCAAGCCCTGCAACCGCGAACTCGACGCCATCAAGGAGGTCTACGACGAGTGGCGTGAAGAGACTGGCGTGAAGCTGGTGGCCGTCTCTATCGACGACACCCGTTCCGCCGCCCGTGTCCGCCCGTGGGTCAATGGCAAGGACTGGCCCTACGAGGTTTTCCTCGACCAGAACAAAGACCTCGCCCGCGCCCTCAACGTTGGCGCCGACGTACCCCACACCTTCATCCTCAACGGCGAGGGCGAAATCGTATGGCAGCACAAAGGCTACCAGGACGGCGGCGAGGAGGAACTCATCGAGAAAGTCCGCGAACTCGTAAAGTAAATGGAAATGAAACTCGGCAAGACCTTAAAATTGATTATCTGCACCTTACTGATTTTCAATTTTCAACACTCAATTTTCAATCCCACCCATGCCCAAGGTCTCCTGGGAGGCCATGTTACGGGCAATGTGCAGCTGGACGGCCAGATGAGCCGCGCCGACAGTGTCATCGGTGCCGAGGAGGTGCCGGAACGCCTGCTCTTGAACGCCCGCGCCGACGTGCTCTACACCAACGGCGACTTCAGTGCCGGCCTACGCCTGGAAATGTATCAGAACCCCTTGCTGGGCTTCGATTCCCAGTGGAAAGGCCAGGGCGTGGCCAACTACTTCGTCAAGTACAGCGGCGAACGGCTGACGGTAACTGCAGGCCACTTCTACGAGCAGTTCGGCTCCGGCATGATACTGCGCACCTACGAGGACCGCTACCTGGGCATCGACAACGCACTGTTCGGCGCCTCGGTGCAGTACCGCCCCGTGGACGGTGTAACGCTCAAGGCACTGGCCGGCAAGCAGCGCCACTTCTGGGACTACGGCCCCGGCCTGGTGCGCGGCGTGGATGCCGAAGTGAGCCTCAACAGCGTGGTGAAACCGCTGTCAGGCAGCAAGCTGCGCGCCACCCTCGGCGCGGGTTTCGTCAGCAAGTACGAGGACGACGAGAATATCCCCGTCCCAGGTACGGAGAACCGCCTCAACCTGCCGCTCAACGTGGGCGCCGCCTCGCTGCGCGCCGACCTGGGCTTCGGTGGCTGGAGCCTGCAGACCGAATACGCCCGCAAGGGGCAGGATCCCAACGCCATCAACGGCTACATCTACCGCCCGGGCAACGCCCTGATGCTCAACCTGGGCTACTCCACCCGCGGCTTCTCGGCCGGCATACAGGCCAAGCGCATCGACAACATGGGCTACAAGTCCATGCGGTCGCTCAGCGGCGAGATGCTCTACATCAACTACCTGCCCGCCATCACCAAGAACCACACCTATGCCTTCCTGGCCATGTACCCCTACGCCACCCAGGTGAACGGCGAGCAGGGCGTGCAAGCCGACGTGATGTACAAGTTCAAGAAAGGCACCCTGCTGGGCGGCAAGTACGGCACCGACCTGCACCTCAACTCCTCGCTGGTAACAGCCCTGGACACCACTGTCATCGGCGGCCTCGGCACCGACGGCTACACCGCCGGGACTTTCTCCAAGGGCGACTTCCTCTATGGCGACCTCTCGCTTGAGGTGGCCAAGAAACTCTCCAAGACCGTCAAACTCACCGCCACCTACGCCTACCAAGTGTTCAACCCGGTGGTGGAAGGCCACGCACCCGACCTCTACCACAACCACATCGTGGTGGCCGACCTTTCGTGGAAGGTCAGCAAGAAACACGCCCTGCGCTTCGAGGCCGAGTGGATGGGAAGCGACAGCCGGTACGACCCCGAACACGGCCACGACGACCGCCGCGCCGGCGACTGGGTGATGGGGCTGGTGGAGTGGAACATCGGCACCCATTGGTTTCTCTCGCTGAGCGACCAGTACGCCTACCGCGACGGCACGGGCAACTACTACAACCTCTCCTGCGGCTACACCCGCGGCGCCACGCGCTTCCAGCTGGGCTACGGCAAGCAGCGCGAGGGCCTGCTCTGCATCGGCGGCGTGTGCCGCCAGGTACCCGCCAGCAACGGATTGACCTTCAGTTTAACAACAAGCTTCTGACATCATGAAAAAGACCATATCCCTCCTGGCCGCCGCCCTGCTGACGCTGGCCGCCTGCGACTCGATAGAGACCGAAGAGTACACCGTGTACGACGGTGCCCCGGTGAGCTGGAGCGCCGCCCCGGCCGCCCCCGAGGCGGTGCAGCGCGCCTACGTGGAAAAATACACCGGCCCCAAGTGCACCAACTGCCCGCGCGCCGACGAGACCCTCGACGCCGCCCACCACCAGTACGGCGACCGCCTGGTGGTCGTCTCCATCAACCACCCCAGCGGACAGGGCATCCCCTACCCCAACGAGCCCGACATGCGCACCGACGGCGGCACCGCCTGGGACAAGTATTTCGGCATCACCTTCCTCCCCTCGGCCCACCTCAACCGCACCGAACTCTACTCGGGCGACATCTCGGCCATGATCCCCATCATCGGCGAGTCGATCCAGAACGCCCCTTCCGCCGCCATCGGCGTGCAAGCCACGAAAGAGGGTTCCGCCGTGAGCATCACCGCCGACATACAACTCCTGCAGGCATCCGCTGCCACCCTCACCCTCACAGCCGCCATTATCGAGGACTCGCTGGTCTACAAGCAGGACCACTACCTAGAGGGGCGCATCGACGACTATGTGCACAACCACATGCTGCGCAAGGTCATCACCAGCCACTGGGGCCGCGACCTGCCCGGAGGGCAGACCCTCCTGCGCGGCACCCTGAGCTTCACCCCCGACGCCGACATCAACCTCGACAACAGCCACATCGTGGTCTTCCTATCCGAGAAGGCCACCCGACGGGTCATCAACTGCGCCAGCTGCAAGATACAGTAACGTGAACAAGCGCATCCTCGGCCTGGCCCTGCCCAACATCGTAACCAACATCACCGTGCCCCTGCTGGGCATGGTGGACATGGCCATCGTGGGGCACCTCTCGGCCGCGCACATCGGAGCCATCACCATCGGAGCCTCCATCTTCAACCTCATCTACTGGAACTTCGGCTTCCTGCGCATGGGTACCAGCGGCTTCACCGCCCAGGCGTTCGGCGCGCAACGGTGGGACGAGGCGCAGAAGACACTTGTCCGCGCCTGCGCCATCGCCCTGGCCATCGCCTTGGCGCTCATCGCGTTGCAGTGGCCCATCTCGCTGCTGGTACCCGTCATCTTCGAGGGCGGCAGTGAGGTGATGAAGATGGCGCTGACCTACTTCTTCATCCGCATCTGGGCCGCGCCGGCCACCCTGGGGCTCTACGCCGTCAAGGGCTGGTTCATCGGCATGCAGGACTCGAAGACCCCCATGTGGATCGCCATCGCGCTGAACTGCGTCAATATCCTGGCCTCGCTGCTCTTCGTCCTCGTCCTGCACTGGGACATCGCCGGCGTGGCCCTCGGCACCGTCATCGCCAACTACACCGGCCTCGCCCTCGGCATTCACTTCCTGCGGAGAAAGATGCGCCGGGAAAGACACATCTTCGGTTTCCGGCTCTCCGTTTCCAGTCTGAAATCCGCCCTCCGCTGGGACGACATGCGCCGCTTCTTCAAGGTCAACGGCGACATCTTCCTGCGCACCCTCTGCCTCTCGGCCGTCTTCACCTTCATCACCGCCGCCAGCGGCCGCATCGGCGACCAGGTGCTGGCCGTCGATGCCCTCCTGCTGCAGTTCTTCACCCTCTTCAGCTACGTCATGGACGGCTTCGCCTACGCCGGCGAGAGCCTCGTGGGCCGCTACATCGGCGCCCGCGACCCGAAGAACCTGCGCCTCTCCGTGCGCCTGCTCCTGCTCTGGGGACTCGCACTGACCGCACTCTTCACCACCCTCTACGCCCTGTTCGGCGACGGCTTCCTCCACCTCTTCACCCGCGAGGAGGCCATCATCGACGCCGCCGGCGACTACATGGCGTGGGTGCTCGTCATCCCCGTCTGCGGCTTCACCGCCTTCCTCTTCGACGGCATCTTCATCGGCGCCACCGCCAGCCGCACCATGCGCAACGCCATGTTCGCGGCCACCGCCGCCTTCTTCGCACTCTACTTCGGCCTCAAGGCACTATACACCATACACTATGCACTCACCACCCCCACCTGGAACCACATCCTCTGGCTCGCCTTCATGGTCTACCTCCTCCTGCGCGGCCTGCTGCAAGGAATGCGCGTGAAGAAAGACGTCTACCGCCAGGCCACGTGAACCCCTGTGAACCCATATAGTCCCATATCGCGCCAGAGTTTATGTATTCATTAAGAGAGTACCTAGAGAGTACCTAGAGAACCCCTGCCCAACACCGCCCCATCACCATGAAAAAGACCCTTACCCTCCTCGCCGCCCTCCTCCTGCTCGCCCCCGTCGGCGCGCAGAGCCACCGCCGCCCCAAGGTGGCCGTCGTCCTTTCCGGCGGCGGAGCCAAGGGAGCCGCCCACATCGGCGCCCTCAAAGTCATCGAAGAGGCCGGCATACCCATCGACATCGTCTGCGGCACCTCCATGGGCGCACTCGTCGGCGGCCTCTACTCCATCGGATGGACCCCCCGGGAAATGGACTCCATCATACGCTCGCAGGTCTGGTCAGACCTCCTCACCGACCGCATAGACCCCAACATCCTCGACGTGGAACACCGCCACATACAGAACACCTACGCCCTCTGGCACGCCATCTCCACCCAGGAAGTGGGCGGGGGCGTGGTCCGCGGCGAGAACCTCGACCGCTTCTTCGACCACCTCCTCTACGGCTACCTCGACTCCCTCGACTTCTACTCCCTCCCCGTCCCCTTCGCCTGCGTGGCCACCAACCTCATCGACAACACCGAAATCGACTTCCACAACGGCTACCTCAAACAGGCCATGCGCGCCTCGATGTCCATCCCGGGTGTCTTCGCCCCCGTCCGCAAGGGCGACATGCTGCTGATTGATGGCGGCCTGCGCAACAACTATCCCGCCGACATCGCCCGCGAGATGGGTGCCGACATAGTCATCGGTGTCTCCGTGCAGGCCAAGGGTATGAGCGCCGACGAGATAGTGCACACCGTTTCCGTCCTGGAGCAACTCATTGACATAAACTGCCGCAACAAATACCAGTACAACGTCCTTCACACCGACCTCCTGCTGAAGGTCGATGTCTCCGGCTTCACCGCCGCCAGCTTCACCGACGACGCCATCAGCACCCTCCTGGCCCGTGGCGAAAAGGTGGCCCGCGAACACTGGGACGACCTCATCGCCCTGCGCCGCAAACACGGCATCGACTCCACCGCCCGCCCCGACAGCCTCCGCCGGATGGTGCCGCCAAAAGACAAGCACCACCGCATGAAAGGCTCGCCACTGATTAACGACCCCCTCATCGGTGCCGCCTTCCGCTTCGACAACGAGGAAAACGGCGCCCTGCAGCTTGGCGTACGCTTCCCGCTGCACTGGCACGTGCCGATGGAGATAGGCGGCCACATCCGTCTCGGCAAACGCTTCAACTTCCGTATCGAGAACACCATATTCCCCCGGGGTATCACCAGCCCCTCTCTCGCCTACACCTTCTTCCGCGACGAGCTGAACTACTGCATCGGCGGCCAACGCATCATCAATGTGCGCTACAACCATCACCGCACCGAGTTGTACCCCATCAACTCGCGCTTACGCAAGTACCTGCTGAAGGTCGGGCTGCGGTGGGATCTGTACCGCCACGGCGACCTCTCCCTAATCCGACCCGGCATGAACCTGTCCGATTTCACCAACGCACACTACTTCTCGCTCCATGCCGAAGCCATCCACAACTGTGAGAACCACTGGTACTTCCCCTCCCAGGGCAGCCGCATCGAAGCCTCCTATGACTACATCACCGACAACCTCTTCACTTACAATGGCGATCATGGCCTGCACGACATCCGCGCCCGCTGGCGCACCAACCTGCCTATCGCTTCGCGTCTCACCCTGCAACCTATGGCCTACGGCCGCCTCTTCCTCGGCAGCGAGCAGCCCTACCCCTTCGCCACCCTTCTCGGATCTGAGTGGTTCGCCATGTGTACCGACCACCAATTGCCCTTCGACGGCGTGAACAACATCGAGTATGTCGACCGCAACCTCGTGGCACTGCGGCTCCAGCTCCAGTACCGCCTGCTCAAGAGCCATTACCTGCACCTACGCCTATCTATGGCCTCGTCGTTCGACAGCCTCGACCAATTCGAGAACGCATCCGACATCATCAACCTCTACGGCGGTGCCATCGCCTATTTCTACGACTCCTTCCTTGGCCCCATCGGATTCAACATCGGCTATTCCAACCTCCTCAACAAACCCACCTTCTATCTCTCGATGGGACACCGGTTCTAAAAAATAATCGTATCTTTGCACCATGAAAGCAAACGAAATATACGACTTGTTTAACATTCAAGTCATTGAATACCACAAGACTGACTCTATCGACAGCGAACAGCGCCTCCCCTACAGCGCAGGCACCTTCGAGGCTCTGCTGTGGGAAAAGTCGTGGGTCGACACCGTGCAGTGGCACCTTGAAGACTTGGTGCGCCCCGACGATGTGGAACCCGCCTACGCCCTCACCCTCAAACGCCGCATCGACCGCTCCAACCAGCATCGCACCGACCTGGTGGAACGCATCGACGACCACTTCTACAGGCAATTCCGCGAGGTGCCACCACAGTCCGATGCGCGCCTCAACACCGAGACACCCGCCTGGGCCATCGACCGACTTTCCATTCTGGCACTGAAGATATACCACTTCGACATCGAGACCCATCGGGGCGACAACGCGCACCGCGCCAAGTGCCAGGCCAAGCTCGATACCCTGCTCACCCAGCGCGCCGACCTCACCACCGCCATCGACCAACTGCTGGAAGACCTGGCTGCCGGCCGCCGCGTGATGAAGCTCTACCGCCAGATGAAAATGTACAACGACCCCTCGCTCAACCCCTCATTGTACAAGCAGTGAAGCACGTCTTGGTCATACGGCTGTCGGCCCTGGGCGACGTGGCCATCATGGTACCCATGCTCAAGGCTTATGCCCGTGCCAACCCCGACGTGCGCTTCACGGTGGCCGCACCACCACTGCTCGAGCCCCTGTTCGAGGGTATGCCCAACGTGGCCTTCCTCGGCGTGAAAAAGAAGCAGAGTGCCTGGAATATCTACCGGCAGTTGAAGAGCACAGGCGCCGATGCTGTGGCCGACCTGCACCAAATCAACCGTGTTGGACGCGCTTTGGCTCTGCTTCGCATTGATGCCCTCTGCCACCTGCATCCCCTGAAAGTACGCCGCATCCGCAAAGGACGCCTATCCCGCTGGCTGTTCCTGCACCACTGGCTCACCCAGCCGCGGCGCCCCCAATGGCAGCGCTACGCCGATGTATTTAGACGACTGGGTATTCCCGACACCACTTTCACTCCGACCTCCGACCTCCGACCTCCGACCTCCGACCTCTCCATCGGCATCGGCATCGCCCCCTTCGCACAGCACAAGGGCAAGATATGGCCTTGGGAGAACACCTGTGTACTCGCCCTGCAACTGGCACAGCATGGACGACAGGTGCTGCTCTTCGGCAGCAAGGAAGAATCCCCTCAACTGGAAGCACTGGCCGCACAGCACGAAAACATCACCTCGCTGGCAGGCAAGCACCCGTTCCGGGAAGAGTTGGAAATGATACGCGGATTGGAGTTAATGGTCAGTATGGATAGTGCCAATATGCACTTCTCCAGTGCATTGGGAGTTCGTGTCGTCAGCATCTGGGGTGCCACTCATCCCGACTTCGGCTTCTATCCCCGACAACAAAACCGTTCCGATGCCCTCTGCGCCGGCCTCCCCTGCCAGCCCTGCTCCGCCTTCGGGCAGAAGCCCTGCAAGTATGGCGACCACCGCTGCCTGCGCGCCATCACCCCACAGCAGGTGATTGATCGGGTCGAAGCAATTGTACCGCCACGCGAAGGGCAAGGGTAAATATAATCATCAGTATGGCGGGTGCGAGGCCGCAAACCAGCACCCACACCGCCGCCACGGCGAAGCACGCCAGTTGGAACCACAGGGCCCACTTCGGGCTGCGCTCCAGCCGGATGGCTATCAGTATGAGCAGCGGAGAGGCCCACAGGATGTTGAGGTTCCACTGGGTGCAGTAGTGGTCGGTACCCACCCACATGAACACCAGGAACAGCCCCACCAGTCCGGCGATGGCGAACAGCACCCGATCCGCCCAGCGCGGCCAGGCGCGCCGGTGCCAGGTCAGCAGTGCCACGGCGGTCAGCAGCAGCGCGAAGAGTACCAAGGGCGGGAAACTGGGCTTCAGCGGCTGTCGCTCCTCGGCAAGCAGCTGGCGAGTTTCCTCCACCAGTCCCGGCCCACTCCAGATGCCCGTAGTTCCCGTCTTGGTGTACTCGGCCATCATCTCGAACGGAAGGAACATCCGTTCGCTGGCGTCGCAGCGGTGGTCGGCGGGCAGGCCGAAGAGGAGGTCGATACCCAGGCGCCACCACTCGAGGGTGCCTTTCAAATTGTCAGCTATCAGGCGGCGGTAGCTGCGGGGCGACGACCTGCGTTGCAGCAGCGTGTCCATGGCCCAGGCACTGTAGACCACGTCGCGCACCCGCGTGGCGCAGTTGTCGCGGAAAAAGTCGTATTTGTAGTACCTGTATTCCGGCAGGAGGTTCGTCTCCAAAAGGAGAAACAAATTCTGAAGCTGGCCCCACTCCATGCCCAGCTGCTGCTCGAAGACGGCGCGACCCTCGTACTGGTACTCGGCGATGAAACGCTGGTAGGAGGTGCGGGCCAGCTTGTAGTCAAGCTTGCCGCGCATGAACTTCCAGTAGAAGTTGGGGGTGTTGAAGTCAAAGGTACCGTAATTGTAGACGTAGTCGATGCCCAACTCGGAGTCGGTGATGCGGACGGCGGTATGTCCGAAGGTGGTGTAGAAGTCGTCGCCGGCACCGCAGGTGAGTACCGAGGCGGTGGCACTGGCCGACAACTCCTGTGCCCGAAGCGGTGCGACAGCCAACAGAATCACTAGCAGTTGCAGCAGTCTTTTCATGGCTCAATCTCCTGTACCCAGTTTTTCCGTCTCGCTGACCGGCAGGTGGCCTTCCGGCGCACGGGGATCCATGTGGGCGTGGCCAGTGGGCGGCGGCGTGTGGACGGTAATCTGCGGGAAGGGTATCTCGACACCGGCGTTGTTGAAGGCGATGTAGATGTCCTCGCGGATGTGCTCCCATACAGTCCAGTAGTCCTCCACCTTGGTCCAGAGCCAGAGGGTGAGGTCGACCGAGCTGTTGTTGAGGTTGCTCACGGCCACCTTGGGAGCCTTAAACTCCTTGTCGATGAGGGACTCGGCGTTGATGACCTCCCAAAGGACGGCTTTGGGTTGATGAGGCTCTTGGTGGCCAGCTCGCTGTTGGGGATGATGACGGTGCGGCCGTTGAAGGGGCGCATGATGGTGTGGAAGATGCGGATTTCCTTGATGTAGCCCTTGTAGGTGCCGCACTCGATATAGTCGTCCACCTTGAAGGGCTTCATCAGCAGGATGATCACGCCGCCGGCGAAGTTCTGGAGGGTACCCTGCATAGCCATGCCGATGGCCAGACCCATGGCGCCCAGCAGGGCGATGAACGAGGTGGCCTTGATGCCGATTACGTCCATGGCCATGATAATAATCATCGCCTTGAGCAGCACATCGACCAGCGAGCCGAGGAAGGTGCGCAGCGAAGGCTCGGCGTCCTTCTTCTCCAACGCCCTGACGATGGCCTTGCGCAACAGCTTGGCCAACTTCAAACCCAGCCAGAGGATAAGGATGGCTATGAGCAGCTTGGGGATGAAGGCGACGGTCAGCTGGGTGAGCTCGGTGAGCGCGTCGCGGATAAGGGTGTTCTCGCCCGTAACCACTGCCTTGAGGTCGGCGGCGGACATGTTCTTGAGGCTGTCGCCCAAAGCGCGAGTGATGCTGTCGGTGACGTGCAGATCCTCGGGCACGGGTGCCGCGGCTATAGGGTCTCCTGCGGCGGCGGCCGCGATGAGGGCGGGCGTGTTGTCGTCTAAAAGTAACATCTATCTGTCGTTTAAATTCCGTAGTCGGTTATAACGGCACTCACTACATTATAGTATTCCGGAACGAAAAAAGCCTGAAAAAAAACGCTTCCGAATTCGAAAAAAGAGCCTAAATAGCACGATTACAACAAGCTGATTGTCAGTATATACGAGGCTATAGGTTTTGCCCCTCTTCTTGTTCTCATGCCGAATGGGTCGGGCAATAAAAACGCAGCGTTCGCGTTGGGGGTGATTATGGATATCGAGATACACAGTTGCCCCGAGCTGATGGAGGCGGTGGAGCGCCTGGGGCTGTTGCCGCTGCTGGCGGGCAGCGTGCCGGGCTTCTCGGCCGACGAACTGGTGGCGCCCGAGTGCCGCTACGTCAAGAAGGACGACGGCGGCTGGGACTGGCCGCTGTGGGACTGGAAGGGCCCCGCCGTTACCGAGGGGCGGTTCGCCTACGGCAAGTTCTTCGGCGGCAAGGCCGGGTTTGTCTCCATGGAGTGGTGGCCCGACCTCTGCAACTACCGACGCAGCCGCCATCCACAGCCCGACGAGGAGAGCATCGAGGGCATCGTATTGGAAATCCTGCAGACCAACGGAAGCATGATAACCAGGGAGTTGCGCGCTGCCTGCGGCTTCGACGGCGCGAAGATGCGCTCGCGCTTCGACGCCTACGTCACGCGCCTGCAGACGGCCTGCCGCGTGGTAACCGAGGACTTCATCTACCCCACCGACCGCCACGGCAACCGCTACGGCTGGGGCTGGGCCCTGCTCACCACCCCCGAGCAACTCTTCGGACGCGAAAAATGCCACTGCAGACGGACACCCGAGGAAAGCCGCCGTCGCCTCCATGACCACCTGAAAAAGACACTTCCCCATGCCACAGAGAAGCAGCTGGGGAAACTGACAGGATGACCCTAAAGCGCCGCCACCACCCCCTTGCCTCTGCACAGAAAAAATGTGCGGACGCAAATTATTTTTTGCCAGTTGGAAAAATAGTTGTATCTTTGCACTTGCTTTCGAGAGCGAAAGCGTGAGCAAGAAAAGCATTGTAATACTGTCCTGCTATCGAAATCGGCAAAATTTCATGAGGAAGGGCTGAGCATTTTGCTTTCGTTTGATTGCGTATGCCTCTAGTCTTTTGGCATACCTTCAGGCGTGAGAGATGTTCCATAATCCCCCCGTTTCCTCAAAGGTGTTTGCCGATACCAGATAGCAACGGACATGAGCACATAACCTCATGCCTTTTCTTATATTATATATATATTAACGTTCCGTTGGAGGGTCGGCACACAAAAGCAATTGTCATGTTTAAAAGAACAATAACAAAACATGAAGTCCTGTTGCGACCTGTCAGTAATGGAAAAGATTCACGAAGGTTGGGCTTATATACTGCCGAATTCAAACAGTATGTAAAAGACCAGCCCATCAATGCTCTTTTTATTGATTTAGGAAGTGGATTACTTCCGGTTACTTCCCTTAATACTTATTATAACGGTTCCATCACAAGCCCCGAAGTCAATGCATGGTTGCACCGGCAAGGGTGGTTGACTGCCGACCACCATCTCCTTTTCTCGCTGGAGGTGGATGAATCCAGACACACACATACGTACCGTTTTATAAAACATGTCTAACCAATAATACAATCAAGATATGGAACATGCAAAAAAGTTCAGCGAGTTTATCCCATCTGTAGAAGAAGCATTGCTCTATAAAAGAGAATGGCGATTGGATGGAGGAACAGACTATGAACATTATCAAAACCTTCAAGTGTTATTTGCAAACTCTGCTGATACACAAGCAACACTTATTGCACAATGTGAAGAAATCTATCGGAGTTATGATCGACATCACATCGGGAATGTGCAACAAGTAGTAGATGGAATTGCTCATATTAAAGATTTCTATAATAGGGTGAAACAAGGTGACATTGGAGTGGTTATGCAATTGCGACGCTCGGGTGGATATGTTTTTTCTGTCATGTTTTGTCATCATAGCAATCCTGAGAGCTATTTTGGATGTACAAGTCCAGTTCGGGAAGTTCTTGTAAAATTGAATGAGTTAGATTCTTTTTACAAAAGTGATTTTATGGCGGATAACTTGACGGATTATCCATTTTTCCACAATATTATGACACAATTTGTGAAGTACTATCATCTTGAAAGTCTCACTCACTTGGAATTGGATATTATGCTTCGAAAAGCATCTGAATTAAAATAGGAGTTATAATTATGAAAAAATTATTTTTAGTTACGGCTCTATTGGCTGCTACTCTGGTTAATGCATTCGCCTATGACTTCTCGGCGGTAGCACCGAGTGGACAAACATTATACTATAACTAAGAAACTTTGGTATACTATGAGGTAAAATACTTGATATTTAACATCTTTTAGTAAAACTTCTTTTAAACCCAATCTGCTGATTCACGCACACTTACCATCTGGATTTTATTCTGAAAAGTGTTGATATTGAAAAAAATGCGTATTTTTGCAACATGAAGAATGACGTAAAAAATGATATATATAGTGAATAATAATGTGCTGTCACGATTTGACATAGGATATCCGTATCTTTGCAAAAAGTTTGAAAATAAAAATGCTTTATGAATCTAATAGATGAGATACAGACTGTTGTAAAAAGACTTGAAGATATAAAAAATCTTCAAGTTCCTGAAATTGATTGTATTGGCGAACAAATTGATGATATTGAGTATATTTTGATGCCTCAATTGGATAAAGCGTATGAGGAGTATTTAGACGAGATTTATGAGAATGGAGATCCTGATGAAGAAACAACACGCCAATTAGATGAACTCGAAGACTCATTTATCCAAGCCGATACACTAATACATGAAGTCCGTACTAAATTTGGACTGGAGCCCATCAAAAATGACGATGAAGATTCGGATGACGATGAACTTGTTTGCTCTATCATCGGTGATGAGGAGGAAGACTTGGAGAATGAGGCGGATGAATATGAAGCGGTTCTTCAAGAGATTGCTAAAAGTGCATTGAGAACACTTGGTATTGATGCGGATGACAATACCGTGAACCTCATGGGGAGCATTCTTGTTGGTATAGCATCTAATGATAGTGATGAAACTATAGTTGGAACGGCTTTCGCGCAAATGGTGTTGAGTGGTTATGTAATTGATAAAACACCAGAGGGTAATATGGAGAAAATTAAAGAGGTATGCACGTTAACCCGCGAAAAATGTCAGAAACAAGTGTTCGGGCTGCAGATCGCTTATGATAGTTTGAATAATTATCATTGTAGTGCAGCGGAAGCTCTTTCGCAAATACAGATGTTCCTATAGTATTAATAATAAAGCCAGAAATGATGGTAGAAAAAACGTATACACTTCGGGAAATCTCGAATTGGACTGACGAACAATCAGAAGTGACAATTCCCGCATTACAACGTGGTCTTGTTTGGAAACCAATCCAGGTAGAACTTTTGTGGGATTCCATCCTTCGGGGTTTCCCAATAGGGTCCTTTATGCTTTCTGATATTGTTGAGCAAGGCCAACAAGGTAAATACTATTTGATGGATGGACAACAGCGTTACAATGCGATAAGCATTGGTTTTAATACGGTTAAAGATGCCAGAGCGGTTCTTTGGATAGATTTGGTGCCGCATTTTGTCAAAAATAGCACAAGAATGTTTTGGATTAAAGCCACAACTATTCCACAACCTTGGGGTTTCAAAAACGATGATGATTGCACCCGTCTAAACACCAGTGAAAAAAGGAAGGCATTAGATAAGTTTGAACTTCAAGGAAATATTTACAATCGTGATTTTTCATTGAAAGAGACTTGGCCTATAGAAGCAAAATGCCCTATACCATTATGGTGTTTGTTGGAAGCATCAAAAACCACAAAAGATGATGCAGAGGCTTTCTCTCGGAAAACGATAGACATTTTCAAGTCAACAGATTTTGCCTACAGCAAGAAAATCGATTTGGGAGAAAATGCCTATTGCTATCTGAAAGAGGTGCTATTCCCTCGCATCGTCGCACTAGACAATTACTACATCAACTGTAATCATCTCCCCAAAGAAGTAATGGAGTCAGAGACAGAAACGGGAACGGAGGCTTTAGAACAGACTACTCTTGAGGTGCTGTTCACGCGACTGAATACGGGCGGGACTGCGATTACAAGAGATGATTTGAACTATTCTGCCATAAAAGCATATTGGCCGACTATTAAGAAAAAAAATGACGAGCTTGCAGAGAAATATATGAATCCGTCAAAGTTGGTAATGCTGGCATTCCGATTGGCATTGACTGATAAAAATGACGACTCTTTGAAAAATGAGTTGAGCATACGTCAAATTCGCAGTTATGCGAGGAAAGAACTGGAGAGAAAAACAATCACGAATCTATACGAATATCATTTGAAGGATATCCTAGAGCAGATAGATAAATGGTTGGGCATCGATGGAGAGGAACCGAACAAAACTCCCAGTATTTTACGCACAAGCATCGCCAGAAATTCCCCAGATGTGTATTTGCTTTTAATGTATTTCGCTTATAATAAATCATATATTGAATTAACGACATCGCAAATCAGAGCACTCGCATTTTGTCTGCATTGGTTCGCTAATGATAAGAATGGATGTGTGCAGGAGATATTCCGGAGGTGTAAGGATGGAATAACATTCGACAACATAATAAAAGGCATATCCAGATTGATGCATGATTGTAAGCTCTTGCATATTTATACGCCAGAAGAGGTTCGGGGATTTGTTCCCAACATCGGAGAAAACTCCAGTTGGAGGGTGTGGCATAGCGTTCCTGCGCCCGCTCGCGAGTTTTTTGACAGAGTGTTCTGGAACGGGCATGCAGAACCAAGGGAAATGCTATTATATGCTGAACGGGAATATATCAACACCCACTTTTCCAACTATGATCCTGCAAGACAGGATATGTGGGCGGAATATAATCGCCCGTGGGATTTTGACCATATTGTGGCGCGAAATCGTATTGACAGAAAGCAGGGAGATTTCCGCGAGTATGACAAAGTCTGGTTAGATAGCATAGGAAATTTTGCGGCAATATCATATGAATCTAATCGTGGCAAAAGCGATGGGGAAGATTATAGCGAGTATCATGCAAATCGTATCGCATTGGATTATGATGATGGGGTAGAGAAGTTAAAATATGATGTGACTTATGATTCCTCGTCGAGTATAAAATTTGCAAATATCACTTATGCCCGTTTCTGTAGGATTTTCCAGAAGGTTTTCGAATTGATTGGGGAAGCCGTTTGCCACACTGTCCTGTCTGACACCCTTGTTGAGAGAAAAGAATTGTTTGAAGAAGTAAAAAAGATGTTCCCGGATGCGATATTCCATTTTGCGGCTTCTGATCAAAATGACCATAAGCTACAGCGTGAGCAGGATTGGGCAAGACAATGGGTTGGCGTTGGAATAGAGAGAGGTGTATATATGGCGTGCGTGGAGTGGCCCGCCACTAAGAAAGACGGCAAACCTTCGAATGTGGAATGTGGTATTAGAAAGGCCATTGGCACTTCTGTAACCCAAGAGAATAAAGATGCTCTAGGAGGGGATGATTTGCTGAAAGAGGAGAACGAATGGTGGTATAAATGTGTTGTCGGTAATTCTATTGATTTAGGGACAATAAAAGAACAGCTTGATGTCTATTTGACAGAGATTTCACAATTAGGTAATTCGCAAAAATACTGAAATGATATATTTTTTTTGGGGGGGGTAGAAGATGATAAAGTACATTGCCGACAGAGACCATTACACGGAAGTCCTCTCGCGTTGCGAGAAGGTCAAGCACGATTTGTGGATAGGTACGGCTGACCTCAAAGACCTATATGTCGGCAGTGGCAGTGATGTCGTTCCATTCTTATCGGTACTTGACAAGCTTCTCAAACGGGGTGTCGAGGTGCGGCTGCTACATGCCAAGGAGCCGGGTGAGAACTTCCGAGCCGACTTTGACAAGTATCCAGGCTTGTGGACGAAACTAGAGCGGAGGCTCTGTCCAAGGGTGCATTTCAAGATAATGATTTTCGACTGCGATACCGCCTACATCGGCTCCGCCAACCTCACGGGTGCCGGCATAGGCATGAAAAGCGACAACAACCGCAACTTCGAGGCCGGCATCCTCACTGACGACCCCCAACTGGTCGATGCCGCCGCCGACCATCTCGACAGAGTGTGGCAGGGGAACCATTGCGCCAGATGCAAGCGGAAGGACTTCTGCGGAGACAGAATTTCATAGTAATCCACCTTATGACATGAAATGTCATCGATCGGCTGTATTTTTGCATCTTGAAAGAAATAAGGAATGACTAATGAAGGACTTTGCAGCCATAGACTTTGAGATAGCCAATGAGTGCCATTCCAGCGTGTGCAGTGTGGGTGTGGTTGTTGTTCGGGATGGAGTGATGGCAGACAGTTTCTATAGCCTTATCAAGCCGGAGCCCAATTATTACCGCTGGTTCTGTCAAGAAGCCAATGGGCTTGGCCATGAAGATACGGACAATGCCGAGGTGTTTCCCGTGGTTTGGGCGAGGGTGGCCCCTCTGATAGAAGGGCTTCCTCTGGTGGCTCACAACAAACAGTTCGACGAGAGTTGCCTTCGTGAGGTGATGGAGGTGTATCAGATGGACTGGCCGGACTACCAGTTCTATTGTACGCTTGAAGCATCAAGAAAGATGCTTCCGGGTTTGGAGAACTACCAGCTGCACACCGTATCTGCTGCTTGTGGATACGACCTGGAACACCACCACCACGCTCTGGCTGATGCAGAGGCTTGTGCTGCCATTGCAATTAAACTTGGACTTT
Organism: uncultured Bacteroidota bacterium; assembly: GCA_902782185.1. Classification (GTDB taxonomy): domain Bacteria; phylum Bacteroidota; class Bacteroidia; order Bacteroidales; family P3; genus Colimorpha. Next base: position 4,448 of record CACZLT010000037.1, on the reverse strand, counting down.
GATAAAATTTGTGAATAAACGATGACGGGCATCCGGATTTGGGTGCCCGTTGTCATTTACTCATCATCTTCCTTATACTTTGCCGCCATTGCCTTCGCTTCTTCTCTTATCTCGTTTCTCAAAGACTCCGGCTTCAACACTTCGGTGGTGCTGCCAAGGGAGAGGATGCGTTGCCGCAGGTCAAAGGTTGGTCGCACCCTCAACGCAAAGATAGAGTATTCGTCGTTCTTTCGCAACTCCATCTGGGAACGGTGCAGCGGTAAGGAGCGAAGGTAGTTAGCTTGATGTGCATCCACTTTCAGCCAGATACTCTCCACCTCGTCGTCGCCGACGATGATACCGTACACCCCATCGAACATCTCCTCGAGGTTGAAGTCAGGATCACGACGGAATGTTTCCTCTTTTAACTCAAACTGACTGATACGGTCGAGTGCCAGGATGATATATGGCATATCCTTCTTGTAGCGGCCAATAAGATACCACCGCCGCTCAAACATCTTGACGGCATGGGGTTGGAAATCGAAATAATGGGTTGGGGAGTCAGCCCAATAGGGCCTGTAGTCAAACTCCACCTTACGCTGTTCCTTTAATGCCTGCAGGACGGATGGGAGATGTTCAGCATTAGTGTTCTCAATGCCGATAAACCGAGCCGTGTCCATGCTGTCGCTTATAACCCTGTTCACGGCGATAGAATCCATCAACCAACGCCGGAAATAGTCATTGTCTCCATTGTCGGCTATGCGGTAGCGGAAGTCGGCTCCTTTCTGGTAGCATTCAATCTCTATGCCGAAAATGTCCTTTACCTCCTTGCGGTGACGATGGAAGGTACGGCCATTGTACTTCTCGCCACCACTTATCTCATCATCGTACTCATAGGCATCGGAAACCTGGTTGATGGTGAGGCCAGTGTCCCCAGCCCGCATCAGAGTGTCCACAAGCCAGATGTATTTCTTTAGAGGGTTCATCTTCGTGTATTTTTCATTCAGAAAGTAATAACGCATGAAACGTCAATTTATTGCATTATTGGAGGTATCAACTGCTTGACCAAATCCAGTGTTATTGGCTTGTTGATGAAAGAATGCTGTGCCTTCAATGATGATAGTATTCCATTCAGCCCTCGGAAATCTGTGGTTGTGTTTTTTGCGATATAGTCCGCAATCTCATCGCTTAATGGAATGTCATAATCCGATTGGGCTTTTTGGAGTAGATATTGTGTGATTGTTATTTCATCAGGAGTCCCTAATTGTGTAATTAAACCTCCTTTTAATCTGCTCGATAATTGAGGTTCAATATGTTTCAACTTGTTTGGCTCTTTGTTGGATGTAAGGATGACTTGCCCCCTATGCCCCAATATACAATCAATAAGGATAGAAAAGATTCCTTGCGTTTTAGGGGCAATATTTTCAATGATCTGAATGTCATCGATAATCAGTACATCAAACATATTGTAAAATTGAATAAAATCCATTTTATTGCCCGCATTATACTGCCTGCATAAATCAGACGCAGAGACGTATATAACCCGTTTGTCATTATTGGACTCCAAAATCCTTGAACCGATTGCATTGGCCAAGTGTGTTTTACCAAGACCCGTGTCTCCGATAATAAGCAAAGGGTTATAATGAACTCCGCCAGATACAGAAGCGACTTCAAGCCCAGCATCAAAAGCCACTTGATTGCATTCTCCTTTGATAAAGTTATCAAAGCTATACTCGGGATTCAACTGGGAAGGAATGCGTTGATTCTCTCTTTTGAGACATGAAATTTCTTGATTTTCTTTATCCATTTCTTTATTTTTTTCAAAACAACAATGTCCGCACAAAAGAATTGCTCTCTTATGCGGACACTCTGTATTCGCAGATTAGCAGTGACTCGTAAGTTCCTTTTTGATTTGTTCTGCCTCTTTTTCTACCATCTCGTTTACGAGGCGGGAATTATCAAGGAAGGGGGTAAGTGGGATATGGCTGCGGTATCTGTCAAAGAACTCCTTATTGTAGAGATCCTCACGTCCCCAGCATTCTATTAGTTCCGACCAATCCCATTTGTCGATGAAGCGGTCGATGAAAGTGTAGTCCAGTTTCAGGTTGTGGTTGCGTGACATTGCACGCCAGTTCCAACGGTTTACAAAATAGGCGATAACGTCCGGTGTGAGCAGATAGTCATTACCACTTTCGGATAACGCCTCCCAGTCAAGGCGGTCTGCCCACTTCTCGATGAGTTTTACCGTCCAATGGATTTCACTGTTTCTGGAAACTTCGTTCCAGTTTAATCTGTCGGCATAACGTTCCAGCATCTCCTCGGTCAAACCGAAGTTGCCGGAAATCTCGCTCCATGCTTTTGCGCTGATGATGCTCTGAATCATCTCGTCGCTTACTTGATTACATTTCATTGTTATTCCTTTCGTTTTATTAATTGTTAATAGTCCGTTTTTTCCGTAAACAAACCTTGGAACTTTTACAAATCCCTTTTTCTCGATAGCTTTCATATATTGTTCCAGATGTCTTCTTTTATGGTGCATTGCTCCAGAATTGCCTTCATACTATTCCATCCGGCAATTTCTTTCTCAATGTTTTCTCGGCTGAAGTGGGCTATTTCTTCAATGGTAAGGTCGAGGAGGAAATCAGCTTCGGCAGAACCTATTCCAAGTGTTACCTGGAGTCTTTTGTTAGCCTGCTTCTGCGAGGCTGAATTTTGTATCGTGCGGACAACTTCCTCTAAATTGTAGTTTATCTGGCAAAAGACAGCCAGCTCCGCAAGTCTGGTTTCAATGTACTCCGGCGTGATGGGCTGCACCCGAATGTTGATTGTGCCGTCATCCGCCGTGGTAATGATTGGTTTGGCAAAAAGTTCCATATGGCTCATTATTTATCCGAAACATCCTGCATCTCTTGCAGCAATCGTTGCAAGGCTTTCAGGCGTTCCACTTGATTAGTGTACTCGTGCTTGTCAAAATACAAAGGCACTTCGTGGAATGGCAGGGTCTGTACCAGTATTGCCTGACGGTCGGTAAGATTGTATTTTGTCTTCAATACCTTTGTGCGTTCATCTATTGACGGGTACTCAACAACCAAGTCGGCAATCACTTGGGGACAGAATCCTATCTTTTCAAAAGCGGAAGCATCACTTATGAAGTCCCGAATGATTTCTGGAGTTAATTCCACATATTGGGTTTCCTCTCCGGTTTGCCCCAAGGAATAGTTGGTCGCATACAATGTCATATCGTTCAGTCTAAACGCTCAAATGTGAAGTAACCCTTGTTGCAGCAGGCTTTCTTGTAGTCGAAGCCATACAGCCTCATATACGCCTCTTGAACTTCGACCGCTCCATTATAGAAGGGGTCTGACGTGTGGATTTTGGTAGTGACTACCACAGACATTTCGGGAGTTAATACCGTTCCGTTTGCTCTACGTACCGCTTTGGGTGTAATTCTGAATACTTTACTCATAATCATTAAGTTTAATGTTGATACACTGCTTTTGTTCCTTTCGGGATGCAAAATTACACATACACTATGCCAAATCGTGACATAGTATTACTTTTATTCACATCCTTTCAGTAATTCATTTATATGCAGAATCTTGTCAATCGTATCTTTACTCTCTTCATCAAGTACAGGAACCCGTTTGAATGGTTCCGGCTCACTTGGGGTAAGGGTGATGAAGTCGGAACAATCCATACGATAGTCAATACGATAGGTGGTCATTCGCAGAATGTCTGGGATGGAGTAATTCAAATGGGTACATAGGGCGTGGACGAGATAGCAGACACTGATATGCTCTAATTGGGGGATACATAGCGGTCCCTCTGCCCAACTGACACCATCTTCGACATTGTCGTGGAGGTTTGTCACGGCATCTATCTCGCTGGTTTCACAGATGGCATCCAGCATCTCGTGCCAACGTGAGCTGTAATAATTGTCTTCTTCCATTGTAAAGAGAGGCGTGTCATCATCAATGCTTCCGTTTAAGGCCGTGTCTATGTTGAACGAACCTCCATCAAGTCCGCGTATGGCTGCAAATTGGTTATGAAGATGGTTGTGCCATAAAAGGTGCATCTTCTCAAGTTGTAACAAGGCCGTATTCACCTCCTCAAACCTTTTTACTTCGGCAGGAGTGCAACGCAAAGCAAACATATGATTTAGAATACAAGCACGGGTACTTAATTCAATACGAACTTCGCCTTCGCAGTCTCTTGGCCAGTAGTAGCAACTACCGGCATCTTTTGCCAGTCTCATAATTTCATCCTCGCATTGGGCAAGCATCTGTCGGAGGGTGTCGGCATTGGTAATCTGTTTTATTTCTGATAATTCGTTATACATAACAAAAGGTTTTGTTAATACCACAAATGTTCATACCATTCGGCGAAAAGGCGTAAACCTTCCTTTACCCGAATTTGCTCTTCATTGGTAGTGACGAGGCGGCGGGCATAGAGGTCGTCGTAGTACTCGA
>CACZLT010000036.1 GCA_902782185.1 uncultured Bacteroidota bacterium | reverse complement strand
GCCATGCCGGCCTCGAAGTCGACCTGGTCGTTCTTGACGAACTCGATGAGCAGGCGGACGCCCCAGAGGGCGATGAGCCAGGCGCCGAAGATGGTGCCGCTGCGCGGATTGCCCTTCTTGCGACGGTAGTGCCATAGGCAGGCACCGAAGATGGCCAGGTAGGAGAGGGCCTCGTAGATTTGGGTGGGGTGCTTGGGCACGGTCTCGCCGTCGCGGACGAAGATGAATCCCCAGGGCAGCGAGGTTGCGTGGCCGTAGATTTCGCTGTTGAAGAGGTTGCCCAGGCGAACAAAGGCGCCGCCGAGGGCGATGACGATGACCAGGCGGTCGAGCAGCCACCAGACGTTCATGGCGTACTTGCGCCAGTAGAGCCACATGGCCACCAGCACGGCGATGGCGGCACCGTGGCTGGCCAGCCCCTGGAAACCGACAAAGTGTCCGTTGCGGAAGGGCCAAACTATCTCGGTCCAGTGCTCGGCGGTGAGGAAGTAGTCGGGCTCATAGAAGAGGCAGTGGCCGAGGCGGGCACCGACAAGGACGGCGAGGAACATGTAGACCACCAGGCTGTCCAGGTAGTCGGCACGGACACCTTCGCGCTTGAACATGCGAGAGACAATATAGTAGCCCAGCACAAAGGCGATGAGGAAACCTATCGAGTAGTAGCGCACATCGAGTCCCCCGATGCTGAACATTACGGGGTCTACATCCCATTGTATGGCCAGCAGGCGGAACATTATTTAGCGTAGTTGATGGCGCGGGTCTCGCGGATGACGGTAACCTTGATCTGGCCAGGGTAGGTCATCTCGCTCTGTATCTGCTTGGAGAGGTCGAAACTGAGCTTGTTGGCATCGGCATCGTTCACCTTGTCGGCACCGACAATGACGCGCAGCTCGCGGCCGGCCTGGATAGCGTAGGTCTTCACCACGCCCGGGTAGGCCATGGCCATATCCTCCAACTTCTTGAGGCGGTTGATGTAAGCCTCCACCACCTCGCGACGGGCTCCGGGGCGGGCACCGCTGATGGCGTCGGCCACCTGGATGATGGGCGAGATGAGGTTGGTCATCTCCATCTCGTCGTGGTGAGCACCGATGGCGTTGCAGATGTCGGGATGCTCCTTGAACTTCTCGGCGAGCTTCATGCCGAAGATGGCATGCGGCATCTCGGGGTCGGTCTCGGGCACCTTGCCGATGTCGTGCAGCAGGCCGGCACGCTTGGCCATCTTGGGGTTGAGACCCAGCTCGGAGGCCATGGTGGCGGCCAGGTTGGCCACCTCGCGGCTGTGCTGCAGCAGGTTCTGTCCGTAGCTGGAGCGGTACTTCATACGACCCACCATGCGGACCAGCTCATGATTCATGTTGAGGATGCCGAGGTCGATGCAGGTGCGCTTGCCCACCTCGTTGATGTCCTGCTCAATTTGGCGGCGAGTCTTGGCGACCACCTCCTCGATACGGGCGGGGTGGATGCGGCCGTCGGTAACCAACTTATGGAGCGACAGGCGCGCAATCTCGCGGCGCACGGGGTCGAAGCCGCTGATGATGATGGCATCGGGCGAGTCGTCGATGATGATTTCCACACCAGTGAGGCTCTCCAGGGTACGTATGTTGCGGCCTTCGCGACCGATGATGCGACCCTTGACCTCCTCGTTCTCGAGGTTGAAGACCGAAACGGTATTCTCCACGGCGGTCTCGGTGGCGGTGCGCTGGATGCTCTGGATGACGATTTTCTTGGCCTGCTCGGCGGCGGTGAGCTTGGCCTCCTCGACGATGTCCAAAATGGTGGTCGACGCCTCGGCGCGAGCTTCCTCGGTCATCGTCTCGACGAGCTGGCGCTTGGCCTCCTCGGCGGTCATGCCGGCGATGTGCTCCAGCTTGGTAACGCTCTCATTGTACACCTTCTCCACCTCGGCCTGGCGGACGTGGAGAGCCTCAATCTGCTTGTTGAGGTTGTCGCTGACACTCTTGAGTTCGTTGCTTTTCTTCTGCAGTTCGTCCACTTTCTGTGAGAGGGTCTGCTCGCGTTGTTTGAGTTTGTTCTCCTGCTCGCGGATTTTGTTGTTCTGCTCGTTGACACGCTTGTCGTGCTCTCCTTTGAGCTGTAGGAACTTCTCCTTGGCCTGGAGTTCTTTCTCTTTCTTGATGACTTCGCCTTTCTCCTCGGCATCCTTGAGCACCTGTTGGCTACGGGCGAGGAGTTTGTTGCGCAGGATGCCCATGGTGAGCCACACGGCGATGCCTGCGCCCACGACGAGTCCGATTATGATCCATAATACTACCATAGATGTGTTGTGTGTTTTTGTTGCGGGAACGCGGCCGAGGTTCGATGGCGAAATGTATCAGCCATACAACCTACCCACCCCTGAGCCGACTCGGTTCGTAAATGGTGTTGAGTTTACAAACTGTTTCGGGTCGGATGCAGGATTTGTTCCAATACGCTGTCTACGGTCTGGAGCCTCTGTGCGAGGTCGGTGTCCTTGTAGTGCAGCGAGTTCTGTATCTTGGTCAATTGCGTGATTTGCGTCAGTGCCACCATGGCCAGCAAGTCCTGATGGTCGTTGTATGCGTACATCTGTCCGTATTGCTTGGCCTGCGTGCCGATGGCTTCCGCGGCCTTGCGCAGGGCCTCTTCGTCGTGCGGGGCTACTCGAAGTTTGTACGTGCGTCCCAATATGTTCACCGATGCCGATACTGTGTCCATCTCAATCCGTTTGCTGTATTATGGCGAGGCTGCGGTCTATGGCGCGTATCATCTGGTTGATTTTCAGTTTCAGTTCAGCTGTTTCGCCTTTCTCGCCCAACCTGTTCCCTAATTTGACTAATTTGTTCTGTTCTTTTAAGGTGTTTATTAATATTTCTTTGCTTTCCAGTGCTTCTTGCAGTTGGCGACAGCGGTCTTCTCCTTGCGACACTTGAAGCCGCAGACGTGCTACCTCGTCAGCTAATTGCCTCACTTTGAATTCGATGCCAGCCATCGATGTCTCGAAGTCGAACATACTTTTGTCTGTCGTTTATACTATAAAAAGCGGTGCAAAAGTACTATTTTTTTCGCAAACGGCCAAATTTTTTTTCAACAGGTGGCGGTTTTGGACGGGGAGGGGGCAGAGGTTCTCCTAATACTCCCTAGGTACTCTCTTAATGAATACATAAACTCTGGTGCGATATGGGACAGTTGGCGGGGGTGAAGTGTCCCATAGCGGCTCATTCTCGTATAACCATCTGGTTTTCAGTCATACGTACTATATAGGACTGGACGATTGCCTTGAGGCGGCGCTCCATGCGGTCGGCGCGGTCGGGCTGGGTGTGCAGGAGGTCGTTTTTCTGGAGGGGGTCGTCGACGTAGTTGTAGAGTGCCGTGGCGCGGTTGCCGTCGAAGAGGAGCAGCCACTGGCCGTCGATATACTGGTAGATGCCGTTGCTGTAGTTGACCGCCCATTGTTCGCCGCCGCCGAGGAGGTTCTTGCCGAAGGCGAAGTAGGGTTTGTCGTAGCCGAGTGCGCGGAGCAGGGTGGGCATGATGTCAATCTGCTGTGCCACACCGGGTTGCGACCCTGTAGGAAGTTCTCCACGAGGGTCGTAGGCGGCGATGGGAATGGAGAAGAGGCCGAGCGAAGTCTTGCTCTCCTCGCGCTCGAGTTGGTTGGTGTGGTCGGCTGTGATGACGAAGAGGGTGTTCTCGAACCACGGCATCTCTTTGGCAGTGGCAAAGAAGCGGCGCAGCGCATTGTCGGAGTAGCCTATAGTTTTGTGTATCTGCAGGTTGCCTTCCGGGAAGCGGCCTTCGTAGCGTTGCGGCACGACGAAGGGATGGTGAGACGAGGCGCTGAAGAAGCCTGCCACGAAAGGCTCTTCCAGCCGCTCGCCCAGAGTCAGCGCCATGAACTGCATGAACTCCTCGTCCCAGATGGCCCAGTGGCCGTCGAAGTCGTCGCGGCCGCCGAAACGGCTGTCCCTGCAGTACTCGCTCATTCCGAAGTATTCCTTGAATCCCGTGCTGCGGGCGAAGGCCTGGAAGCCCATCGAGCTGTTGGGCGCGCCGTGGAAGAAGGCGGTGCGGTAGCCCTCGCGGCCGAGGCAGTCGGCCAGGCCGCTGAGATCGTTGAGCGATGATGGCGTAAGTATGAATGGTTCAATGAAATAGGGAACCGACGAGAGCGACGACGGCATGGCATCGATGCTCTTGCGGCCGTTGGCGAAAGTGTGTTCCCAGGTGAGGGAGTGGGCCAGGAGCGAGTCAAGGAATGGAGTGTACGACACATGGTCGGCTGTGCCGCGGTAATAGTGTCCGATGTACTCGCGGGAGAAACTTTCCATGATGAGTACCACCACATTGCGCCGTCCGCTCACCAGGGGGACCATCTCTTCGCCCCGAGCGCTGTGGATGGGCGAGAAGAGGGCATTCATCTCGTCGTCGGTCATGTAGTGGGGGTTGGCGAAGACCTGTTTTCCGATGGTGCGGATGATGGAGAATGGGGTGTTGAGGACGATGGGGGTCAGCTGCGGCGAGTGGACGTACTGGTTGGCGTTGCTGATGGTGATGGGGCGGGTGTCGCGCGTGAAGCCGCCACGCATGGCGAAGACCGCCATCGGGACGGCCACCAGCAGGGCCAGCGATTGGCAGAGGTAGTAGCGAGTGCGGAGAACGGGGTTCGGAGAGAGGCGTCTTGTATGGTCGGGTTTGACGTAGAGCCACCTCATCAGCGCCACCAAGGCGATGCCCAGCAGCAGGAGGTACCAGTGGTTGAGGCACTCGGTGAGGAGGATGCCCCCCAAGTTACCCTCGTTGCTGAACTCGGAGAAGAAAGAGGCGGTGGTGCGGCGGCCGGTGAACTGCGAGTAGACGGCATCGGAGAGGTTGAGGGTTATCGCCAACGAATTGACCACCACGTATATCCACTTGCACATGGTGTGCCACCAGGGGCGTTCCTTGAGGTGCAGGGGCAGCAGCATGAGGACAATCCAGAGCGAGTTGGTGTAGAAGACGGCCGAACTGTCGAACCGCAGCGATCCGGCCAGCAATTCGCCCATGCGCAATTCGTCCCAGCCTGCGGACAGAAGGGGCCAGTTTTCGAGCACGTAGGCCACTCGTGTAATCATGTAAACAAGGTAGGCCAGTGCCAGGTTGGCCAGCACGGCGACGATGTTGCTCCAGGGAGAGGGCTTGATTTTCATGTGTTTTTAGGGGCGGGTGATTATGAGTTTCTGGCGGCGGTCGCCCGACTGCAGGATGTAGATGCCGGATGCGCACTGGCGGAGGTCAAGCAGGCCGCCCGTCGCATCCAGCCGTGTTTTGTTCCCCAGGAGGTCGAAGAGGAGTACTTCAGTGGTAGCGGCATCCACATGCACCAGTCCGGTGGTGGGGTTGGGGTGGATGTGGAGGCGCTCCTGCGCAACGGGGCTGATGCCCACCGTGTCGGGATCGTCTGCCTCTCCAGGACCCATCAGCCACTCCTCGCGACGGGGAAGCACTACGCGGTCGGCCACCTCTTGCAGGTATTCGGCCTGGGAGGTGTCGAGGGTGGAATGGAACCGGCAAGGAACGACAGGCTCCTCGAAGAGGGTCTCGAAGATGGCGCAGGCCACCAGGTAGGAGCCCGCCAGGTTGGGGTGGATGTCGTTGAAGACGGAATGCAGCATCAGGTCATGATGGGTGGCGTAATGCTCGCGGAAGCACTCGCCGGCAGGGGCGAAAGGCACACCCGCGAGGCGCGCTATGCGGGTAACGGTGTCGCGGATAATTCCTTGGGCCATAAGGTAATAATTGTAGTCGCCGTTGCCGTTGCCCGGGGGTATGCCATAGCCAATCTCGTAGAGGTAGACTTTGGCCTCGGGACTTGTGGTATGCAGCATGTCGATGAACTGGCCGATAATTTGTGCCATTGCAGCGGTGGAGAGCGACTGGCCGCCTGACTCACCGGTACCGGGCTGCAGCACCACCTTGTCCCAGCGTTCCTCTCGTATGAGCCGGGTTACCTCGTCCGAGGGCAACAACTGGGCCAGGCCGGCACCGCCGATGGTGTAGGACTGCACCTCGACTTCATGCCCCTTGTCGCTGGCAATGCCCTCGAAAAGCTGGGGCATGTCGTTGTAGAAGGTGAGGCTGTTACCGACAAAGAGCACACGCTCCTGTGCCGTGGCCGGCAGGAGGACCATGGTGAACAAAAGGGATAAGAACAGGTTTCTCATAGACGGTATTGTATTGTGTGGATTTCTAGAACTGGAAATAGATGAAAGGTTGCAAATCGGCGGTTACAAACTGGTAAAGCGTCAGCGCCATGACGACGACAAAGGCGGCCATCAGCCACAGCGGCATCCGGGCAAACCACAGGCGGTAGCGGCGCTTCAGGCGGCTGGGGAGCCAGTGGATGGCCATGCCGAGGAGGAACAGGAGGAACACCTGCCAGTAGGAACCCACGATGGTAGGCATCTGCCCTAGGTTCCACTCCGAGCCTATCTGCCCGACCATCTGCGAGGCGGTCTGCCAGGCCACCTCGTTGGCCTCGGCGGGGTCGAGGTTGGAACCGCTGCGGAAGAAGAGACGCGTGAAGCTGATGAAAACGAAAGTGAAGAGGATGTTCCAGACTTTGGGGAACTGGAAATTGAGAATAGAAGAGTGGGACTTCTTGGCCAACTCGGTCAAGGTAATGCCGACGGCGGCGACCACAGAGACGAACCACAGCAGGTTGACGAGTGGCGACGCGGCCTGGTGATGGGCTACGGAGAGTGCCAGGGCGAGGCAGACGACGGTGGCGATGCGGACAGTCGTACCCTGACGGTGCCACCATTTGTAGACCAGGATGCCCAGGCCGTTCAAGCCGCCCCAGGTAATGAAGTTGAACGAGGCTCCGTGCCACAGGCCACCCAGCAGCATGGTGTCCATGTTGTTCACGTTGGTACCCAGTGTCTTGCGGTGGCTCCTGCGGAAAATGAGCAGCAGCAGGATGACCGCCACCACGACCACCACCGCTGCGGTGAACCAGACGTTCTGCAGGCGGAAGGCGGCGATGGCCAGAATCAGGAACAGCAGGAAATAGGAAAGGAAGCCGGCCGAGCGATTGCCGCCCAGGGGGATGTAGAGGTAGTCGCGCAGCCAGCGCGAGAGCGACATGTGCCAGCGGCGCCAGAAATCGGTGGGGTTCTGCGCCTTGTAGGGAGAGTTGAAGTTCACCGGCAGGTAGAAGCCCATCAGCATGGCCACGCCGATGGCAATGTCGGTGTAGCCCGAGAAGTCGGCATAGACCTGCAGCGAATAGAGCATCAGGGCCGAGAAGTTCTCGAAGGGGGTGTAGAGCAGCGGGTTCTCAAAGACGCGGTCGACGAAGCTGACGGCCAGGTAGTCGCTCAAGATGAGCTTCTTGATCAGTCCGTTGCAAATCCAGAACACCGCGATGCCAAACTGGCGTCGCGAGAGGAAGAAGGGCTTGTAGAGCTGCGGCACGAACTGGTCGGCGCGCAGGATGGGGCCAGCGACCAGCTGCGGGAAGAATGCGGTATAGAAGCCGAAGTCAAGGATGTTGCCCACATGGGCTATCTTGCGCTTGTAGACATCGACTATATAACTGATGTTCTGGAAGGTGAAGAACGAGATGCCCACGGGCAGCAGTATCTTGAGGCCGATGCTATACTCGGAGTGAAAAGTGGCGTTGAAGATGTCGAGGAAGAAGTAGGCGTACTTGAAGAAGCAAAGCACGGCGAGGTTCGCCACCACACCGAGGGCACACAGTGCCTTGCGGCCCTGGCGGAAGCGATCCATGCCGATGCCGAGGAGCCAGCCCAGCAGGGTGGAGCCGACGAGCAGCAGCACGAAGAGGCCGGAGGTCTTGTAGTAGAACAGCAGGCTGAAGGCGAACAGATAGCCGTTGCGCAGCACACGGCGGCGCGGCTCCAGCGTGCCGTCGGCCTGCCGCCGCTGGCGCGCCACGAGGAGGCCAAAGACGATGTAGACGAACAGGAACAGCACCCAGAAGTGAATCTGGGTGAACAGCAGCGGCCGGTCGCTGTTGAACGAGAAGAGGCTTAATATGTAATCCGCAAGGTCGCGCATTTATTTCTTGCTGGAATGTTTTTGGTGGGCATCGGTGAGCGCGTTGTAGAAGAGGTCGCCCAGCAGTTGGTATCCGGCGCGGGTGAAGTGCACTCGGTCGGTCTGGGCGAGTTTGGCTTTCTGCCACTGCTCCATCGATCCGAGGCCACCCATGAGCTGGAACTGGTCCCACACCACACCACCCGTCTCGCAGGCCAAGCGGTGGAAGACCTCGCGCGCCAACTCGCCCTTGGCGTTCACCTTGTACTTTTTGCGTGAAACCTTGGTGTAGCTGTCGTTGTTGGTGATGAAGACGAGGGCGCAGTCGGGATTGACGCGGAGGATGGAGTCAACCAAGGCGAGGTAGTTGCGACGGAAGTCGGCGGTGTCGAAGTCGGACTTGCTGGCGTCGTTGATGCCGAGGCCGAAGATGACCATGTCGGGACGCAACAGCCGCAGGTCGCAACAGAAATGCTCGCAACGCAGGTAATCGGGTACAGCGGCACCATTGACCCCCACGGAATGGAACGAGAAGCCGGAGCGGAGGTTGTCGAGGTGAATGCCGGTGAGGGTGAACTGCTCGCCAGTGCGGCAAGGCAACAGAACGACGAAAGAGTCGACGGGATGGTCGAGGTTGAAGACATGGCGGTCGGTGCTGTGGTCAACATAGGAAGGGCGGATGGTGCATCCCCCGAGGTTCAGCAGCGGCTCCACCCCCTGATTCGAATGGCCGAGGACAATGATGCGCGTGGTGGCGTAATCGACCGTGCTGTCGCGCAGCACGATGCCCACCTCGGTGAGCGAGTCTGAAGCCGTTACGCTGATGCCACAGAGGCCCAGAGGCTGCGGGTATTCCTTATAGATGTTGCGCGTGAGAGCCACTTTCTGCGGACAATGCACACGATAGTCGGCTGGATTGTTGCAGCGGGCGGCGGCAGCGTAGGGGAAAAGGAGACCACGACCACCAACCAGGTGCGGATGGCTGTGCATCAGCCGCTGGCGGATGGCGTTGCTCATTGTGCCCGCCTGCACATGCGAGCCGCCGATGTGGACAATGTTGATGTTGCCCAGTCCAGTGGCCTCCATGCGCTCCCAGCGGTCAAAGAACTTGGCCAAGTTTTCCGAGCGGTCAGCGTACAGCAGTTGGTTCTCCTTGTATTGGATAAAGGGATAGGTCTGTGCTGACAGCGTGGCAGCGAGGGTCAGGAGGATGAAAAGTGTGGGTATCTTCTTCATAAATTGCTATAGTCCCAGTTGTTGATATAGGTTCCGTATGGCTGAGTAGAGGTGGTCGTAAGTGAGGCTGCAGTCGAAGTCAATCTTGGCTTGGCACCCCAGCTTACGGCGAAAGTCGGCGTCGGTGGCCAGTGTCCTCATGGCCTCGGCCAGCCTTTCGGGTGCACCGTGGGGTACAAGGAGGCCATTGATGCCGTCGGCGATATACTCGCGCTGGCCACCGTTGTCAGTAGCCACCACGGGGATGCCCTGCGACATATATTCCTGCGGTGCCAGCGGGCAAGCCTCCCTCACCATAGAAGGCAGCACTCCGAAATCGGCCTCAACCACCCAAGGCAATACAGGATGCTGGAAGCCGGCGAATATCACCCGGTCGTCCACCTGCTTGTCTACGGCCAGCCGGTGTAAACTCTCGTCGCCGGCACCCACCATCACCAACCACAACGGAAGGTCGCGCAGCCGTGTCATGGCATCGATAAGGGTGTGCACCCCTTTCTCATAAGCCAGACGACCGTGGTACATGGCCACCACCCCGGTATCGCCAATGCCGTAGCGACTGCGTATTCCTATAGGTATTATCTTGACAGGGAGCTCGATGCCGGTGTGTATAATAATGGTGCGGTCTACAGGCATGGGGGGGTGAGTGGAGTAGAATGCGCTGCGCGCCAACTCGGAGACGAACACCAGGCAGTCCAGTTGTCGGTAGATCCATCGGTAGGGCAGAGAGGTCTTGCCGGAACGCACCAGATGGCGTGTCATCACCAGCCGCACGTCAGTCCGTCCAGACAATCGTCGGGCATAGGCAGCGGTGAAAGCATCCTTGAAATTGTGTACATGCACCAGACATGGGGATTGTGTTTGCTTCAGTATCTGTGCTATACGCCAAGCACTTTTGAGGTCAGCGATGCCCTTGAGCGGAAGGGTATGGATGGGGACATCCAACTCGCGCAACCTTGCCTGTACAGCCTCCACGGGACGACAAAGCAACGCCACGCGATAGTCGTCGGCATGCTGCCGCCGAGCGAGGTCGTAAACGTACTGCTCACCGCCACCCCATACTTTGTTGGACACTATATGTATCACCGTCTTTTCCATCACCATACGCTTTGAATGAGGATTCAGTGTGTTTTTCTCCGGCGGAAGAGCTTGCGCCAGGAGGAAGCATCGAAGAAGGAGGAGTCGGTGGTGGCCTGGAGAGTGAGGATGATGCCAATGGGAAGCATAACCAGCGAAGATATCCACATGCCTTCAGCCCCGAGAGCCGACTCGCGGACAGCTTTCTCGCTAATCATCCCGACAACATAGTACAGGACAAAGAATCCGACGGAGGCCACCAACGGAAGGCCGAGACCGCCCTTGCGGACAATAGAGCCAAAGGGGGCGCCGATGAGGAAAAGCAGGAGACAGGCAATGGAGAGGGTAAACTTGCGATGCCACTCGATGCTGTGTCGGTTGATGTATTCGCGATCGTTCTCAAGCATGTCGGAATACATCTTCGCGCTGCGAGAGGCCGACTGGGTGGCGTTGCGGGCAAAGGCAACGGCTTTCTGGCGGCTGTCGGGGGTGAGGCTGTCGAGGAGAGCCGAGACGGTAGCGCAGGACGTAGTGTCTGCCGCACAGAACCCAGCAGCGGAGTTCAAGTAAACGGGCCAGGCATGGAGTGCCGATCGCAGCTCCACTCCGCACTGGTCGGTGCGGCGCAGGAGCGAGGAGTCGAGCTTGGCCACAGCGGTGTCGAGCTGGCGGAGATTCATCATCTGGTAGCTTCCCTTGAAGATGTCCTCAGAGGTCTTATTGTAGGCGAAGGAGGAGATGTCGAAGGAGAGGGTCTGTTCGCGGAATCCGATGGATATGAGCGGGCGGCGGGTATAGTTTTCGCCGGAGATGGTTTCGGTGTAGGAGTAGCCGTCGCGCAGCGAGAACTGCAGGAAGCGGTTGTCCGGTGTGGCTTCCATGATGCCGCTCTGCGCGACGATGACGTTCATCTCACTGGAGCCACGCGAATGATCGTAGATGATGATGTCCTGCAACACACGCCCGTCCTTGCTTTTTCCGCCCACACGAATCACATAGCCCTCAAGATCCTTGTAGTATTCTCCCGGACGTATATTGACAGCAGGCTTCTTGCGGGTAATGTCGTAGAGGGTCATGCGGTATTTGAGCATGGCGGAGGGCATGACGTTGTTGGCGAAGTAGAAGGCCATGCCTGTGAGCAGTACGGCCACCAGCGCCATGGGCATCATCACGCGGCGTACACTGACACCGCCGGCCTTCATGGCCACCAACTCATATTTCTCGCCGAAGTTGCCCATCGTCATGATGGATGCGAAGAGGACAGCGATGGGGAGGGCCATGGGAACGAACGTGGCCGAGGCGTACATCAGCAACTCGGCGATGATGGAGAACTCAAGCCCCTTGCCGACCAAGTCGTCCACATACTTCCACACGAACTGCATCAACAATACCAGCACCGAAAGGGAGAAGGTGAGCACAAGTGGCCCGAGGAACGAGCGGAGGATGAGGCGGTCGAGTTTCTTCATGTCAGAAGTTGCTTGAGAGCCATCGCCACAGGTCGTTGCCGTTGGCGAATATCATCAATGCCAGCAAGAGGAACATACCAACACTTTGGGCATATGAAAGGAACTTGTCGGAGGGTTTTCTCCGGGTGATGATTTCCCACAGAGTAAAGAGGAGGTGTCCGCCATCGAGCCCTGGGATAGGGATGATGTTCATGAAGGCCAAAATGAGTGCCAGCAGGGCGGTAAGTGTCCAGAAAGCGGACCAACTCCAGTGATCGGGGAAGAGGCTGGCCATAGTTCCGAAACCGCCCAAATTCTGTGCGCCTCCCGGTGCAAAGAGCATCTTGAGACCGGAAACATAGGTGGTCAGGGTCTCCCAACCCTGGCTAATGCCAGCGGGGATGGCCTCGAAGAGGGTGTAGTCGATGTGGCGCACGTCGGGGAAGAGGCGCGCGATGTCGGTCTCACACTGTACACCGAGTTTGCCGGCACCGCTGACCTCCACCCCCATCGACGCCGGAATACGGTTCCGGTAGAATCCCACGGTAACCGTCTCGCCCTTGTGTTCGGCCAAAGCGGCAGTGATTTCATCGAAGGCGTCCATGTGTGTGCCGTTGATGGAAACCACGCTGTCGCCCGGCAGCATACCTGCTTTTTCAGCGGTGGATCCGGCGACGAAATTCTTGACCACGAAGGGGATACGAGGCGACATGAGTTGCTTGACACGCTCGGCATTAACGCGCTGCACCAAGCGGCCACTCATGTGGACTGTAGCCAGCGAGTCGCTCCGACGGACGACAACCTCGCGGGCATCGCCCAGCAGAAGGCGCTTGTTGACCTCGGTGTAGTCGTCCACCTCCTGGCCGTCGATGGCGCAGATGAGGTCGCCCTGCTGAAAACCTTCGTCGAGCATCACCTGGTGGTATTGGAAGCCAAGGGTGGCGCTGTGCATAGGCAATTCGTCCTTACCCCAATGGGCGAATATGATTCCGTAGAGGAGCAGAGCAGTGATGAAATTGACCAGCACACCGCCACTAATTATGCAGAGGCGTTGCCATGCAGGCTTGGTGCGGTATTCCCAAGGCTGGGGAACCTCCTCGAGATCGCTTTCCTTCTTGGTCTCGTCAACCATGCCGGCGATGTCGCAGTAGCCGCCAAGCGGTATCCAGCCAAGCCCCCAAAGGGTGTTGTCTTGATCCTCGGGAGCCAAGTTTTTCTCGTCCCAACTGTCGGGGGTCTTGGCGTTGAACCACAGAAAGTGCCACTTGCCACCAAACTTCTTGGCCTTGAGGATGGAAAATTGCCAGTTGAAGAAGATATAGTACCTGCGTACGCGGGCGTGGAAAAGCTTGGCAAAGAGAAGATGGCCGAGTTCGTGGGTGGCCACCAAGATGGTGAGACTGAAAATAAGCGCTAGCCAGTTCATTGTTGTCTGATGTTTCTATCGGTTTCGAATAAATCTTCTAAAGAGGGATTGGGAATGAAGGGGGCCTTCTGCATCATGTCCTCTACAAAGTCGGCGATGCCGAGGAAGGAAAGCCGACCGTCAATGAATCGTTGCACAGCCACCTCGTTGGCGGCGTTGAGGACACAGGGCATATTTCCACCACGCTCGATGGCGCTGTAGGCGAGGTCTAGGCAGCGGAATGTGTCGCGGTCGGGGCGCTCGAAAGTGAGGCTGGGATGCTGCAAGAAGTCGAAGCGAGGCAGGTGGCTCTCGATACGGTAGGGAAAAGAGAAGGCGTACTGGATGGGGGTCTCCATGGTGGGGGTTCCCATCTGGGCCTTGATGCTGCCGTCGCAGAACTGCACCATCGAGTGAACCACCGACTGCGGGTGCACCAGCACCTCAATGTTGGAGGCCTCCACGTTGAAGAGCCACTTGGCCTCAATGACCTCAAGACCCTTGTTCATGAGCGTGGCACTGTCAATGGTTACCTTGCGTCCCATGCTCCAGTTGGGATGTTTCAATGCCTGCTCAAGCGTTACCTGCCCCAACTCCTGGCGGCTGCGGCCACGGAAAGGGCCGCCGCTGGCGGTGAGGAGAATTTTGTCGATGTTCCCCTCCCCTATCAGGCACTGGAAAATGGCCGAATGCTCGCTATCGACAGGCAAGATGGGTGCACGGAATCGCTCGGCGGCTGCAGTAACAATGCTGCCAGCCACCACCAAGGTCTCCTTGTTGGCTAAAGCCACGGGCTTACCCTGCTCAATGGCACGAAGCGTGGGTCGCAGACCGGCAAAGCCCACAATGGCGGCCAACACCATGTCGATGCTGCCCATCTCCATCACCTCCACCATGGCCTCGGCACCGGCATAGACCTTGATGTCGTGGGGGTCGAGTACCTCTTTTACTTGGGAGTATCGGGACTCGTCGGCAATAACCACAGCGTTGGGGTTGAACTCCAACGCCTGCTCGACGAGCAGGTCGGCATTGGAACCGGCACAAAGTACCTCGACACTAAAAAGGTCGCGATGACGGCGGATGACGTTCAACGCCTGAGTACCGATGGAGCCGGTAGAACCTAATATGGCAATATGTTTCGTAATACTCTTGTTTTTAGAATGATATATACTCTTCTGGATTGACGGGCATACCGTTGACCCAAAGTTCAAAATGCAGGTATGGTCCTTGGTCGCGGAAGCCGGCATTGCCCACATATCCGATAGGCTCGCCGGCTCGGACAGCATCGCCCTGCCGTTTCAGCAGGGTGCCATTGTTGCGGTAGACAGTGATAACGTTGCCGGGATGCTGTAAGGACACGACATAGCCAGCATCGGCTGTGAAATGGGCCGAGACAACGGTGCCGCCATAGGCCGCATTGACGGGCTGGTTCAGCGTACCGGCAATATCGACCCCATAGTGGCGTTCTTGGCTGCTGTAGGGTTTCAGTACTTTTCCTTTAAATGGAGCGTAGAAGAGGTGCATGAAAGCTGGTGACGTTTCGGAGGTGAGAATGAGGTTCGTCTTCACCTGGTAGCGGCTGTCCTCGCGCTCTACCTCAAGGCGCAGGAGACTGTCCTCCTTGGCTCGACGATAGGCTTTGGCCACAGCGGGCAGGAGAGCGGCAGTGTCGGCCTTCAGCGAGTCGGCCTCATGTCCCAAGTCTTCGCCGACAAGCACGGCGCGCATGGTGCGCAGCATCCACTCCTGTTGCTCCATCCGAGCAGCCAACGAGTCCACCTGGCGGGCATTGGCGTAGGTCTGCTTCACGGCACGGGCATCGGTGTAGCCAGGAATGAGTTCACGCAGCGGAGTGAAGGCAATGAGGACGGTGGTGAGCAGGATAAGCACAATAACGGTAATTCCGATGCCAACAAAAAGGTTGGCTCCCGACAGTTGAAAAGAGAACTTCTCTTTGAAAGTGTCGGTGTCCTTCACCACAAACGTGTGCTTGTGGCGCATCACCTCTTTGAAGGGACGGCTGCGCAGCCACGACCACCAGTGCTTGATATTCATAACCTCTCAAAACCGAAGGTGGAAAGTGGAACAACCTGTAGGCTTCCGCTCTCCACCTTCATAGCGTACCGTTGATAATATTCCTAGAAGAACTTGTTGCGCTGGTCGGTGATGTTGGAACTCATGCGAAGAGCCTGGGTGAGGAAGCGAGCCTTATTGCTGTAGTTCTGACCCATGCGAGCACGGATGGCATCGGGATTGGCGTTGGCGTTGGGAGCCTTGGCATCGACCTGTGCCATATAGACACCGCTGGCACCCTTGATGGGGCCAACCAGACCACCCTTGGCAACGGCAATGGAAGCCTGCACCTTGGGTTCCATGCCGTAGCGACCCAAGTAATAGTCGTTGAAGGAGATGCTGTCGAGCGTATCGACGGCCGCATTGAGCTTGGTGGCAACGCTGTTGATGTCCTTGCCCACCTTGGCGGCCTCTTCGGCGCGGGCCATCAGGATTTCGGCCTTCTTCTGGTTGCGCACCTGCATCTCAATCATGGGTTTCACCTGCTCGAGGGTGGCATAGCCTTTCTTGAAGACATCCTTGAGGGCGGCGACGACAAACATACCCTCGCACTCGTAGACCTGATCGGCCACGGTACCCACCTTGGTCTCCTCGTTGAATGCCCACTGGATGACCTGGCGGGCGTTGGGGATACCGGCAAGGGTCTCGGTCATCAGATTGGCACGGGCGTTGCGCACCTGCAGGTTCTCCTGCTGGGCAGAGGCATCGAAAGAGGCGAGGGTGCGGTTGGCGGCGGCGAACTTATGGGCCAGGGCAAAGGCGGCATCGTTAGTGGCCTTAGAGGGCTCTATCTCGCGGGTGATAAGAGCCACACGGTATTTCTTGGTAGCGGGGGTCTTGTCGGTAACCTTAACCACCAGGTAGCCGATACCACGCGGGTCGGCCACGACGAAAGTCTGTCCAACGGGAGTGTTCACCACCTGCTCGTTGAAGTAGGTGTAGCCGCCGTCGGTTACCCAGTTCATGTCCCCTTTGTTCTCGTTTTTCTGGGGGTCGTCGCTGAACTGCTCCAAAGCCTCCTCGAAGGTGATGCGGTTGCTGTTCAGCAGGATGCTCACGCTGTCGGCCAGTTTCTTGGCCTGTGCGTCGCTACGGGTAGTGATTTGGGCACCGGCCTTCTCGTTCAGCACGAAGATATAGCTGGCACGAAGCGAGTCGGGCCGGACGGCGGTCTTGAGTACCTTGGCCATCATCCATTCGTTGCCAACAATGGCGGGCTCTATCTTGGTGCCGGCCTCGGCGGCGGCAATCTGGTCGCTCAACGGGGCGGGGAAAGCGGTGGCCTTGACATACGAGGAGTCATAGCTGCGGTGGCTCTCGCCATTGACGAAGAATGGTATCTCGCTGTCGGCGAGGGTGTCGAACTCGGCCCATACCTTACGCACGTCGGCTTCGATGTCGGCCAAATCCTGGGGCGTGGGATTGACGGGGAAGGTGATGAACTCCAAGTCGCGCATTTCCTCCATGACACGGAACTCAGCGCGGTGCTCGTCGTAGTATGCCTTGTAGTCGGCATCGGTGAGCGTTACCTCGTCGTCACCGACAGTGTGGAACGGCAAAGCCACAAGACGGACATTGGAAAGCTCACTTCCCATCTCAGAAACCTTGTCGGCGAGGGTCTTGGGCATATAGAAGCCGGAGGTAATCAAGCCGGCGTACTTCTGCTGCTGGCGGTCTTTCTTGACGGTTTTCTCAAGTTCCACCCACTGCAGGCGGGCGGCGGTGTCGAGCTGGTCGAAGTTCTCGATGATGCGGTTCACGTAGGCATAGTCGTACTGCCCGGTCTGCGGGTTGGTGAAGTTCTGGCGCATGTAGGGGTGGAGGAACTGGCCGGTGTACATGTCGCTCACCTCGGCGGGACTGACCTGGAGGCCAAGCTTGGCGGTCTGCTCCTCAAGCAGGGTCTCGTCAACAAAGTTCTGCCACACCTGCTCGCGAATCTGGTTCTGCACGTCAGCGGGCACCTGTGAGGTCTGCTGCTGCATTTTGTAGTTGTTCTCCATCTGGGCCACCAAGTCGTCGAAGCGCTGGCGCGTCAGGACGGTGCTGCCCACCTTGCCCATGTCGGGCATGGAGTTGTTGTTTTTAGTGAGGTCGCCGAGGATAAAGGCGATGATGGCAATACCGACGATAGCCACGGCTATCCACGAATGCTTTCTGATGCTTCCGATAATTCCCATTGTTTGTTAGCGGTTTTTGTTGTTATTTTTATTATTTTAATTCGCGTAATAAAACGTGCAAAATTACAAAGAAAAACCGTAGTGGAGAAATTTTTTTCACCTTCACCCCGTGGATTTTCGCTCAAGTATATGGTTTTCAGCGGTTATGTGCGTGTGCTTTTCTTGCCCTTTCGAGGGGTTCCGTCCTCGGGAAAAAGGTGCTGTGCAACCCTTGCCGGGCAAAAAATGCGTCTGTAGAGGGGCGAGGTGAGGCGGCATGAGCGCAACGTACAGATAAACAATATGATAGACTTCAAAGTAAGCCCTCGGAAAAAACACGACAAAAAATCGGGAACTTTCCGAAAAAAGGCACAAAAACGTCCGTATGCAACAGGCTGATTATAAGTACATAGGAGGCATCCTCTTCTTCTCCTCTTCTTCTCCTCTTCCTCCCCGCTTGGGGGGTGGGGTGGGAGAAGGCGGCGAGGGGGGGGCGGTCTACTGCTCTATAAAAAGTGTCTTTTGAGCGCCACGGCCTTTGTTGAAAAAACGGGACGGAATGTCAGTAAAAGTTCGTATCTTTGCACCCGGAAAACACCAAGCAATGAAGAACATGAAAAAAAATTTTCACACTTGTGTTACT
>CACZLT010000035.1 GCA_902782185.1 uncultured Bacteroidota bacterium | reverse complement strand
TTCAGAAATCAAGATTCAGAACTGCCAGTACATGCCCTACTGGGTGCACCGCGGCACCATCGACAGCCTCTACCAATATTATATCCTCCCCTCGACCGATGCCGTGGAACATCCCGACCACTACCAGATCGGCGGCGGCGACCTCGAGGCCCTGCAGCGCTTCGCCGAAAACACCCGCGCGCGCCTCGACGCCTGTGCCCTGCCCAGCGGCGCAACCATCACCGAGCACCGCTACTACCGCCAGGGTCGCCCCATGCTCTCCCCGCCGTGGCGTACCCTCCGTTCAGTGCCGACATCCCTGCACAAGAAACACCGCACCATGCCATGGCAAGAAAAAGTGCGCATACGTTACTAAAAGGCAAACAATCAAAAATATACATACCATGAAGAAATCCCTCATTTTAGCCGTTGCTGCCCTCCTTGTATGCGGCACCGCCGCCGCCCAGCACGGCAACTGTGGAAACTGTCCCCACCATGCCAAGCACCACGGCAAGGCCGCCCAGCGCAGCACCGAGTTGCAGTACAACGCCGACGGCATCGAACTCACCATCGTCCGCGCCTTCCCCACGGTGAAGAGTGTCAAAAAGACTGACAAATGGACCGAGGTCTACGACTCGAACAAGAAACTCCTCGGCTATGCCGTCTACTCCAAGCCCGCCTCCGACGGCATCAAGGGCTACGCTGGCGAGACACCTCTCCTCGTCGCCCTCACCCCCAAGAAGGTCATCGCCGGAGTCTACCTCCTGCCCAACCTCGAGACACCCAAATTCGAGCAGCGTGTGGCCGAGGCGGGATTCTACAGCAACTGGAACGGCCTCACCGTCAAGAAAGCCCTCAAAAAGGAGGTCGATGCCGTCAGCGGCGCCACCATGACCTCCACCTCTGTGGCCAAGAGCTTCCGCGCCGCCTTGGAGAAACTTTGACGCGCCACAGATGGGTTTCCAGAAATCGAATGCCTCCCTTGTGGAGGTTTTTTTTTCGCTCTTCTGCAATTCCGTTAAATGCTTCAAACAGGGGGTCGGGAAGCCCGGGCAGGTGCGAGCCGGATGGCCGGGGTTTGCCCCACAAGTTGGCAGGGTTCCCTAGGTACTCCCTAGATACTCTCTTAATGAATACATAAACTCTGGTGCGATATGGGACGATATTGTCTCACAGGGATTCAGGGTAAGAGTTGTGGGGTGGCGAGGGGAGCGTAAAAGAATCGTTGTGTGTGGTTTCATTAAATTAGAGTCCTTTTTTTTGTCAGTTCAAAAAAAAAATCATAACTTTGCACTGGTATTAATTCATTAAATTTAATCAAAAATTCCTAAAAACCAATCAATTATCAAAAATGAAAAAGACGCCATTACTGATTTTCTGCGCGCTGCTGCTCTGCGGCAGCCTCCACGCCAAACCAGTGGACGCCAATTCAGCCCGCCAAGTCGCACAGGCATTCTTGAGCCGTGTGGAAGGTGGGAAAACTTTTATCCTCACCGACATTACGTCGCGAACACCCTACACGGAGTTCCATGTCTTCTCCTTGGGAGAGAAGGGCTTCGTACTGGTCTCGGGCGACGACTGCGCAGTGCCCATCTTGGGCTACTCGTTGACCAGCCGATTCGAGACAGAAGGTATGCCGGAGAACGCGGCGGCATGGCTTGAGGACTACGAGCTGGAGATACGCTCGCTCAAGTCCGCCCTCGGTCCCGACAACGCTCCGGCCCCGGGTTGGGACATCGTGGTGGATCCGAACAGCATCCCGCTGACCGAGGAGGCCGTGAGTCCCCTAATCGCCACCACGTGGAACCAAACAGGCTACTACAACAAGCGCTGCCCCACCATCGGCAGCAGCCGCGCCCCCACGGGCTGTGTGGCCACCGCCGCCGCCCAGCTGATGCGCTTCTGGCAACACCCCGCCTCGGGCTACGGCAGCCACAGCTACACGCATTCGTCTGCCGGCACCCTCAGCGCCAACTTCGACACTGTCTACAACTGGAGTCTCATGCCCAACGCCCTGGGCAGCTCCTCCTCCACCGCCCAGGACAACGAGGTCTCCAAACTGATGTACCACATCGGCGTGGCCGTTGAGATGGGCTACGGAGCCAGCAGCAGCGGCGCCGTCTCGATGAATGAAGCCGGCGACGTCAGGGTGTCGGCCCAGACGGCACTGATGAAATACTTCAAGTACAGCCCCGCCATGACGGCGGTGAAACTGGAAAACTTCACCACCCCCCAGTGGATTGCCCTGCTGAAGGCCGAGCTTGATGCCAGTCGTCCTATCTATTACACCGGTCGCCACACCAGCGGTGGCCATGCCTTCATCTGCGACGGATACAACAACAGCAACCAGTTCCACTTCAACTGGGGCTGGGGAGGCAACCTTGACGCCTATTTCACCATCGGCTCGCTCAACCCAGGCACCGGTGGCACCGGTGGCAACAGTTCGGGTACTTACAATATGGACAATGCCGCCCTCCTCGGCGTACAGCCCTACACCGGCACCTTCGCCACCGGCGGCACCGTGTCGGCCACGGTCAACGGTTGCAGCGGTTGCTCGATCCTCGGCACCGGCACCTACTCTTTCGGCGACACCGTAAACCTGCGTCCCTCGGCCTCGTCGGGTTACCGCTTCGCCCGGTGGGAGACGGGGTGCATTGACGGCCTCCGCAGCTTCCTGCCCGGTGGCGGCAACTATAGTTTCACCGCCCAGTTTGAACCCCTCTCCGGCGACACCCTCTCCTACTGCGGAAACCGCACTCCCCAGATAAACTTCCGCTTTGGAACCACTACCCAATGGGGCATCAAGATTCCCGCCTCATGCCTGCCCAGCGGTAGCGAACTGCGGGCTGTGCAGTTGTATGTGGCGGCCGCCGGCAACCATATTTTCAAAGCCTACACCAGCACCCCCTCCTCCTCCTCTCCTGCGGCTACCACCACCGTCAACTACACATCCTCGCACATGGGCGGATGGCAAACCATCACCCTCTCCAGCCCAGTTGCCCTCGACGGGACGCAGGATGTGTGGCTTACATTCGAATACTCCGGAGGAAACAATGACTATCCGGTTGCTGTATGTGCCAGCACCGGCAACAACGACGGCCTGCTATTAGGTTCCTCACTCAACTCCTATCACAACGCATTCAATCCCTATACCTGCCTCATCCGTGGCATCTTTGACATCGCAGAGATTCCCATCGTCTACGACACCGCCACCGTACCCTATTACACTGGCTTTGAAGGTAACGAAGACCGCGGATGGACATTCGTCAACAACAATCCCAACAAGTGGCACATAGGCTCCACGGGTGGCTCGGTCGAGATGTTCATCTCCAACAACGGCGGAAGCTCCAATGCGTACACCAATAGTCGGGCCTGCATCAGTTTCGCCACCCGCACCTTTGACCTCTCCGCCGGCCTGTACAACCTCGGTTTCGCTTGGCAATGCTACGGCGAGAGCACCTGGGACTTCCTGCGCGCTTTCCTTTGCCCGGCCAGCGACACGCCCGACGCTGCGTTCTTCAATACCACCCCCCTTGCCCGGACGGGAGTGCCCACGGGCTGGATTGACATCACCGGCAACTATCTCAACCGACGGCAATATTGGTCGGACACCAGCTACACCTTCAATGTGTCCACCTCGGGCTACTACAAGGTGGTCTTCATGTGGCGCAACGACGGCAGCAGCGGCATTAATCCGCCTGCCGCAGTCGACAACATCAGCCTCCAAAAGATAATACTCCCTGCCACCCTGCCCTACACCACCGGCTTCGAAACCACCGACGACTGCGACTGGGTGCTCACCAGCGCCTCCACCAACCAGTGGCACATCGGCAACGCCGCACAGCAGAGCGGCGCGCGCGCGTTATACATATCTAATGATGGGGGCGCCACCAACGCCTATACCAACAATTCGACCAGCCTCAGCTATGCTGCGCGCACCTTCACCCTCAACGCCGGCAACTACGATCTCTCATTCTATTGGCGCTACGTAGGGGAGAACAACTACGACTTCATGCGCCTCTTCCTCTGCCCAGACAGCGTAGACCTCAGCGCCTCTCACTTTAACATCAACACCCCCAACGTCCGCACCACAGTCCCCACTGGCTGGCAGGATCTGCATGGAGGCACATTCACCCAGAACAACGCTTGGCAGAAGTCCAGCTACACCTTCCAGGCAGCCACCGCCGGCAACTACAAACTGGTCTTCCTCTGGTACAACGACTATGGCGACGGTTCCAACCCGCCCGCCGCCATCGACAGTGTGCACCTTGCCGTCCACATACAGCAATACACCATCACCGCCACCAGCGCCAACAACACGATGGGTACCGTCACCGGCGGCGGCACCTACAACGAGGGCGCCTCTGCCACCCTCACCGCTACAGCCAACACCGGCTATCACTTCGTGCAGTGGAACGACGGCAACACGCAGAACCCGCGCACCGTTACCGTGACGGCCAACGCCACCTACACCGCCACCTTCGCCCCCAACAGCTACACCATCACGGCCAACAGTGCCGATGCTACGATGGGTACGGTCAGCGGCGGCGGCAGCTACGACTACAACAGCACGGCCACGCTGACGGCCACGCCCGCCAGCGGCTACCACTTTGTGCAGTGGAACGATGGCAACACGCAGAACCCGCGCACCGTTACCGTGACGGCAGCCGCCACCTATACCGCCACCTTCGCCCCCAACAGCTACACCCTCACCGCCACCAGCGCCGATGCCACCATGGGCTCGGTCTCCGGCGGCGGTACCTACGACTACAACAGCACCGCCACCCTCACCGCCACAGCCATCACCGGCTACCACTTTGTGCAGTGGAACGACGGCAACACGCAGAATCCGCGCACGGTAACCGTAACCGGCAACGCCACCTACACAGCCACCTTCGCCCCGAACAGCTACACCATCACCGCCACCAGCGCCGACGCCACCATGGGCTCGGTCTCCGGCGGCGGCAGCTACGACTACAACAGCACGGCCACGCTGACGGCCACGGCGGCCTCCGGCCACCACTTCGTGCAGTGGAACGACGGCAACACACAGAACCCCCGCACCGTTACCGTTACCGGCAACGCCACCTACACAGCCACCTTCGAGGCCGACGCCCCCAGCGTGAACTACTACAGCGTCTCGGTGGCCACTGCCGACGCCTCGATGGGCTCGGTCAGCAGCACCCACAGCGGCAGCGTGGAGGAGAGCACCTCGGTTACCGTGACCGCCACGGCGGCCACCGGCCACAGCTTCACGGCCTGGAAGGAGGGCAGCACACAGGTCTCCACCTCCGCCGCCTACACCTTCTCCGTAACCCGCAACATCAGCCTCACCGCCCACTTCGCCGTCAACAGTTACACCGTCACCGCCACCAGCGCCAACACCACGATGGGCACTGTCTCCGGCGGCGGCAGCTATGACTACAACAGCACGGCCACGCTGACGGCCACGGCGGCCACGGGTCACCACTTCGTGCAGTGGCAGGACGGCAACACGCAGAACCCCCGCACGGTTACCGTGACGGGCGACGCCACCTACACCGCCACCTTCGCCCCCAACAGCTACACCGTCACGGCCACCAGCGCCAACAACACCATGGGCTCTGTCTCCGGCGGCGGCAGCTATGATTACAACAGCACGGCTACGCTGACGGCCACGCCCGCCAGCGGCTACCACTTCGTGCAGTGGCAGGACGGCAACACGCAGAACCCCCGCACCGTTACAGTTACGGGCGACGCCACCTACACCGCCACCTTCGAGGCCAACGCCCCCAGCGTGAACTACTACAACGTCTCGGTGTCCAGTGCCGACGCCACGATGGGCTCGGTCGGCAGCACCCACAGCGGCAGCGTGGAGGAGGGCACCTCCATCACCGTAACCGCCACGGCGGCCACGGGCCACAGTTTCGTGGCCTGGACCGACGGCACGGCGCAGGTCTCCACCGCCAACCCCTACACCTTCACCCTCACGGGCGACATCAGCCTCACCGCCACCTTCGCAGCCAACAGTTACACCCTCACCGTCGTCTCCTCCGACAACACCATGGGCACTGTCTCCGGCGGCGGCACTTACGACTACGGCGCCACGGCCACCCTGACGGCCACAGCCCATGCGGGCTACCACTTTGTGGAGTGGCAGGACGGCAACACGCAGAACCCCCGCACGGTTACCGTTACCGGCGACACCACCTACACGGCCATCTTCGAGGCCAACGCCACGCCGGTGCAGCAGTATATCATTGCTGTCGGCAGCAATGACGATGCGATGGGTACGGTGAGCGGCAGCGGCACCTACGACGAGGGTACGGTCGTCACGCTGACGGCCACGCCCAACGCGGGTTACAGGTTTGTGCGGTGGGACGACGGAAACACCGACAATCCGCGCACGGTTACAGTTACAGCCGATGCCAGCTACACCGCCATCTTTGAGCGGGAGGTGGGAGTGGACGAGGTGGACTTCGTCGGACTTTCCCTCTATCCCAACCCTGCCACCGCAGAGGTGCATCTTGCCGGTGTGCCGATCGGTGCTGTCATCACGTTGAGCGACATCAACGGACGCACCGTCGTCAAGACTACCGCCACCACCCTTGACGTGAGCGGGCTGGTCACGGGTACCTATTTTGTCCGCATTGCCACAGGCCAAGCCACGGCCATACGAAAACTGATAGTGCGCTAGTCGCATTCGGCGGTGCCCCGATGGGGACACCGCCGAATGTTTTATGAAATGCGCAGGTGAGGCACAATAAATGGATTATGGTTGCGTTTAAGGAGGCAGAAGAAAAACTACAACGACATGAAAATTAATCCCCGAATGAAAGTGCGCCAGGTGTGCGGCGAGAATATCGTCATCACCCAGGGCGACCAGGGAGTTGACATGACTAAAGTCATTGCCCTCAACGAGAGTGCCTTGCACCTCTACCACACGTTTGCCGACAAGGAGTTCGCCCTCGACGATGCCGTGGCGGCCTTGCTGGAGGCATACGATGTGGACGAGGCCACCGCCCGCCGCGACGCGGCGGCATGGGTGGCCGAGATGCAGCAGCACGGACTGATTGTCGACTGACCATGGCTGATGCGTTGCTTCACGTTGCCGACCTGGCGGTGCGTCTCTCCGGCGGTGCGTCGCTGGGGCATGCCATGATGATTCCCGGTATGCGCGAGTTCCTCGGCACCGGTGCCGAGGCGGACATCGAGGTACGCCTCGACCAGCCGCTGGTGCAGCCCGAATGCCGTATCATACACCAGTTCGAGATTGCCGACGGCAACGCCCGGTGCCGCGTGGGCATGGATGCCGACGGCACTTATTGGTACCGCTTCGGCGAGGAGAGCCTGCTGCGCTACAGCGAGCGGTCGCCACGGGTAGTGGAACTCAACACCATGACCGAGGCATCGCACCTGCGGTTCGCCCTGTGGGTGGCCTACGCCCTGGCTGGCCTGCGGCAGGGGCGGGTGCCGGTGCACTCGTCGGTGGTGGTCTGCGATGGCCGTGCCGTGATGTGTCTTGGCGAGAGCGGTACCGGCAAGAGTACCCACACGCGTTTGTGGCTGCAACACATGGAAAATACCCATTTGCTCAATGACGACAGCCCCATCGTGGCCCTGCGCGACGGGATACCCACCGCCTACGGATCGCCCTGGAGCGGCAAGACCCACTGCTACCGTCCGGAGCGCTACCCCATTGCCGCCTTGCTGCGGCTGGAGCAGCGGCCGGAGAACAGCATCCGCCGCCTGGGCACCATCGAGGCGTTCGCCGCACTCCATCCCTCGTGCCCGCCCTCGTTTGCCAAGGACGAGCGGTCGATGGACTTGCTGTGCGACTTCATCTCACACATCATCGGCCATGTGCCGGCCTATCGCCTGGGCTGCCTGCCCGACGAGGGGGCCGCGCGCCTGAGCCACGACACCATTTTCGGTAGCCTATGAACAAGACCATCGTGATGAAGCAGGACACCGAACTCTACCGCCAGTATTTCGTCGCAGCGGAGGAGACTTTGGCCGCGGGCGAGAAGGTAGTCCTCTCGTTCGGGGGATCCAGTATGCTTCCCACCCTCCATCCCAGCGACAAACTCACCTTCGCACCCGTCAGCGCGCGCCAGCCCCAAGTGGGCGACATCGTGCTGTTCCGCCATGCGGGCATGTACAAGGTGCACCGCGTCATCGACATACACGGCGGTCGCTTCACGATGCAGGGCGACAATTGCTATGGCGTGGAGCATTCAGTCCGCGAGGATGTGCTGGCGGTGCTGGTGCATGTGGACCGGCTGGGCGACGTGGGCAGCCCGCAGTGGGAGGCAGTTACACGCCAAGCGTTGCGCCGCAAGCGGTGGAAGAACTTCGCCATCCGCTGGCTGGGCCGCAAGGGACGCCACCAGCTGCGACCCGTCTACCTCTTCGCCCTGTTTTTCCTCATGTGGGCACCCCTCAATGGTGTGGGTGTTGTGCTGGACAACTACATCTTCGGCCTCCGCGCCGACCACCTGCTGCATGCCACCGTATTCATCCCGCTCACCTTCTACTTCATGGATCTCTCTCGCCACCGCTGGCTGGTGTGGCTCATGGGCATCGCACTGGCTCTGCTCTGCGAGAGTGTGCAGTACGTGCTTCCGTTCCGCAAGTTCGACGTGAACGACATGGCGGCCAACGTGCTGGGCGTCAGCCTCGGATGGGCGGTTATTCTTTTTGCCCTGCGAGCAATCCGCAGGCGGCGTCAATGTCCTGCCCGCGTGAAGCGCGGAGGGTGCAGGTGATGCCGTGGCGGTTCAGGTAGCTCTGGAAGGCCGCGATGGTCGACGGCATGGATGTCTTGTAGGGAGCCTCGTCCGACTCGTGGAAACGAATCAGGTTCACCCTGCATTCCAGTCCTTTCAGCGCCTCGGCCAGTTTAGCGGCATGGGCCAGGTCGTCGTTCTCGCCGCGAAACATCGTGTACTCGAACGAGAGGCGCCGCTGGCCACCCCAGTCGTATTGGCGTAGCAGTGCCAGCACCTCGGCCAGCGGGTAGACTTTCTGCACCGGCATCATGGCCTGCCGCTCCTGCGGCACGGGGTTGTGGAGGCTCACCGCTAGGTGGCACTGGCTCTCGTCGAGGAACCGCTTCATGCCCGGCAGGATGCCCACGGTGCTGACGGTGATGCGCTTGGGGCTCCATCCGAGACCCCAGTCCGATGTCAGTACCGAGCAGGCCGCCAGCACCGCGTCGAGGTTGTCCATCGGCTCGCCCATGCCCATAAAGACCACGTTGGTAAGGCTTTCGAACTCGGGGATGGAGAAAAGTTGGTTCAGGATGTCGCCCGCCGAGAGGTTCCCGTGGAAGCCCTGCTGGCCGGTTACGCAGAAGTGGCAGCCCATCTTGCAGCCCACCTGGCAACTGACGCACAGCGTGGCGCGCGCGAGGTCGGAGCTTTTGGTTTCCGGGATATATACGGCCTCGATGCAACTCCGCTCTCCGCTCTCCGCTCTCCGAACAGGAAAGAGGTATTTCTTCGTGCCGTCTTTCGACACCTGGCAGCGCACCGGTGTCTCGCGCCCGATGCAGGCCACCTCGTTCAGCCGGGCGCGCTGGGTCAGCGAGAGGTTGGTCATCGCGTCGATGCTCTCCACGCGCTTTTTGTACAGCCAGTCGCACAACTGCTTGGCCGCGAACTTCGGAAACCCCTCGGCGGCGCACAGTTCGTGTAACTGCAACAATGTCATTCCCAGAAGATTAGTCTTATTGTCCATCCTGATTTCCCATTCAATGGTCTCATATCGCGCCATATCGCGCCAGAGTTTATGTATTCATTAAGAGAGTATCTAGGGAGTACCTAGAGAACCCCTGCCGCCTGCAGGTCAAAAATCCCACTCGAAGTCTTCCTTCTCGATCTCCTGCTGGAAGTTCGAGCAGTCCATCTCGATGGGGACATTGGGGCGGTCGAAGTCGCCGCGGTAGAATTTGATGCTTGGGTCCTCGTAGATTTTCTTCATATACAGGCCGAATATCGGCAGCGCCATCGCCGCTCCCTGGCCGTAGGTCATGTTGCGGAAGTGGATGCTGCGCAGTTCGCCGCCTGTCCACACGGCCGTCGCCAGCCGCGGTGTGATGCCCACGAACCAGCAGTCCGAGTTGTTCTGCGTGGTGCCCGTCTTGCCTGCTATGTTGGTTGTGTACTTGTTCAGCCCGTACCGGTAGTTGAGCCGCGAGCCCGTGCCGGTCTGCACCACACCCTTCATCAGCTCGAGCATCATGTATGCCGTGGCCTCGTTCAGCGCCTGGCTCCGCTTGGCGGTGAAGCGCTCCAGCACCATCCCCTTGCTGTCCTCGATGCGGCTCACAAAGATGGGCTCCACATACTCGCCCTTGTTGGCGAAGGTCGCCATGGCACCCGCCATCTCGTACACCGTGATTTCCGGTGTTCCCACCGCGATGGCCGGCACCGCGTCGATGGGGCTGCGTACGCCCATCTTGCGTGCTATGTTGATAACCTGCTCCGGCGAGCCCTGCTTCATCAGGTAGGCCGACACCCAGTTGATGGAGTGCGCCAGGGCCCACTTCAGGGTTACCATCTCGCCCTCGCGCTCGTGGCTTGAGTTCTTCGGGCACCAGTCGGGCTGTCCCCACACCTCGAAGCATACCTCCGAGTTGGGTACCTCCGTGCAGGGGTACATACCCAGGTCTTGCAGTGCCATGGTGTAGACAAAGGGCTTGAAGGTAGAACCCACCTGGCGGTGGCTCTGCACGTTGTCATACTTGAAGTACCGGTAGTTGATGCCGCCCACATAGGCGCGCACATAGCCTGTGCCTGGTTCGACACTCATCATGCCTGCGTTGAGGAACTTCTTGCAATAGAGCAGCGAGTCCCACGGCGTCATCGTGGTGTCCTTGATGCCCTTCCAGCTGAACACCCGCATACTCACCTTCTGGTCGAAGGCCGCTCGGATCTCTTTCTGGCTCATGCCGGCAGCCTTCAATGCATGGTAGCGGTCGCTTTGCTTCATGGCCTGGGTGAGGAACTTCTCCTCCTGCTCCTTGGTTATGTCGCAGAACGGGTTGCCCTTGCGGCTCTTCAGCTCGCGCTCGAAGGCGGGCTGTATCTCTTTGCTGAAGTGTTCGCGTACAGCCTGCTCGGCGTAACGTTGCATACGGCTGTCGATGGTGGTATAGATTTTCAAGCCGTCCTTGTGCACGTTGTAGTACTCGCCGTTGGGCTTGCGGTGGTGCTTGCACCAGTCCTTCATGTAGGTGCGGAGGTATTCGCGCAGGTAGGTGGCCAGGCCGTCGTTGTGGCTCTGGGGCGAGTAGCGGCTCATGTCTATGGGTTTCTCCCGGTAATTGGCCAGGTCCTCGTCGGAGAGGTAGTCGTAGCGGTTCATCTGCGAGAGGACGGTATTGCGGCGGTCGAGGGCGTTCTCCGGGTGGCGTATGGGGCTGTAGGTGGAGGGTGCCTTGAGCAGGCCGACGAGTATGGCGGCCTCGTCCACGTCGAGTTCCGAGGGTACCTTGTCGAAGAAGGTCTTGCTGGCGGTCTTGATGCCGTAGGCGTTGCTGCCGAAGTCCACGGTATTGAGGTACATGGCGAGGATTTCCTGCTTGGAGTAGTTGTGTTCCAGTTTGACGGCGACCACCCATTCCTTGAATTTGGAGAAGACGGTGCCCAGTTTGCTCTTGTGTTCGCGGGGGAAGAGGTTCTTGGCCAGCTGCTGGGTGATGGTGGAGCCGCCGCCGGAGGAGCGCTGGCGGGCGAAGACGGTCTTGAAGAGTACGCGTCCGAGGCTGCGGAGGTCGATGCCGGAGTGGTGGTGGAAGCGGGCGTCCTCGGTGGCGATGAGGGCGTTGACGAGGTTGGGGGAGAGTTGGTCGTAGGTTACATTGGAGCGGTTTTCGAGGCCGATATAGCCGAGGGTTTGCCCGTCTTCGCTGATGACTTCGGAGGCTTGGAGGCTGCGGGGGTTCTCGAGTTCCTCGAAGGAGGGCATGAAGCCGAGCCATCCGAGGGAGAGGAGGGTGAAGAAAAGGAGGATGGCAGCCCAGAGGATTCCGAAGGAGAGCCAGAGGGTTTTGATGTGGCGCGGGCGTGGTTTGCTTGTGGGTTTCTTGGCCATGTTATCTGGTTTTGGTGTGTTCGATGCGGAGACCTATGTTGCGGAGGTCGGTGATGGCGCTGTCGCGCATGCCGTGGGTGAAGGCGAAGCGGTAGGTGCCGGGCATGGGGAAGCGGGCGTTGCGGCGGAAGTGGCAGCGGGTGTCGATGTAGCGGCCGGTGCGTTTGCCGTACCATTGGCCGTCGGGGGCGGCCAGGGGCAGTTCGAGGGTGTCGCGCGAGACGCTGCCGTCGGGGAAGGTGGTGCCGAGGAAGAGGAAGGTGTTGCTGTAGGGGTAGTCGGCGGTGTTGCGCACTTCGACCAGGAAGTGGTAGGGGTGGAGGGTGTCGTCCACCTGCACGTCGAAGCACACGCTGTCGGACGGCAGCCAGCCGTGCTCGTCGACTTGGGCGTATTCGGAGTAGAACACGTCGGTGCTGCACGAGGCGAGGGTGGCGAGCAGGAGGGTGGCGGCGAGGTATAGGGTGTGTCGTTTCATGCGGGGTGGGGTGGGGTGGCCAGGTACTCGGTAGGTACTCTCTAGGTACTCTCTTAATGAATACATAAACTCTGGTGCGATATGAGACAATAGTGTGTCATTGGCGTTCTAGTTGCGACGGTCGCGGTTGTTTCCGCTGCGGCGGGGTTGGTCGTTGCGTTTGGGTTTGTTGTTGGTTTTCTGTCGGTTCGGCTGTTGTTGGGGTGCTTGGGGGTTGTTCTTTTTGCTGGGGCGGTTGGGGCGGGGTTTGTTTTCGTTCTTGCGGGGGGGGGCTTCCTCGCCCACCACGCCGTTGCCGCCCTCGGCCAGGCGCATCAGTTCGCGTTCCACCTCCTCGTTGGTGCTCTCCTGGGCGAGGGCGGAGGTGGACATGAGTTCGACTTGGTAGTCCTCGAGCCGTTCGGGGTATTGCTGCTGGCGGTTGAGGTCGATGATTTTCTTCACGTCCTCGGCCTTGACGGCCATGAGGTTGTTCTCGCCTTCGTAGGCGTACCACATGATGCCGCGGAAGACGTCGGTCTTTTTGTAAAGGGCGAGTCCTTTCTTGAAGCGGATGGCCGTGGCGGGGGGGAACTGTTTGAGGGCGTCGGCGTAGACCTCGTACTCGAAGTTGAGGCAGCATTTGAGTTTGCCGCACTGGCCGGCCAGTTTCTGCGGGTTGGGCAGTATCTGCTGGGTTTTGGCCGACGAGGTGGTTACGCTCTTGAAGGTGGTGAGCCAGGTGCTGCAGCACAGTTCGCGGCCGCAGGTGCCTATGCCGCCCACCTTGCCGGCCTCCTGGCGTACGCCTATCTGCTTCATCTCCACGCGCATGTGGAATTCCTCGGCCAGTATCTTGATGAGCTGGCGGAAGTCCACGCGGGCGTCGGCGGTGTAGTAGAAGATGGCCTTCGAGTGGTCGCCTTGGAACTCGATGTCGTTCACCTTCATGTCGAGGCCAATGTCGGCCACGATGCGGCGGGTGCGCAGCAGGGCGGTCTGCTCGTCCTTGAGGGCTTCCACCCAGCGGTCCAGGTCGCTGTCCTTGGCGCGGCGGAAGAGTTTGCGGATGGTTTCCGACTCGGGGTCGAGGCGGCGTTTGCGCATCTGCAGGCGGCAGAGCTCGCCGGTGAGGCTGACGATGCCCACGTCGTGCCCGGGCTGTCCCTCGACGGCCACCACGTCGCCCTCGCTGACGTTCAGGCCGTCGGGCAGGCGGTAGAAGTCTTTGTGGTTGTTCTTGAAGCGCACCTCCACGCAGTCGAAGGGATTGTCCGTGGGCTGGCGGATGCCGGCCATCCAGTTGGTGGAGGTTACCTTCGAGCAGCTCTGGCACTCGCATCGGCATACGGGCTTGTAGCACTCGGGCTTGCGGCGGCAGCCGCGCGAGAGGAAGATGTGCTCCTCGTACTTGGGCCACGGGATGTCGGGGTCGGGATCGAGGTAGGGGTCTGTCAGGTTCTCCTCGTTCATGTACACCTCCACCTCGGGGTTGGGCTTCTCCTCGCGCTGCTTTTCCAGGCGGGCCTTGCGGCGCTCGCGCATGAAGGCTTCGATGTCGGCCGCGGTGGCGGCCTCTTCCACGTTGTCGGGTATCGGGTCGGCGGTGCCGGGGGTGAGGGGTTTCTCCTCGGGGGCTATCTTTTTCGGTTCTTCTTTCATGGGGTGTGGGTTATCTTTTTTTGAGGGCTTTGCTCATGCGGAACGACAGTTCCATGAGCGCTATCTTGGCGTTGGCGTTGCGCTCGAGGGCGAACAGGGCCTCGTCAAGGATGCCTTCGATGGTTTCTATGTTGTTGACGGTAATCATCTTGGGGAACTGGCTGTCGAACTTCTCGTCGCCCGAGCCGAGGTGGCAGGGCCGTCCGGCGGCGGTGCAGAGGAAGCACTCGCGCATGAGCGACGAGGCGTACATCACCAGCTGCTTCTGCTGCTGGCGGTTCAGGGCGGCCATCTTGTCCACCTGCGCGGCCAGCTCCTTCATCTTCAGTTTGAAGAGCAAGCGCAGCCAGCCCACGATGAGTGGGGCGAACAGGGCTGTCTCCTCGGCCTTGCGCTCCGTCTGCGGGGGGCGGAGGCGGGTGGTCTGCACTCGGCTGCGGATGGTGGGCAGCAGCCCTTCGTCGCTGTCGTCCACCAGCAGGATGATCGTCCCGGGCAGGGGCTCCTCCAGGGTCTTCAGCAGCTCGTTGGCGGCCGAGGGGTTCATGGCCGTGGGCTTCCAGACGACCAGCATGCGCCAGCCGCCTTCGTAGGGCTTGAGGTTGAGCACCTCGACGATGTGTGCCGCGTCGCGCTCGCGGATCATCGAGGTCTTGATGTCGGTGCCGAGAAAGGCGTGCCATTCCTCGAGCGAGCCGGCGGCCCCCTTCTCCAGCAGGAAGTCGTGGTATTCCTTTTGGTAGTCGGCGGCGGAGACGGTGTTCGATCCGTTGGGCGGGTTGGGGAAGACGAGGTGCAGGTCGGGGTGCATCAGCTGGCCGATTTTCTTGCAGTTGGGGCACTGGCCGCACGAGTCGGCGTGGCCGTCCTCGTGCCGCCGGTCGGTGCAGCACAGGTATTGCAGGTAGGCCAACGCCATCGGCAGGGCCTCCGGGGTGTCGCCAAGCAGCATTTGGGCGTGGCTTACGCGCCCGCTGTCGATGGCCGCAGCCAGGCGGTCGGCTATATCTTGCTGTCCTACAATGTCTTTGAACTGCATAACAGATGAATTTTAACTTGCAAATATACAACATTTTTATAATATAGTCGGATTTATTTGTTGCGGGTGAGGATTTTTTCGTATTTTTGCACCTCGTATCGAGCAATAAAAAAACAATTTATCTATGTATAGGACAAATACTTGCGGCGAGTTGCGTCTCGCCAATCTGGGTCAGACCGTTACTTTGGCCGGCTGGGTGCAGCGTTCGCGCGACCTGGGCGGCATGACTTTCGTGGATTTGCGCGACCGCTACGGCATCACGCAGTTGGCGTTCAACATGGAGACCGATGCGGCGCTCTGCGAGCAGGCCCGCCGCCTGGGGCGCGAATACGTGGTGCAGGCCACCGGCAAGGTCATCGAGCGCAGCTCGAAGAATACGAAGATTCCCACCGGCGAAATCGAGATCGAAGTGCTGGAACTCAAGGTGCTCAACGAGGCCAAGACTCCTCCCTTCACCATCGAGGACCAGAGCGACGGAGGCGACGACCTCCGCATGCGCTACCGCTACCTCGACATCCGCCGCAACCCGGTGCGCCAGAACCTCGAGTTGCGCCACCGCATGGCCATGCTGGTTCGCAACTACCTTTCCGACAGGGACTTCCTGGAGATTGAGACTCCCATGCTCATCAAGAGCACACCCGAGGGGGCGCGCGACTTCGTGGTGCCTTCCCGCATGAACCCGGGCGAGTTCTACGCCCTGCCGCAGTCGCCACAGCAGTACAAGCAGCTGCTCATGGTCTCCGGCATGGATCGCTACTTCCAGATTGTGCGCTGCTTCCGCGACGAGGACTTGCGCGCCGACCGCCAGCCCGAGTTCACGCAGATTGACTGCGAGATGAGCTTCGTCGACCAGGAGGATGTGCTGCAGATGTTCGAGGGGCTTATCAAGCACCTGCTGCTGGAGCTGAAGGGTGTCAAGTTTGAGCAGTTCCCGCGCATCACCTGGCACGAGGCCATGCGCCGCTTCGGCTCCGACAAGCCCGACATGCGCTTCGGCATGGAGTTCCAGGAGGTTACCGACGTGGTCTGTGGCCGCGGATTCGGCCTCTTCGACAGCAGCGAACTCGTCGTCGGCATCGTGGCCGAGGGCTGTGCGGAATACACCCGCAAGCAGCTCGACGCGCTCACCGACTTTGTCAAGCGCCCGCAGGTGGGTGCCGGCGGCATGGTCTACATCAAGTACAACGCCGACGGCACGCTGAAGTCCTCCGTCGACAAGTTCTATGACGCCGACGCGCTGAAGGCTATCGCCGACCGCATGGGAGCCAAGCCCGGCGACCTGATGCTCCTCCTTTGCGGCCCCGCCATGAAAACCCGTACCCAGCTCTGCGCCCTGCGCCTCGAGGTGGGTCAGCAGCTCGGCCTGCGCGACCCGCACAAGTTCGCCCCCCTCTGGGTGGTCGACTTCCCGC
Source organism: uncultured Bacteroidota bacterium (assembly GCA_902782185.1). Lineage (GTDB taxonomy): Bacteria > Bacteroidota > Bacteroidia > Bacteroidales > P3 > Colimorpha. Next base: position 2,915 of record CACZLT010000035.1, on the reverse strand, counting down.
TGCTGGAGTGGGACCTCCTCGCCGACCCCAGCCGCTGGGGCGACATCCGCGCCAACGCCTACGACATGGTGCTCAACGGCTCCGAGGTCGGCGGCGGCTCCATCCGTATCCACGACCGCGCGCTGCAGAACCAGATGTTCCACACCCTCGGATTCACCGACGAGACGGCCGCCGAGCAGTTCGGCTTCCTCATGGACGCCTTCACCTATGGCGCTCCGCCCCACGCCGGCCTCGCCTTCGGTTTCGACCGCCTCTGCTCCGTCTTCTCCGGTGCCGACAGCATCCGCGACTTCATCGCCTTCCCCAAGAACAACGCCGGCCGCGACGTGATGTCCGGCAGCCCCAGCCCCATCGCCCCCGAACAGCTCGACGAACTCCAGATTGCCCTCAAGTCATGAATATCTCCGCCCTTATCGAGTCCATGCGCCTGCGCACCCTCCTGCTCTCCCTGGCGGGAGTCATCCTCGGCGGCCTTATTGGCTATTCCCATGGCCACTGCAGCCCCTGGACGCTCGTCTTCCTCTTCCTCACCACCGCCTGCCTGCAGATTCTCACCAACCTCGGCAACGAGCTCGGCGACCACATCAGCGGCGTCGACGAGGAGCGTGTAGGCCCGCGCTACGGCATGGAGCACGGCCTCACCGAGAAGCAGATGTTCACCGCCCTCAACGTCATCGTCGTCCTCTGCGCCCTCTTCGGCCTGGCGATGCTCCTCTTCTCGTTTCAATTTTCAATTTTCAATTTTCAATTTTTCGGCTTGCTAGCCCTCGGAGCCTTGGCCATCTGGGCCGCCACCCACTACACACTGGGGAAAAAGCCCTATGGCTACCGTGGCTGGGGCGACATCTCTGTCTTCATCTTCTTCGGCCTCACCAGCGTACTGGGCAGCTACTTCGTAACCACCCATACTCTCGACTGGGCGATGGTGCCTCCCGCCGTCGGCATGGGCCTGCTGAGTGTGGGCGTGCTGAATGTGAACAACGTGCGCGACATGTCCACCGACGAAGGGCTCCGCCGCACCGTGCCGTTGAGGATAGGGGAGAAGTGGGCCAAGATTTACCAGTTCGCGCTGGTGGTGGGCGGCATGCTCTGCTTCATCACCGAGCCGCGCACCTTCTTCGCCTGGCCGTTATTGATTTGGCACCTCTACATGGTGCGCACCCGTAGCGGCAAGGCCCTCGACCCCGCGCTGCCGCTCCTGGTGGTCTCCACCTTCCTCGTCGCCGTCCTCTTCACCTGGGCTCGCTATGGCCTATGATTTCGACAAGATAGCGCGCGACTACGACCGCCTCAACCGCATCATGACCCTCGGCCTCGACCGCCGCTGGCGCCGCCATGCCGTCCACCAACTTTCCTCTCCCCACTGTCCACTTTCCGCTTTGGACGTGGCCTGCGGCACCGGCGACATGATGGTGGAACTGGCCAGGCAGGGATGCACTGTTACCGGTGTGGACCTCAGCCAGGAGATGCTCGCCATTGCCCGGCAAAAGGCCGCGGCAGCAAATTTTCAATTTTCAATTTTCAATTTTCAATTGGCCGACGCCGAGCACCTGCCGTTCTCCGACGCCACCTTCGACACCGTAACCTGCGCCTTCGGCATCCGCAACTTCGTGCACCTCGAGCAGGGACTTTGTGAAATGTTTCGCGTCCTCAAGCCTGGTGGACGCCTGCTGCTCCTCGAGATGGCCACGCCCGACAGTCCCCTTGTCCGCCCGCTCTACCACCTCTACGCCCGCCGTATCATCCCCCTCCTCGGCCACCTCCTGGCCGGCAACCGGCAGGCTTACACCTACCTCCCGGCCTCCATCGAGCGCTTCCCCAAGGGCTCCGCGCTGACCGCCATACTCCAACGCTGCGGTTTCGACCACATCACCCACCACAAATACACCTTCGGTGTCTGCCGCCGCTACATGGCGGTGAAACAATGAGGGTCCCAAGACAGGGACCCTCGGTTGCTATTAATCCTAAAGGACGTTGTATCTTAAAACATTTGTTGTTCCATTTCGGCTGCAAAAGTACATCCGTTTCCCAAACCCCACAATACCCAAAAATGGTGATTCTTTTTTCGGCCTATATTATATTGTTGTTTATCAATGAATTATATATAGGGGGCAAGAATATTGTTTCCGTCGTTTGGTGAATTTTTTGTACCTTTGCATTTCCCAAATGATGACATTTATGATGAAGAGAATACTACTTTTTGCCCTCGCCATGCTCCCTTTGGTGGCCGGCGCGCAAGACGTCAAGCAGCTGAAAAAGCAGGCCAAGGCCGGCGATGCCGAAGCCGCCCTGGCCAAGGGCATCGGCCTCCTGCGCCGCTCGGCTGCCGCCGGCAACCGCGACGGCGCTACTGGCTTGCCTTCTGCTACAGCCGCAGTATCGGTATCGAGGACAAGGAGGACAGCGCCTTTGCCATCTTCAGCCAGCTGGCTGCCGACGGCGACAGCATGGCTATGCTGCAGACCGCTCTCGCACTCGACCAGGGATTCGGCACCCCCAAGGACACCGCCCGCGCGCTCCACCTCTACCGCCAGGCCGGCGACCACCGCGTCAGCGACGGCTATGCCTGGCTGGCCGACTTCTACCTCAAAGGCGAGTTCGTGGCGCAGAACTACGACTCTGCCTTCGCGCTCGTCGACCGCGCCTACCGTCTGGGGGGCGACAACCAGATTGCCACGATTGCCATGGCCAACATGCACCTGCACGGCATCGGCACCTCTGTCGACACCGCCGCCGCCATCCCCTACCTGCAGGAGGCTGCACGGCTGGGTCACGGCATGTCCTTGGGACATTTGGGCGACTGCTACAACGTGGGCCTGATGTACCACACCGGCGAAGGCGTCAAGAAAAACAAGAAAGAGGCCAAGCGCTGGCTCACCCTCGCCGCCGACAACGGCCACCCCGCCGCCGCCGAC
>CACZLT010000034.1 GCA_902782185.1 uncultured Bacteroidota bacterium | reverse complement strand
ACAATGAAACAACCCATCAAAACAGTTGCACTGCTGGCAGTGCTGGGCATGGCGGCCGTGGGCTGCCAGAAAGAAAACATCGAACTCCCCAACCAGAAATGCATCGGTAGCGGCTGCTGCGCTAATGAACCCGGCGCTTGCGAACTTCTGGAACATGGCGGCATGTATTGTTGTACAACATGCAAATGCATGAGTTCACAAAATGGCAACTGTCAAAAAGAGACATTTACAATGCCTGAAGTGGTAATAATCAGCAAGGCAATAAATTTCATTTAAAAAAAATGGCCGGTGCCTGTGTTTTTTTTCCACAGGTGCCGGCTCTGTTTGAAATCCCTGCGCTATGAAACAGATTACAAGAACCTTGTTTGTTGTCCTTTTTGCCGCTTCAGCAAGTTGTGTCAAGTCCCAAACTGCTGCCCAGGATTATTGGGAGCAATTTGCATCCCACAATTTCCGGTCTGCAAAAGAGATTCGTTTCACGTTGAATTATTACATACCCTCTGGAGATCAGCTGTCCCTGAACTGCTGGACGGCCTCGGTGTGGGCTGACACATCTCATTTTTACAAGAACGAGCTGGATTCCACACTTCTGCACGTAACCGACGATTCCATTTGGCTGATTGAAAACAAATATGCCAATGTTTCGTATGGGCCGAAAGAATACGAGACAGCCGGAATGAACCGTTACTACTACATCCGGGAGACTTACTCGTGGGATTTGCTCCGTTATGTCCCCATTTATTTCCGCCCGGGCCAGACGGTGTTAAGAGGGGATATTGACAACGTAACCGACACATCCATTGACGGGACGGCATACCACATTGTGAGGACTTCGCAGCAGGTGAGTTTTCTATTTAATGAAGAGACGCAGGAGTACGATATTCCGAAGAAAGACTATATCTGGCACTACTGCAACGACGAGACGCACTGGGTGGACAAAGTAATTGTGGCTCAAACTGCCGACTGCAGCGGAAGATACGTGGTTTATGAATTCAAGGACATCGAGACCTCCTTGCGAGACCTCGATTTGTCATTGTTTAGCAAGGGGAACCCCCTCTACAGGGATTACGCCGTATACGATTTCACGAAAGAGACAGCCCCTTCGGTAATCGGGAAAGGGACAGACAATACCCTAATGACGGACGAAGTCCTCGATTTCCCGATGGTGAACGCATTGGGGGACAGTGTCCTGTTGAGGGATGTGGAAGGATGGATTCTGCTGGACTTTTGGTCCTATGGCTGCCGTCCCTGTGCGGAGTTTTGGCGGGGGTTGCAGAAAGAGAAGGACTCGCTGGGCTATCGTCGACTGGAACACGAAGGAATCCGTCTGTTCTGCATCAACTCCAAAGGTGGCCTCACAGAAAAGTTTTTGAACCACGCACAGCACTTCCAAGCCCCAGACATCATGTATGCAGCCCGTGGGATGCAGCTGCTGCAGGTGAATGTCTACCCGACCTATTACCTTTTCGCTCCCAACCGGGAGCTGGTTTTCCACGGCTATACCAAGAACATCACCGACACCCTGCTGAAAGCCAAGCGGGAGTATGAACGCGTCCGCAAACCCCAAACAAAGAGAACGACGCCCCCCAAAGGCCCCGTCATTGAGGTGGACAAAGAGGAGCACGACTACGGTACAATAAACGAGGGCGACGACGGACGTTGTATCTTCTTAATAAGGAATTCCGGCGACCAACCGCTTGTGATAGACCACATTTCCTCTTCCTGCGGTTGCACCACCGCAGAGTATCCGCAGAAGCCCCTGGCACCGGGCAAGTCTGGAAAAATCGCGGTGGAATACAACACCTCCAACATCGGCAGTTTCCGCAAGACACTGGTCGTGGTATCTAACGCACAGAACCAGCCCAAAAAGGTGATAAAAATCAAAGGGAGGGTACTCAAACAGGGCTAGCCTGATGACGAAGACTCCTATTGTCATCTTTGAAGAACGTTATGAGGTAAGTTTCTTCAGGCACTCTTTAGGGGATTCCATGAACCATTATACCCTTCAATAAATCAACTTGGCAACATTTGTAAAGAACAATCATTTAAAGAACAGTAATATGAAACATAACAATTTCACAAAGAAAAGCATTCTTGCGCTGGCGCTGCTGGCCGTTTCCTCGCTGGCCTGCGCATAGGCACCTCCGTCTACGGCGGCTTGGCGGTGGGGCACGGCTTCGAGTGCGACAACCAGGGCAACCTCAAGGTGAAGCGGCTGCGGGTAACGCTGACCGACTGGCCGGACTATGTCTTCGGCGAGGGCTACCGCCTGGCGCCGCTGGGCGAGGTGGAGCGCTACGTGCGCGAGCACAGCCACCTGCCGGGCGTTCCGTCGACCGAGGAGGTGGAGGCCGAGGGTGCCGACCTGGGCGAGATGAACAAGGTGCTGCTGCAGAAGGTCGAAGAACTCACCCTCTACATCATCGACCTACAGAAGCAGATCGATGAACTGAAGTCGGAGCAAATAAAAAGGATACAATGAAAAAGTCTGTCTTTTATTTTCTGGTATTTTTTTCTGTTGGTTTGGTTTCTCACAATGACATCAAATCACAGTTATTAGACCAATTCTTGTATCAAAGCGAAGGTTGCAGAACTCAGTCATGGGCGAATGTTGGAGGTAGAGACTGTAATGATTTTGAACATGGGGAATGGGTTTTGGTTTTCGAGGATCAGTTTGATGGTGAAAGAATAAACACTGATATTTGGCACACCTGTATAGATGGGTGGAACAGAGAGCATGGAGATGAGGAGTTGCAATATTACAAAGATGAGAATATTATTGTGGAAAACGGAGAGTTGCATTTGGTGGCCAAGGAGGATCCAGGAATGTATCCCGTATGGCGTTTCGAAGAAGATGGCTCCCCGTATCAGGAGGATAAGTTTTTTCAGTACTCATCTGGCTGGATACAAACAAGAGCAAAGTACAAATATGGATTGTTTGAAGTGAAGTGTAAGATACCAAAAGGAAAGGGATTGTGGCCAGCTTTTTGGCTTTTTGGAAATACGTATGAACTTGATATATTTGAGTTCGCGGGCGAAAACACACAAGAGTGTAACTTTAATGCCCATAAATGGACTAGCAATGGCTCTATAAGCTGTTCTAGTGACATAACAATGAACGATCCATTTTCTGACGATTACCACGTATATTCAGTTGAGTGGGATGAACTAAAATTGGTCTATAGAATTGATGGACAAGAAGTTCTTACGGTTTTTAGATACCGTGATCGAATGGGTAGAACATTAACTGACTGCCACAATCTTATTAATGCTCACTGGGCATTTGACTTAGTAAGATTTCCTAAAAAACCCATGTCGGTAATCCTCAATTTAGCAATATCTGATGGCCATTATTGTGGACCTCCAAATCACGAAACGATTTTCCCAAGTTCGATGGATGTAGACTATATAAGAATATACAAGAAAATCAGTCCATCCAGAACCATGACAGTTAACAATAACTCGGATTCGGGTGTAAACTGTTTTTTAGGGGGAAGCATATTTGTTGGAGGGGACGAGTCTCCATTTATGATACCCGAACATAATAGTTTAAAGATAATAGCAAGCAATGAAGTAGCCATTGCACCAGAAACGGAACTTTCCCGTGGAGCAGATGTGGATATTTATATTGTTCAAGATGCTCACAGAAACAATGCTTTCATTTCTGATTTGGATCAAGAAGACGACGGATGGGGACTTTCCACAACAGAAAGTGAATATATGGTCTTGGAAAGCAAAGTAACGGTGAGTCCAAATCCAGGGAACGGGCCATATTGGGTGCAGTTGGGTACCTGTTGGGAATCCATGGAAAAGCTAATAATACTGAACTCTGTAGGATGCAAGATGTATGAATTAAAAGTGGGAGACAGGCAAGAATACAAATTGGGAATAAATCTACCTACTGGTGTATATACAATGATTGTCGAGGGAAAAGGGGGAAATTTTTCAAAAACAATAATTGTACCATGAAACAAATACTTATAGTTACATTTCTATTTGCGTGGATAGACGTGTGTGCCCAGCAACATCCCCTATCATTCAGGAAGCGGCCTGTTATTTCACTGGCGGTAGGCAGCAATATGGTGGCATTCGGTCAGCAGGGTTCCGAGTGGAGGCCGACCGGACGCGCTGCAGTGGGGGTGGGCCTCGAAATGAGCCACAAAACGCGCGGGACAATCACCCCGCGCGTCAGCCTGACAACCGATGCCATCAGCACCACATTCCAAGGCGCTCAGCAGCAGGGGCGCAGAGTGTTCGACTATGCGACCACGATAACGAAGCGATACTGGGGTGCAAAGGTAGGGGTGGAGTACGACTATGCGTTGACACCGAAGTGGTTTGTGGGAGGAGCATTCTCACTTGCTTTTGTGAAGATATACGACTGGTCAATAGATAGAAGCCAATTGCCACAGCCGAAACCCTCGGGACGCACAGTAGAAGAGGAACTGGATGATATGGGCAACAGTATGATGCCCCTCCTTTGCCCGCAATTCATTTTAGGATACGCATATAAGGAGAACCTTGGATTCAGGTGTATCGTGTCGTATGAATCTGGAGCGGCAGGGGCAGGATGGAGGTATAGTTTTCCCCGAGAGAGGACGTTTAGCATAAATCTATCATTCCAATACGGCTTCAGATAGGTTTGCCAGCGTAATCGTTTCATTATTGAGTCAATATTCCTGGATGCTTTTTCAAAACCTTTTTGATGCAAGTAAGTTCCAAAACGTTTATACACGAGTAAGGGAAAGGAAAACAAATCCCTGCCCTTACATAACAAACAAAAAAAATCATTATGCAAAAAACAAAATTGTAAAGAAATGAAACGGCATGTCATAATAACGGCGTTAATGTTATGTTCCTGGAGTGTTTTTTCTCAGAGCACTTTCGATTCTCTTTCCGCTTTCATCAAAGAGTTTCATCTTTCGGTCGAAGCTGGTTATAATTTCCTTATCCCAAGTGCGACAGTAATGAATTCTTATTATATTCCATACTCAACTGAGGTTAGCAGTTTTTCCGATTTGCAAGGTTATGCGGTACAATATCCGTGGATGAACAACGGCTATGACTATTTCCATCACCACCAATGGAACATCGCTATCGCCGCCGAGAGCAAAATCGTGAAATGGAGGCTCGCGCTGGAACGCGACTACCTGGGCTACGAGTATTCCGGAGCCGCTTTTGATGTCGACTACTTGCGTATGGCGCTGTCGCTGCAAATCTTCATTCTGAAGCGCGATAGGGTGCATATCGTGCTAGGTCCCGCCGTCGAGTGGGGTTGGATTACACGGTATGACTATACCTCCAACGGCATCACCATGCACAACCCAGACATCGGACAAACCTATGGCATCAATCTACTTTTCCCGCTGACGGTCGTGTTCCCTTTCACCGGACGTAGCAGGATATACCTGAATGTGGCGAGTGGACTACATTTGCGCGACGACCACGAACTGCCCTACAGGAACCATTGGGGGTACGGACCGGGACCAGAGGCGGAATTAAGGTCATACTGCCCATTCAGTTTCGGCATAGGGTATAGTTTTGTTTTAAATAAACCTTTATGATTACAAAATAGACACCATGAGAAAGAATTTCTAGAACCCGAAGGCGAAGGGCATAAGGGTGGCCACGGAGGGCAGCACCCGTACACGGCCATCGGCCAGGTAACACAGCAGGCGCAGGGGATGTCCTTGCGCCTGCTCGTATTCAAGCAGCACCTGGCGGCAGGCGCCGCAGGGCGAGGCCTCACAGAGTGCGCCGTCGGCATCGCGCCCCACGATGGCCAGCGCTTCATAGTCGCGCAATTCGGGCCGTTGAGCCGAGGCGGCGAAGATGGCCGTGCGTTCGGCGCAGAGACCCGAGGGGTAGGCGGCGTTCTCCTGGTTGGCACCCGGGACGATGCTGCCATCGGCCAACCGCAGTGCGGCACCCACGTGGAAATGCGAATAGGGGGCATAGGCACTCGCCGTGGCCTCAATGGCGGACTGCATCAGAACCCGGTCGGAAGCCGACAACTGCCCGATGCCGTCATATTCTTGATACTCAATGTTTATTGTCTTCTCCATAGTGTCATATTTGTGATGCAAAGATACACAATTTTCCGAAAAAGTTGTATCTTTGCATTTGGATATGGAATTGAAACTGCCCGTAAAAGACTGTTTGCTAGTCCTTTCTCCGATGGATGACATCACCGACATGCCCTTCCGACAACTGTGCAAAGAGTGGGGTGCCGATGTGCTTATCACCGAATTTATCGCCAGCGAGGCGCTGAACCGCGATGCAGAGAAGAGTTTCCGCAAGATGCGTTTTTCCGCGGTGCAGCGGCCGATTGGCATACAGATATTCGGCTCCAACGAGGAGGAGCTGCTGCGCTGTCTGGATGTTGTGGCGCAGGCCGAGCCCGACTTCATCGACATCAACTGGGGCTGCCCGGTGCGCAAGGTGGCGGGTCGCGGAGCGGGCAGCGGCATACTGCAGGATGTACCCAGGATGCTGAAGATCACCTCTGCTATGGTGCGCCACAGCCCATTGCCGGTTACAGTGAAGACCCGTCTGGCTTACAGCTCCGAGACCCTGCCCATCACAGACTTCGCCGAGGCTCTCCAGGATACTGGCATCACCGCCCTCTCCATCCACGGACGCACGAAAACCCAAATGTATAGCGGCCAGGCCGACTGGACGATGATTGGACAGGTGAAGGCCAATCCGCGCATCCACATCCCCATTTTCGGCAACGGCGACATCACCTCGGCCGCGCAAGCTGTTGATAGCAAGAGGAATTACGGAGTCGACGGCATCTTGATAGGCCGCGCCGCAGTGGGCAATCCGTGGATTTTCGAGCAGTGCCGCCGCGCCTTCGACGGCCTGCCCGAACGCGAAGTCACTATCACCGAACGCGTGGAAGTGTGCCGCCGACACCTCCAGATGGCCGTCGACTTCTATGGCGAGCGCACAGCCGTCTTCAGCCTTCGCCGCCATTATGGGAACTATTTCAAAGGCATCTTCAACTTCAAGCCTCACAGGCTGGCCCTTGGCGCAGCCAACACCCCAAGCGACGTGCTCGCTATCCTCGACAGGATATCGGCACACTTCCGGCACGAATAGCCCTAGCCAAACTGCAGCTCGCCCTGCACCATTGCGCGGCTCACGCGGCAGCGCGCCGCCAAGTCGGCAAAGGTGGCGCCGGCGCCGGTCAACCCGTAAAAGTCGTTCTCGCCGAGCAGGATGTACTCCCAGGTGCGCCAGCGGCGTTTTTCGCCTGGCAGTTGGTTGATTTTCTCGCACCATTCAGTGGCTGCACGGCGTTTCTGCTGCACGTTGCGGTCGCGCACCTTGTCCTGCCCCTTGGTCTCTACCATATAGACCTTGTCGGCTGTTTCCACCAAGAAGTCAGGGTGGTAGGTGGCCAGCAGCCCGTCGGTGCGCATATAGGCGATGCAGGCGAACCGGTGGCGTGTCTCGCTGATTTTCAGCCATCGCTCCACCTCGCCGTCGTTGTCGATGAACTCCATGAATGCCCGTTCCAGACCGCCGCCGTGGCTCGGGAAGGCGGTCCGCGTGTAGATGGTCTTGCGCAGCTCGAGCGAGTATTGCTCGCGCATCGGCAGCCGCTCCACCCGCGAGAACCAGTTCTCCTCCACCTCGGCCTCGGTGGTCAGCACGGCCTGCAGCAGGCGGTAGAGTTCGGCGGCCATCTCCCTCACTATGTGTTGTGTAACCACGCCGTTCTGCGCCAGCAGTATCTTCCAGTCGTTGCCGGCGAAGGGGTCGAATGCCTGCCCGAAGAGGCGGGTGCGGATATATCGGTCCATCGTTTGCAGCAGCATTGCGCCGCCCAGCTGCAGGGTCGGGAATTCCTTGGCCTGCTGGTGGGTTGTTATTCGGAGCAGTTTTTGCAGATATTCCCGGTAACTGTCGGCGGTGAAGAGGTCGGCCTTGACGTTGAACTTGCCGAAGGTGGTCTTCATCGCAACGGCTTGGCTGACAAAGGTCTCGCCGTCCGTGGCCAGATAGCGGCGCAACTGGTCGAGGGTGTAGGTGGAGAAGGTTTCCATCCGCTCCATCTCAGGCATGGGCAGGGAGAGCAGTTCCTCGCTCTCGCGCAGGATGTTGAGCCACGCCATGTCGTAGCGTTCGTGGTCTTCTTTGAGTTCGGCCATCAGCATGTCGCCCGGCGGGTTGGTCTCCGTGCCGCCGGTGTCGATGGTCGCCAGGCCGCCGTTGACCAGGTCGTCGTAGAACTGGCGGAAGCGCGGGTGCTCCACGATGAAGAGGAGGTCCATGTAGTTCAGCGGCTCGCGCTTCTCCACCAGCAGGCGTCTCCGGTTCTCCGCCTTGGACTCTGCGTATTCCGGTTCGCGCCACATCAGGCGCAGGCCGCGCCCCACCACCTGCTCCAGCAGGATGCTGCTCTCGCTGCTGCGCAGGGGGACGATGACGCAGATGTTGTTCACGTCGAAGCCTTCGCGCAGCATCATCACGCTCACCACCACCCGCGGCGTGGCGTGGCCGTCCATGCTGCTCAACCGCTCGCTCACTTTCCGCCATTCCGCCTCTTTCATGTTGCCTTTGGCGTCGCTGTCCACCCGCAGCACCTCGTCTTCCTGCAGCCCCTGTGTGTACAGGTAGTTTTCTACCAGCGGCGTTACTTTGGTGTCTTCGCACACCACCATCATCTTGGCATGCTTGTTGAGGCTGGCGAACCCCTCCTGCAGCCGGTTGAGGCGTTCCAGTCCGGCCCGCAGCATCAGCTTCTGCCCCTCGCTGAGGGCTATCACGTTCCTGCCCTCGCGGATGGCGCTGTAGTCTAGGTCTTCCAGCTCGGTCAGTGCCTGCCGCTGGTCGAGCGAGAGGGTTTTTACCAATCCGTTCTGCATGGCCTCTTTCAGGTCGAAGTCGACCATGATATGGGGGAAGTGTACCTTGCGCCCTCGCCGCCCGCTGCCGCGCTGCTCGTAGGGGGTGGCGCTGAAGTCCACTTGCATGCGGCACCGTTTCTCTTTCAGTATGTAGTCGATGGCCTGCTGCCATTTCACGTCGTCCTCGTCCGTGCCGTTCTCGTGCACGTGGTGGGCTTCGTCGTTGATAATCATTAGGCTGTCCAGGTCGTGCAGGTATTCCAGCTCGGTGCCCCGCAGGTAACGCCGGTCCAGCATGTCCAGTGCGTTGCCCGCAGCCACACCCGGCCGCAACGGCAACAACTTGTCTGCCAAATCAGAATAATCAGAATAATCCGAACAATCCGAATATTCAGAATTTTCAGAATCCTCCGCCCTGCCCTGCAGGAACAGGTGCCAGTTGGTGATGGCTATCATGCCTTCGCCCGTGGCCTTGCGTCCGATGCCCTGCTCCTTGCTCACGGTGTTGGTCTGCACAAAGTTGAATACCTCCTCGCGGTACTGCGGCGGCAGAAACAGGTCCTGGAATTTGTGCAGGTCCGAGCTCTCCACATTCCGCGCCCCATGCTCCATTTTCCCCAGGTAGGCGTCGAGCAGCCGCTCGTAGACGATGATGCCCGGGGCGATGAGCAGGAACCGCTGTGTGTAGCGGTTGCCTCCGTTTGATGTCGTCCCGTACACCGGGTGGCGGGCATTGAGCATCTGCCACAGCACCAGGGCGTGCATCACCCATGTCTTGCCTGTGCCGGTGGCCATCTTGATGGCGTATTTCGGCATCTGGTATTTCTCCTGCGCCAGCGCGGCCATGTCCACCTGCCCCATCTCGCCTTCCATCACGGCGGCGTAGCTCTCCTCCACATTGTGGATGCCTGCCACCTCGTGCAGCCAGATGGTGTTCAGAATGGCCTGTCTTTGCCCGGGATGGAAGTTGACGGGGCGCTCGGTGGTGAAAGGCTCGCAGAACCAGTGCTGCAGCAGCTCGCGCGTTACGGGCGTAACCGCTTCCAGCAGTTCGCCGCTCTCCCATGCGGTGTTCACCCTCTCCTTCAGCCGCTGCGCCAGCAGCAGCGATATGTTGTCCTTATTGTATTGCATTGTTTTGTTTATTTACAGTTTTTCTAGATGAACTAGTCTAACTAGTTCATCTAGTTCAACCAGATAATCTACACCCTCTCCACCACCACGCTCTCGAAGCCGAATACATCCACCGCCTTGACGCAGACGGCGCGGCTGTCGCGGTGCGGCACGGTGAGGTCGGCGCGGTAGACGCAGTGCAGCGGGTCGTGGTCCTGGGCGGTGTTCTCGCGGTAGTCCTGCCAGGTGGAGCGGAAGGTCTGCCCGTCGTAGTCGGGGTCGATGCTCCAGTATTCTATCAACGCCAATGGGTCTTCGGCCATCAGGCGGCGCACTGCCTCACGGTCTTTGTCGTCGAGCGGAATATTTTCGGGCGAGAGTTGCACGTAGTCTTTCAGGCGGACGGTCAACACATCGCCGTCGGCGGTTTCCTGTTTCTCGATGGGATGGAGCGTCAAGTATTGCAGGCCGCTGAAGCGCACCTTGCCGTAGAGGTTCTTGGGTTCCTGTTTCTTGAGTTTGTCCAGCAGGTCGGGCGGGATGACCAGCACCTCGACCGTCTGCTTGTATTCCTCGATGGCGGTGCTGATGTCGAAGCTGAAGTTCCACGCCAGCACGATGCATCTCTTCCATCCGCCACCCAGCAGGCTCTGTGTGGCCTCGCTGGCGCGGCGCAGGGTGGCGCGGCCCGTCAGCTTGTTGGGGCTGTCCACATACACCAGCGTGCGCTCGTCTTTGATGAATCCGAAATTTCTATCCAGCACTTGGTCGGTGGTGAAGGGAATTGCTCCGTAGAGCTGCATCACCACCTGGCTTAGGTCGCCGATGCTCTTGAAGAGCCGCGTGCCGTGCAGCATCTCCTTTTGGTAGTCGCCGATGGCTTGGTAGAGGAAGGGCTTGACCTCCTGGTCGATGAGCCGCTTGCGCATCACCAGCGTGGCGGGCTTGCCGATGTCGGAGGTTATCCAGCGTCGCCCCAGTCGCTCCGCCACCGCTGCCGTGGTGCCGCTCCCCCCGAAGAAGTCGCAGACAAGGTCACCCTCGTTGCTGCTGGCCGCAATGATTCGTTGTAATAATTTTTCAGGCTTTTGGGTAGCATAGTTGACAATCTCATTCTTTGATTTTACATGCCCAATTGTCCAAACATCATCACTAAGTTTGGTGTCCGATTTCAAATAACCTGCGACATCGTTATTGAATCCCGCTGCATAGTTTGCCCTGCTGACCGTTGTTTCTGCATACTTTTCTCGCACAAGTTCATCATCTGCGTTAAACACACGGTTATCATTATCCTTAGCATAGCAGTATATGCAGTCATGTTTTCGAGGAAAGAAGGTATCGGTTCGAGACATTGATGGGTAATGCCACACTATTTCATTCACAAAGTTCTCTTTCCCAAATATCTCATCCATCAGCACTTTGACGTAGTGACCGACATGCCAGTCGATATGGACGTAGATGCTGCCATGGTCGGAGAGGAGTTCGCGCATCAGCACAAGGCGAGGGTAGAGCATACGCAGGTAGCTGACGGTGCCGTCCTTCCAGGTGTCGGCATAGGCGAACTGCTCAATGGTGGTGGGCTTTTGGCTGATGTCGCCACCGGGGAGGGTGAGCTTGGTGCGGTAGTCGGCCTTGCTGTCGAAGGGAGGGTCAATATAAATAAGGTCAACTTTTCCGCGTAGCGAGGGCAGCCCAGTAGCGGGGTCGCCAGCCAGCAGCGCCTGCATGGCCAGCAGGTTGTCGCCATAGATGAGGCGGTTGAAGTCTTTCTGGGCAATCGGATTATTCTGAACATTCAGATTATTCTGATTACTCTGAAACCGCATGGCGCTACTGGCCTTGGCGGGCAGCACCACCTCGTGCCGCCTCGCGGTTGCCGTCGGCCACAATGCGCGGCAACTCGGTGATAAGGCTCTTTGTGGGCATAAGGGTTGCTGTTTGGTTGCAGCGGTTTGCGGCCTATCCCTTCTACTATCCCCGACCGCATGTAAAAAAAGGAGGCGAACCAATCTCGTCTCCTGACTGCGGCCGTAGGATGCCGGTAAAAGGGAAAGTCAAAAAGCTCGCCTTATTGCGAGCATTCGCTTTATTGTAGCCCTTTTACCCCTAATCGAAATTTCCTACGTTTCAGTCAGGTCGGAACAAACAGCAAACGCTTATGTTATTTTATCTGTTTTTGTCTATATTTCTATCATTTTTTTTTCGTTAGTGGTCGCTATTGGATTTGCAAAGGTACGAAATAATTTTGACACTGCGCTCAAAAAGGTCAAACAGCTACACGGTGGGGACGATGAGCTGTTCTGTGACGCGGCTGCGCTGCTCGAGGAGTATGGGGCGCCCGGCGACGATGCGGTCGATCACCGCCTGGTTGTAGTAGCGGATGGTGACAAGCTGTAGGTTCTCGTTGTAACGTACACGGAACATGCTTTTTAGTTGTTCTACCAGGCGACTGACCAGGTGCGGTTGGTTGTCTACGCAGATGGAAAAGCTCAAGGCCGAATTTTGCATCATGTTTACCCTGATTCCAAGGTCGTTAAGCAATCCGAAGATGACCTGCAGGTTATCCTCGGCGATGAAAGAATAGTCGCGCGGTGCGATGGAGAGCAGGATTTGGTTGTCGCGGAAGATGTAGAGCGGGGTTTCGGGGCTGATAGTATGATGGTTGCCTATGACGGAGCCCTCGGCCTCGGGGGTGAGGAAGGAGCGGATGTAAAGCGGGATGCCCTTGTTCTGCAGCGGTTTGACGGTCTTTGGGTGGATGACCGATGCGCCATAGTAGGCCAGTTCAATGGCCTCGTTGTATGGCATTTGTGCAATCTTGACGGTGTCGGAGAAGAACTTGGGGTCTGCGTTGAGAAAGCCCGGCACATCCTTCCAGATGGTAACACTCTCGGCGCCGAGGCAATAGGCCAGGATGGCGGCGCTGTAGTCGGACCCCTCGCGGCCCAGTGTGGTGGTGCTCGTCTCTGGTGTGGCACCAATAAAGCCTTGTGTCAGCACTATTTGCCCTGTGAAACGCTGGCGCAGGGCTGCGAGCCTGGCGGCGGTTGCGTCCCAGTCTACCCTGCCCTCACGGTAGTGGTTGTCGGTGATGATAAGCTGCCTCGCATCTGTCCATAAGGTGTTTATTCCAAGGGAGTTGAGGTAGTCTGCAATGATGGTGGTGGAGAGCAGTTCGCCGAAGGAGACGACCTGGTCGTAGTTATAGTTGTAGTGCCCTGCATCCGTCGGAAGAGTTGCGCAGAGGTGGTCGAGTCCTGCCAGCAGGGCATTCATCTTTCGCTGAACATCCATGTTATCGGGCATCAACGCCGAAGCAATGCCACGGTGGTAGTCTTCCAACGTCCTCCTTAACTCCTGTCTCCTCTCTCCAGTCTCCAAAACCCCAGGCACCAACTTTTCCAACAGGTTGGTCGTCTTGCCCATGGCGGATACCACAACCACCAACGCCTCTGATTCCAAATGGCTTTGCACAATCTGCGCCATATTGCGCACGGCATCGGCACTGTTCACCGACGCTCCACCGAATTTGAACACTTTCACGCCAGCTCCCTTTCCATATCGCGACGCGAGTCCTTGGCTTTCAGTGTCTCGCGCTTGTCATAGTGGTGCTTGCCCTTAGCCAATGCGATGGACATCTTGGCATAGCCCTGCGGATTGACAAAAAGGAGCACCGGCACAATGGTGTACCCGCGCTCCTTTATCTTTGACTGTAATTTCTTGAGTTCTCGGCGGTTGAGCAGCAACTTTCGATCACGCTTTGCCTGATGCCCCCAGTAAGAGCCGAATTTGTACTCCGAGATATGCATGTCGCGCACAAACAATTCGTTGCCAACGAAAGTGCACCAAGCATCGCCGAGGTTGGCTTTCCCCTCGCGGATACTCTTTATCTCACTGCCCATCAGCACGATACCAGCCGTATACTCGTCCAGCAGAAAATACTCATAGGCCGCCCGCTTATTCTTGATCTCAATGATATTCTTTGGTTCCATGCCACTACAACGCCGCGGACGGAGAATTATTGCCTAGTAGTTCTGC
Organism: uncultured Bacteroidota bacterium; assembly: GCA_902782185.1. GTDB lineage: Bacteria > Bacteroidota > Bacteroidia > Bacteroidales > P3 > Colimorpha. Next base: position 26,670 of record CACZLT010000034.1, on the reverse strand, counting down.
TTGTTGATTTCAAAGTAGGCCTGTGGGTGGTTGCATACAGGGCAGACATCAGGTGCGTTGGTACCCACTACGATATGTCCGCAGTTGCGGCATTCCCATACCTTCACCTCGCTCCTGGCGAAGACCTCCTGCGCCTCCACGTTGTGCAGCAGGGCGCGGTAACGCTCCTCGTGGTGCTTCTCGATGGCGGCCACGCCACGGAACTTCTCGGCCAGCTCCTTGAAACCTTCGGCCTCGGCAGTGCGGGCAAAGCCTTCGTACATGTCGGTCCACTCGTAGTTCTCTCCAGCGGCGGCAGCGGCCAAGTTCTCGGCAGTGTCGCCGATACCGTTCAACTCCTTGAACCACAGTTTGGCGTGTTCCTTCTCGTTCTCGGCGGTCTGCAGGAAGAGGGCGGCAATCTGCTCGAACCCCTCTTTCTTGGCCTTCGAGGCGAAGTATGTGTACTTGTTGCGGGCCTCGCTTTCGCCGGCAAAGGCGGCGTGCAGGTTCTTCTCGGTCTGGGTGCCGGCGTAGGGGTTGCTCTTAGGCTCCTCGATGGCTTGGAATACCTCTTTGCCTTTTTTGCATTTGGGGCATTTCCAGTCGGCGGGCAACGCTTCAAACGGGGTTCCCGGGGCAATGCCCTGGGTGGGGTCTCCTTGTGCGGGGTCGTAGATGTACCCGCAAACGGTGCATTTGTACTTTTTCATGGGAATCGGATGTTTTTATGGTTGTAACTATTTGTTTATATGTGCATTGTGCGTATTTTCACAAATGACGTTACCGCTGTTGCACATTGCAAAAGTAGCAAAAAAATTTGAATTCCCAAAAATTGTTTTTCCAAATGCCACGATATGGCTCCTCTGTTCCGTATTTTTACAATCGCAATTAGTATGTATGAGACCAAAAATTACAACCATTTGTGGCTAGAAATGATATGCCTTAATGGGTAATGATTAGCCAAGGATGAAGAGAGGAAGAAGAGGATACCCGTACAGTATTGACAATTAACGTATTGTGAGTAGTGCATCACGCACCTCATTGTCAGAAACCTCCACGTCAATTACCGCCGCACCGATTTCCTGTAGCAACACACAGTGTATCAATCCATTGTATGCTTTTTTGTCTTGGCGCAACAAGGGCAACATCTGCTCCACCTCCTTGAGGGTGAATCCGGGTATGCTGACATATTTCCTAACCCACTTGGAATATGATAGATAAACCTCTTCTGAAAGCCCCATTTTCTTTGTGGAGAGGTACATGGCGGCCAGCATCCCGACCCCGACGGCCTGTCCGTGAGGCATCCCAAAGAAAACCTCGATGGCGTGGCCAAAGGTGTGGCCGAAGTTAAGTATCTTTCTGATTCCATGGTCATACGGGTCAGTTTTCACCACCCGTGCCTTGATGCGGGCCACTTCGGATACCTGCCGTTTTCCGATGCTATCAGACGCGACAAGATGTTCATATAGTGCGCCGTCTGTTACAGCAGCAGTCTTCACCATCTCCATCTGTCCGTTGAGCAATTCCTCTTGTGGCAGTGTGTCGCAAAACACATGGTCTATGATGGTTATCTCGGCAGGATGGAAAAATCCAATGCTGTTCTTCACACCACCGAAGTCTACGGCGGTTTTGCCTCCGATGGAGGCGTCAACCATTGACAACAAGGTGGTTGGCACATTGATGTGGCGGATGCCGCGTTTGTAGCCCGCCGCCACGAAACCACCGAGGTCGCATACCGAGCCGCCGCCAAGGTTCACCAGCACATGCTGGCGGTCGGCACCACTTTCGAGCAGAGTCTGCCACACCTGCGCCGCCACTTCCAGACTTTTGCATTCCTCGCCTGCGGGCACTTCGATAAATTCTGCCTCCTGCAATGCCTCCACACTGCTTATCAGCAGCGGGAGGCAATGCTGGAAGGTGTTTTCGTCCAGCAGGATCGTGTATTGGGATTCCTGCCATTTCTCTTTGGCCAGCTCACGTTCCAGTGTCCGCAAGCCGCCGTAGACAATTTTGCCTTGTCTCATTTACTGCAACTTGGCCAAGGCCTCCTTGATGCGGCGCATGGCTTCGCGCAGCAGGTCTTCGCTGGTGGCGTAGGAGAGGCGGATACAGTCGTCGTCGCCGAAGGCGGATCCCATCACGGTGGCCACGCCGGCCTCCTCGAGGAGGTAGAACGCCATGTCGGTGCTGTTCTCTATCTTGCGGTCATTGAAGCTCTTGCCGTAATAAGAACTGCAATCGGGGAAGAAGTAGAAGGCTCCCTGCGGCAGGCGCACCTTGAGGCCGGGGATTTCGCACAGCAGTTGGTAGACCATGTCGCGGCGCTGCTGGAAGATGTTGCGCATGTCAATGATGTCCTTCGAAGTCTTGGGATCCATGAGCATGGCGCAGACGGTGGCCTTCTGGGCGATAGAGCAGGTGGCGGAGGTTACCTGTCCCTGCAGCTTGTTGCAGGCCTTGGCAATGACGGTGGGTGCGGCAATGAAGCCGATGCGCCAGCCGGTCATGGCGAAGCCCTTGGCCACGCCGTTAACGGTGATGACGCGCTCTTTGACTTCAGGGAACTGGGCGATGCTCTCGTGCTTGCCCACAAAGTTGATGTGCTCGTAGATTTCGTCGGCCATGACAAAGAGGTTCTCGTGGCGAGCCACCACCTGGGCGATGCCGTGCAGCTCTTCCTTGGTGTAGAGCATGCCGGTGGGATTGGAGGGCGAGGAGAACATGATGAGCTTGGTACGGGGCGTGATGGCGGCCTCGAGCTGCTCGGGGGTTACCTTGAAGTCGTTCTCGAGGCTGGTTTTCACGAAGACACACTTGCCCTCGGCCAGGCGCACGAACTCCTTGTAGGAAACCCAGAAGGGGGTGGGAATTATGACCTCGTCGCCGGGGTTGATGAGGCACTGCACCACCTGGAAGAGGCTCTGCTTGGCGCCGGTGCTGACCACAATCTGCTCGGGTTTGTATTCCAGGCCGTTGTCGCGGAGCATCTTGGTGCAGATGGCTTCCTTGAGGTCTTGGTAGCCGGGCACTGGGGGATAGTGGGTGAAATTGTCGTCGATGGCTTTCTTGGCAGCCTCCTTTACCACCTCGGGAGTGTTAAAGTCGGGCTCACCGATGGAGAGGCTGATGACATCTTTGCCCTGGGCTTTCAGCTCGCGAGCCTTGGCGGTCATGGCGAGAGTCTCGCTCTCGGCCATATTGAGAATTCTATTGGACAGAATTTCCATGATTTATGCTGTTTATTGTTTGCTGTTCTTGAACGTGAAAAGCATGTTGCCAAAGAAGTTCCAAAGAGTGGTAACGCCCACGGCGAAGACCCAGAGGATGTAGAATCGCCAGTCGTCCTGCCACGAAGGCAGCAGTCGGCTGGCAAGCCACAGGGTGCCGTTGTTGATGCCCAGCCCCACGATGGAGACCAGAATGAATTTCATGTACTCCGTCCCCACCTCTTTGTCATGGCTGCGGAAAGTCCAGATGCGGTTGAGGATGTAGTTGGTGGTGGCGGCCACGATGAATCCTATGGTGTTGGATATGAATGTATTGATCCCCAGCACATCCCGGCAAAGGTAGAGTACGCAGAAATGCACCACCATGCCGCTGGCACCTACAATGCCAAACTTCAAAAACTTGAAAATAAGCGGTTTCAGCTCCATGCCGAACTAATTAAAGACTTTGTCCTCAGGGCCGTGGATGATACCGGTCTTGCGCACCTTCTGCTTGCGGTCGCGGGGCTTGGATTTGCTGATGCGGGGACCGGGTTTCTTGACGCGCGGCAGGTAGGCCACCTCGTCGCCCGACTCGTTGACCTCCAGGCCGTAGACCTTGCGGGTGGCGAGATTGCATTTGAGTCGCCAAAAACGACCGCAACCGCCCTTGGTGAGCAGCACGTCGGAGGCCAGCTTCTCGTCAGTTAGGTTGTCGTCCCACAGGAAGTTGGCCCAGATGATATGGTCGCCACGGTCATTGGTGAAGCCCACGTACTGGCGGCGGTATTTGCGCATGTGCTCGTCGATGATGGGGCACATGCCGCCTTGGTTGTAGTGGTCGCGGTTTACATAGGCGATGCGTTTCTGTATCAGTGCCTCGGCATCGGCAATCTCCTCGTCGGTAGGGGTGAAGCGTCCGTCCTGTCCTTCGACAGTGAAATCCACCTCCCAATCCTGATGGAACGACCAGCCGTGGTAGTTGTTACCCCACACCTCGGCCACCTTCCATTTCTCGACGGGCTCCTCATATTCCTGTGCGACCGCAGCCACGCCAAACAGCGTGATTACAAGCGCAAAAAGCAGTCTTTTCATCTTCTTTTTTGCTTTAATTTCCAACTGCAAAAGTACTCATTTTTTTCGCCACTTGGACAATTTTTTTCACCAATTGCAAAAAATGTAGTATATTTGCACTTTGATTTCGGTAACGTAACAACAAGTAAAATAGTATATATCATGAAGAAATTTGTCTCTGTAAAAGAAGCTGCCGACAAGATTCAGGACGGCATGACCGTAATGGTAGGAGGTTTCCTCGGCGTGGGCAACCCCATCGCTCTTATCGATGAGCTGGTGGCCCGCAACGTCAAGGATCTCACCATCATCTGCAACGACACTGCCTATCCCGAGGTGGGCGTGGGCAAGCTCATCACCAACCACCAGGTCAAGGAGCTCATTGCCACCCATATCGGCACCAACAACAACACCATCGACCAGATGAACTCCGGCGAGCTGAAGGTTACGCTCCAGCCCCAGGGCACCCTGGCCGAGCAGATCCGCGCTGCCGGCGCTGGCCTCGGTGGTGTGCTGACCCAGACGGGTCTCGGCACCGTGGTCGAGAATGGCAAGCAGAAAGTAACCGTCGACGGCAAGGAGTACCTGCTGGAGAAGCCCGTGCGTGCCGACGTCGCCATCATTGGCGCTAACATCTGCGACGAGGACGGCAATCTGGTCTACAAGGGCACCAGCCAAAACTTCTGCCCCATGATGGCCACCGCCGCCGACACCGTCATCGTCGAGCCGCAGGAGATTGTCCCCACTGGCACCATCGCCCCCGAGAACGTCAAGACCCCGGCTATCTTCGTCGACTACATCATCAAGAAATAATAACTAAGTAGTTAAGGAGACAGTAGTAAAGAACCAGCGGGGCGGCCATTTGGCCGCCCCGCTGGTTCTTTATGCCTTCTTTGTTGGTTCTATAATCCTTCGGTGATGGTTCGACGAAATGTGTTTAAAAAGGCAACTCCTCATCTTTCTTTGATGGACTAATTTCTTCTTCCGAGAAATATCTGTTATTGGGCCATATTTGTTTTCCTTTGCGTGTGAAATAAAACTCTCTCTGTTCTCGCCCAAATGTACGAAACAGACCTCCCCACGGATAATCAAGCGAGGAACCAAATGTAATGGGGATTACCTCTTCCCCTTTTTTGTCGACAAACCCATCCTTACAATACAAAGAGACTCGGGCAAGTCCGTTCATAAACATTCCTGCTCTATGATAATTAAATGGAATGGCAACCTGGCCTTTCTTGTCTATATACCCATATGATTCATCTTGTAGTACTGCACATAATCCTTCGGAGAAATCATTAGCATCCTCATAGATGCAGTCAATTACCAGCTTCCCTTTGGAATTGACAAAACCATACAAACCATTTCTCATAACCCGACCAAGCCCATTATGGAATTCTGCTGCAAAGTCATATTCGGGATCAATAACAATTTTACCTCGTTTATTTATATATCCCCATTTGTTGTTTAGATTAACGGGATAACGGTCATTTGTTTGTGTAAGGCTTTGAAGTATATGCGTTATAAATTCTAATCTCATAGTATAGTACTTTAATTATAGAAGGACTGCTGTCCTGTCATATTCTTTCTCCAATAATTTTCCACATCACTGTAAAGTTTCAACATCCGTCTTCTTGCAATCCATATCACAAGGTAATATATCACCTTGCTCAATGATCAACCTCTTCTCTGTTATTTTCATATCAATATAATTTACGGCCTACGTATCGGTTCATAACTATTCTCCATTTCGGCCATCTCTTCTTTGCAGTAGTCACAAAAAGACAGTCCTTTTCCGCGTATTTCATGGCCTTTGGCAACATACGTTGTTGAGCCAATCTTGTCGCATTTCTCATTACAATGATAGAGATGGTTCTCTTCGTCAACATACCACTCAGCACACGCGAACTTGTAATGTTTCTTATAATTGTTGGTGACAAAACACGACGTAATGCCAAGTCAATTGGGTGCTCTTTTCTTGCACACTCTATATAATAGCACACGGTCTATTACAAGGATTAACGAGATAATGTAGGCAATGAACAAAAGAGAAAAACCACTGGCAATAGAGTACAGATCACATATAATGCTCCAATGACATATATAGGATAGACCCAACAGTATAAAGAATACGGGAGTACCAATGCAAACTATTGGTATTGCAAAATCTGAGACGAAGTCATAGAAATCGCCCATTATACGCATGAAGAATGATTCTCGTTGTTCCATTGTTTATGTAGTTTACCAAATATATATTATCCAAAGCATTCCTTTTAGTGCAGATAGTATCGGCCCAAGAAAGATAATTTTAATAATAGAATCCCATTCCTTACAATATTCAATAAAGAAGACGATTGTGGAAATTGAAGCAACTATGCTATATATCCAATAAAGGATAGCAAGTAGACCTCCCCAAAAAGATGAATTGTTTTCGCTCATAAGATACTGCCGTTTCTCCAGTTGGCTCTTCTGTACTTTGCCATTCAGCCCATGATGGCAGGTAAACAAAAGAAGCGTGGGCCTGTATGTCTCACATTGTACTTGAAGGTCGTAGCAAAAACCTGTATCACTAATGTAAAGGGAACAGCCCACGCTGACACGTGAAGCCGTCACACCACCCTTGTGATACTTTGAAAATTTGCTACGTTCTCAAGTACAAGGAAGCATAACGCTTCTAATCTAATAACTTTCGGTTTGAGTTTTCGTCCTCAAAACCGACTGCAAAATTACACAAATTCCCCGACATGGCAAAATATTTTTTCTCAATCCGAAGAAAAAGTGTAATTTTGCAATCGGAAATAATCAATCAATAAACAATAAAACACAAAGAATTATGGCAGTTAAATCTATGCTTCGCGTCCGCATGAGCGCCAAGGACGCCCACTACGGTGGAAACCTCGTCGACGGCGCCCACATGCTCCACCTCTTTGGCGATGTCGCCACCGAATTGCTCATCATCCAGGACGGCGACGAAGGCCTCTTCTGCGCCTACGACATGGTCGAGTTCAAGGCTCCGGTCTATGCCGGCGACTATATCGAGGCCTACGGCGAAATCACCCACGTGGGCAACACCAGCCGCAAGATGAGTTTCGAGGCCTACAAGGTCATCAAGCCCCGCCCCGACATCAGCGACAGCGCCGCCGAGGTGCTGCCCGAGAAGGTTCTCGTGGCCCGCGCCACCGGCACCTGCGTAACGCCCAAGGAGTGCCAGCGCTACAACAAGTAAGGCACCGGCCCCACGAAAAAGCCCGGCGGCCCGAAACGCATGTTTCGGGCCGCCGGGCTTTTTCTGCCGTGAACCCCTGTGAACCCATATCGTCTCATATCGCACCAGAGTTTATGTATTCATTAAGAGAGTATCTAGAGAGTACCTAGGGACTCCCTACCGGTCGGTGTGCTTTTCGGCGAAGCGGCGGTTGGCGGCGCAGAGGGCGTCGTCGGCATTCAGCCCGTGCCTACGTCCCCAGTCCACCAAGTCGAACAGCCGCTGGCCGTACTCCTCCTCGGTCATCTCGGTGGCTTGGCGCGTGTTCTCCGTGCTGCCCGCCACCTTCTCCTGCATCCGTATGGTCTTCACCAGCGTGGGAAGCGTGGCCGGCACCCCCTCGAGCACGTTCCGCCGCCCCTCCCGCATCTTCAGCTGCTCCCAGTTCTCGCCGTGGTAGTTCTCCTTGTCGTAGATGAAGGGGTGGCGCGAAATGAGCTTGTCGCAGATGGCGTTGTAGACGTCGGCCTGCGAGAAGAGGCCCTCATCCTCGGCGATTTTGCAGTAGAAGAGGATGTGCATGGCCAGGTCGCCCAGTTCCTTCTTGAGGTCGTCGGTGTTGCCTGCCACGATGGCCTCGCTCAATTCGTGCACCTCCTCGATGGTGAGGTAGCGCAGGCTCTTCATCGTCTGCCCGCGGTCCCACGGGCATTCCCTGCGGAGTGTGTCCAGGATGGTGTTGAGGCGCTCAAATGCGTCGCACGTCTTCGATTCCATCTATGTTGCGTAGTTTCTCTATGAGGCTGGCCAAGTGGTCCAGGTTGTTGATGTAAAGCATGATGATTCCGCGTCCCACGCCCTCGGATGCCTCAAGGGTGATGGCGCGCATGTTGAGATCCATCTCCTCGGAGATGAGGCGTGTGATGTCCTGCAGCAGCCCCTTCCGGTCGATGGCCGTCAGGGCGATACCCGTCAGCAGCGACAGCTGCTCGCCGGGGCGCCACTTGGCGCGCACGATGTGGTTCTCGTGGTTGGCCATCTCGCGCATGGCCTCCTTGCAGTTGGTGCGGTGCACCATTATCTTGCCGTCCTGCACGATGCCCACCACCTGGTCGCCCTGCACCGGCTTGCAGCACGGGGCCGTCTCGGTGGGCAGGTGCTCATAGTCCTTGTCCAGCAGGAAGGGGGTCGACGATTCCACGCTCTCCGGCCTGGCCGCCTTGTTGCCCATCCCCTCGAAGACGTCCTTGTACTGCTTCAGGAACAGCATGTCGGGTGCCCGCCTGGCCTTGCCGAAGCACTCGGCCACCTGGTGCTCGGTGATGCTGCCGACCGCCAGCCCGTACAGCACGTCGATGTCCGACGGGTTGCCCAGGTAGCGTTTCAGCTGGCCCCAGTTCTGGCGGCTGTCCTTGAGGTGCAGCTGCTCGAGGTAGCCTTTCAGTCGGCGCCGGCCCTCGTCGGCGCGCTCTTTCTTGTGGGCCTTGATGAAGTCCTTGATGGCCTCCCTGGCGCGCGGTGTCTGGCACTCGGCCAGCCACTCCTCGGTGGGCACGGTGTTCTCGGTGGTCAGCACCTGCACCTGGTCGCCGGTGTGCAGGCGCTCGTTTCGGCTCACAACCCGGGCGTTCACCTTGGCACCGATGCAGTGGTCGCCGAGGTCGGTGTGTATGGCGTAGGCGAAGTCCAGCACCGTGCTGCGGCTGGGCAGCGTAACTGTCTTTCCGTTGGGGGTGAAGATGTATATCTCCTTGGTGTAGAGTGCCTCCTTGAATTCCTCCACCAGATCCAGCGCACTCTTGTCGGTCTGTTCCAGCGAGGTGCGTATCTGCTGCAGCCACTCCTCCACGGGGTTGCTCTCCACCACCTCCTCGGGGTGCGCCTCCTTGTACAGGAAGTGCGCCGCCATGCCCTTCTCGGCGATGGTGTCCATGCGCTCGGTGCGTATCTGTATCTCCACCCAGCGCCCGATGGGGGTCATCACGGTGGTCTGGAGGCTCTCGTAGCCGTTGTTCTTCGGGTGGGTAATCCAGTCGCGGAAACGTTTGGGGTTGGGCTCGAACTGCCCCGAGATGAGGGCGTAGACACGGAAGCACTCCTCCTTCTCTTTCTCCCTCGGCACGCCGCGCAGAATGATGCGCATGGCGTAGAGGTCGAATATCTCCTCGAAGGCCACATGCTTGTTCTCTATCTTCTTCCAGCAGCTGAACACCGACTTGACACGGGTCTTCAGCGTGTAGTCGTAGCCGTTGGCGTCCAGCATCTGCCTGACCGGTGCCACCAGGCACTCTTCCAGTTGCTCGCTGGTGCCCACCGTGGCAGCAATCTTGGCTTCTATCTCGGCGTACTTCTCCGGGTTGGTGTACTTCATCACCAACTCTTCCAGTTCGGTCTTGATGGTGTAGAGACCCAGTCGGTGAGCCAGGGGCACGTAGAGGTAGGAGGTCTCGCTGGCGATGATAAACCGCTTGGTCTCCTTCATCGACTCGAGGGTACGCATGTTGTGCAACCGGTCGCAGAGCTTGAGGAAGATGACGTAGGCGTCGTTGCACATCGAGAGGAGTATCTTGCGGTAGTTCTCGGCTTGCTTGCTTTCGGTCTGCTGCAACACCATGACATCCTCTATCTTGGTAACACCGTCCACTATGTCGGCCACGCGGTCGCCGAAGACTATGCGGAGTTCATCAAGGGTGATGTCGGTGTCCTCCACCACATCGTGCAGAAGAGCGCAGATGACCGCCGTGGGGCCAAGCCCCACTTCTTTGACGGCGATGAGTGCCACGGCGAGCGGGTGGAAGATGTAGGGTTCGCCACTTTTGCGCCGGGTGCCGGAGTGGGCTTTCTTGGCCATCTGGAAAGCTCGCAGTATGCCCATCTCTTCTTCGGGGGTGAGAGGCTTGAGGGCGCGACAGGCTTCGACCAACTCTTCGTAGCGGGTCTGTATCTCTTGTTCTTCTTGTTTCTCGTTGAGGGTATACATGCGTGGTTACCAGAGGAATATGGATAGTCCGAGGAGAGCCGAGAGTTCGAGGCTGAGGCCGATGGTGAGGTAACTGCTTCCGTCGATGACAGCCATGCCGAGGGAGAGCGAGTTCCAGCAGAACTCGCTGCTGCGAGAGGTGGCAGCCACGCGGAACCCTATCTCACCGCCCACGTGGCGGCCGAAGGTGAGGCCGGAGTATATATGCCAGTCGACGGTGCTCTGCATGCCCGAGAGGCGCACCGCAGGACCCACACTGAAGTACTCGTGTCGGGAACCGAAAAGAGCCGAACCGTAGATACCCCAGCGTTCGGGCAGATAGGTGAGGTTCAGACCCAGTGCACTGTGCATGCCCAAGGCAGCTTCAACTTCGAGGAAGAAGCTGCTGTAGTTGATCCCCAGGTTGTTGAGGTAGTGGCGCTCGGGCAGGCCGGGGCGGTTGTCGCGGTGTGGCTGGTGGGCAGGCTGGCGGCTGCCGCGGATGGAGCCGTCGTGGTTGTAGTAGACTGGGGCTCCCAGCACCTTGGGTTCCCCCTGCGGACGACGGGGGACGGGACGGGTGCCGATGACGTTGGGGCCGTCGTCGTCCTGGTCATCGTCCACGGCCACGCTGTCGGCCGGAAGGGTGCGGGCGGTGCTGTCGGGTCGGACCACCTGACCCCACACGGGGAGCCAGGCCATCAACAATAGGGTTGCGAACACTCTTTTCATAGCTTTATGGTTTCTGATGGGTTATTCTTCAGTCTTGGCCTTGAGGGCTTCGCGTATCTTGCCATCCAGTTCCTCGCAGAGTTCAGGGTTGTCGCGCAGCAGCTGTTTGAGGGCTTCGCGCCCCTGGGCGAGCTTGCTCTCACCGTAGCTGAACCAGGAGCCGCTCTTGCGGATGACCTCATGCTCCACGCCCAGGTCGATGATTTCGCCCAGACGGGAGATGCCTTCGCCGAACATCAGGTCGAACTCGCAGGTGCGGAACGGGGGAGCCACCTTGTTTTTTACGATGCGCACCTTGACACGATTGCCGATATTCTGGTCGCCATCCTTGATAGCCTGGGTGCGGCGGATGTCGACGCGCACCGAGGCGTAGAACTTCAACGCGTTGCCGCCGGTGGTGGTCTCAGGGTTTCCGAAGAGGACGCCTATCTTCTCACGCAGCTGGTTGATGAATATGCAGCAGCAGTTGGTCTTGCTGATGGTGGCGGTGAGCTTGCGCATGGCCTGGCTCATGAGGCGCGCCTGGAGGCCCACCTTGCTGTCGCCCATGTCGCCGTCAATCTCGGCCTTGGGGGTGAGGGCTGCCACCGAGTCAATGACTATGATGTCGATGGCGCCGGAGCGGATGAGGTTGTCGGCAATCTCGAGGGCCTGCTCGCCGTTGTCGGGCTGGCTGACGAGGAGGTTGTCGGTGTCCACGCCCAGCTTCTTGGCGTAGAAGCTGTCGAAGGCGTGCTCGGCGTCGATGAAGGCCGCGATACCGCCCTGCTTCTGGCACTCGGCGATGGCATGGATGGCCAGGGTGGTCTTACCGGAACTTTCGGGGCCGTATATCTCAATGACGCGGCCGCGCGGGAAGCCGCCCACGCCTAGGGCGTTGTCGAGGCTGATGCTGCCGGTGGGGATGACGTCCAGCTGTTCGTTGGGGCGGTCGCCCAGCTTCATGATGGAACCCTTGCCGTAGCTCTTCTCTATCTTGTCAAGGGTGCTTTGCAGTATCTTGAGCTTTTCTTGTTTCTGGGCGTTGATGTCGTTCGTTTCTTTTGCCATAATATTTTATGTTTTGATATGTTTTTCGATGGTATTGTCGAGACAATCGGGGCATTTATCTTTTATATGACCAAGGAGGATGGATACGAGACTAAAGCGTTTTGTTGAGAAAATCATGGGTTTCTATCATCTTGGCCACCTTTCGGTCATGCGAAAGGCTAACAATAGCTTGTGCATACAGGGTATTGTGTGTGTCGGTACCAAGGAATTCCACCCACCCATTGTTAATCATCTCGTAAGCGCGTTTCTTGGCATCATCTCCATAAAAACCGCCAAGGGAGAGTGTATTGACTTGGAAATATACTCCTTGATTCTTCAGTTGCTCCATACGCGAACCATGAACATTGAGATAGGGGTAACGTTCGGGATGAGCCAGTATGACTTCGTGGCCTTTCATTTGCAGCTCAAAAATCATCTTTTCATACCCCTGCATTGGTTGATGCAGATGGAACTCTACAAGAACATATTGCCCACCAACATTAAGGAAACGTGGATTATTCAATCGGGAATTGAATCCCGTGTCAATACGGTATTCGCCACCAATGCCAGCAAACTCTATCTCTACCCCAGCCTCGATGGCATGATGTTTAAGTTCCTCGTAGCGACGTACTATATTGTCTTCGTCGTTGGGAAAGCGCGGATGCTGAAAGTGAGGGGTGATAATAACCTTACGGTAACCCACAGCTCGAAGCGTATTTAAGCATTCTATACTCTCTTCGATGCATTTGGATCCGTCGTCAACCCTGGGAACAAGGTGGCAATGCATATCGGTACCAAGCGGTTCAAAGATAGGTCGCGGTTCGCGTTTTCTTTTGAAAAAGCTGAACATGAGTTAAGTGTTACTTAATTGTTAAGACGTTTTATCTCGGCTCCAAGGTGTGCCAGACGTTGGTCAATATACTGGTAGCCTCGGTCGATCTGCTCAATATTGTCGATGCGGCTGACGCCGTCGGCACTGAGGGCGGCGATGAGGAGCGCCACTCCGGCACGGATGTCGGGCGAGGCCATACGGACACCGCGCAACTTGTGCTGGCGGTCAAGGCCGATGACGGTGGCGCGATGAGGGTCGCAGAGGATAATCTGGGCACCCATGTCGATGAGTTTGTCGACAAAGAAGAGGCGGCTCTCGAACATCTTCTGGTGGATGAGTACACTGCCCTTGGCTTGTGTGGCAACAACGAGGGCAATAGAGATGAGGTCGGGAGTGAAGCCCGGCCAGGGGGCGTCAGCCACGGTCATGATGGAGCCATCCATGAAACGCTCGATTTCGTAGTGCTCCTGGGCAGGGACATAGAGGTCGTCACCGCGCTGCCACACCTCGATACCCAGTCGGCGGAAGACCTGCGGGATGAGGCCGAGGTGCTGCACCTGGGCGTTCTTGATGGTGATGTCGCCCTGCGTCATGGCAGCCATGCCGATAAAGGAGCCAACCTCAATCATGTCGGGCAACAGGCGGTGGGTGCAACCGTGCAGTTCCTTCACTCCACGGATGATGAGCAGGTTGGATCCCACGCCGCTGATACGGGCACCCATGGCGTTGAGCATATTGCAAAGCTGGTAGACATATGGTTCGCAAGCGGCGTTCATGATGGTGGTGGTGCCTCGGGTGAGCACCGAAGCCATAACGATATTGGCAGTACCGGTAACCGATGCCTCGTCGAGCAGCATGTAGCAGCCCTTGAGCCTTTTTCTAGCACTGACAACATAGGCTCCACGCTTGTACTCCACCTCTGCACCGAGGCGTTCCATGCCGATAAAGTGTGTATCGAGGCGACGACGGCCAATCTTGTCGCCACCGGGCTGGGGAACGACGGCCTGGCCGAAGCGTGTCAACATCGGACCCAACAACATGATACTGCCACGGAGAGCACCAGCTTGCTGACGGAACTCGGGAGTGTCCAATACTCCGAGGTTCACCTCGTCAGATTGGAACTCGAACGTGCGGCCACTTTCACATAAAGCGGAGGCATCCTCGTACACCTTCACGCCCAAAAGGCGGAGGAGGTCGATAAGCTTGTTCACGTCGCGGATGTCGGGAACATGCTCTATGCGCACCCTTTCCGGCGTGAGCAACACGGCACAAATCACCTGCAGAGCCTCGTTCTTGGCACCCTGCGGGGTGATTTCTCCGTTGAGGCGATGGCCACCCACTATCTCAAAGCTGCTCATTTTTTCTTCTTTTTCTTCTTTTTGCCCGAAGATTCCTTCTTGGCAGCGGCGGCGGCCATGGCGTCAAGGTAGATTTTCGAGTCGCGGAACTGGAAAGTTTCCGGCAGCACGATTCGGCCACCAGAAAGCTTTGTGAACTGCTCGCGGATGAGGTCGTCGTCCACCGAGTCGCGGTTCCACTGCAGGTACTGCCGCTTCATCGTGTGCGCTATCTGCTCAATGAGCAGGGTGCGCTCCTCGCCTTCGGGCATCTCGGCCGCGGCCACGATGATGTTCTCCAGCGCACGGCCATAGTGGCGAAAGCGTATGTTGCCGTCGGCATAATGCAACTGATTGGGCTTGCGTCCGGACTCTTCCTGTCGGTTGATGGGGTAGGGGCAGTCCACATCGAGCTCATAGTCGGCCATGAACAGCAGATGATCCCAAAGGACGCGCTTGTAGTCGATACGGTCTTTCACCTTGGGATTGACAATGGCCATGGTCGATACGATGATATGGGCCATCTGTGTGCGCTCATGGCGGGTGGGGAGGGTCTTGGCATAGTCTATCATTTTGTAGACGCTGCGACCATAGTCGTTGATTTTCAGATGTTCGCGTTGGGTATTGTATTCCACGTGCGGTATAGGGTTTAAGGGTTAGCGGTTAAAAATGCCACGGGTTGCAACGGTAGTCGGTATACAGCATCCCGCCGCCGTGCCAGGGGTAGCCCCAGGGGTCGGCGGAGAAGGTACCGTAGCGGTCGTGGACAACATGAAGGTGCAGCTCAAAAAGTGCATCGCTTGCAGTGCGGTAAACCAGGCCACCGCTGAACGCTGTGGCTTCGACGGGCATGGCACCGTCGAGCCAGAGAGGTTGGGCGTAGCCGCCAACCCGGGTCAGTGCGCCCCACAGGAGCAGGCGGTCGGTGGCCTGGTACTCGGCGGCCACACGGCCGGCCACCAGGCGAGTGCCTTGGCGGCGGGGGGCCAGGCTGCGGCCATGGAGACCCCGCAGTTCGTAGCTTCCCAGCAGCGACCCCACGGAGGCGAAGCCGGCGTGAAGGGTGAGGCGGTCGGTGGCGCGGTAGCTCAACGAGGGGGCCGTCCAAGCCAGGGCATCGCTCCTCCCCCACCCCGTGGTCACGGAGATGCCGGTGGAGAGGTGCACATCGAGGCGCGAGGTGTCGGTCCGGGCGGGGTGCTGCCACTGCGCGGCGGCGGTCAGTCCGACAAGCAGAAAGAACAGTGTGGCAATTGCATTTTTATACATAACACCCAATTAACGCATCGCAAGGGTGTTTATTGCCCGATAGCCGAAAATAATCCCAAAATCAGCATAAGGAACTGGTACATAGCGCAGTACTTGGTCGGTGGATTTTTGGGGAAAAAGTGGCGGACGGGGGTCTTTTGCCCCGTTTACAACAGGCTGACAAACAGCGATTAAGAGGCATCCTCTTCTTCCTCTCTTCTTCCTTGGTAAATGGGTGGAAGGGGGTATGGGGAGGAGAGGGGGCCGGGGGGGGCGATTGGCGGCGGGGGTTTGCGCTACTTGAGGTCGATGAAGGGCACGGTGTTGCCGAGCATGTACTGCGGCATCTTGCCGTCCCACTTCTGCACGGCCTCGTAGTTGACCAGCTTGGGGTTGCGCTCCAGGGCGTTGGCCTTGATGCGCATGGCCTCGGCGTCGGCCTCGGCCTTGATTTTGGTCTGCTTGGCCTGCTCCTCCACCTGGATGGTTACGTTCTTGGCCTTGAGGGCATTCTGCTCGGCCACCTGCTTCTCCTTGATGGCGTTCTCGAAGTCGTCGTCGAAGTCGATGTCGACCAGCTGGAACTGGATGTTCATGAAGTAGTTGCCGTCGAGGGTCTTGCGGAGGGTGGTCTCGATCTCGCGGCGCACGGCGTCACGGTTCTCCACTATCTCGGTGGCGGCGAAGTTGCCGAAGGCCTCCTTCATGGCCGAGCGGATGAAGGGAACCACAATCCTCGTGTGGTAGTCGTCGCCCACGTTCTTCATGAGCTTGCTGACATTCTCACGCACAAGGTCGTAGTTGATGGTGTACTCCACCTCGGAGGTCTGCACGTCGCGCGTGTAGGAGTTCTCCTTGCCGTCGTGCTTCTTCTGCTGGATGTTGACTTTCTTGATGGTCTGGATGAAGGGCACCTTGAAGTGGAGGCCGTCCTCGACCACCTGGTCGCTCATCTTGCCGAAGGTGGAGAGCACTCCGCGCTCGGTGGACTTGATGGTGTAGAACGAGGAGAAGAAGACGATGAGCGCCACCAGGGCGACACCTCCCCAGATGAGGTAGTGGACAATCTGCTTGTCTGATTTGAATCCGGTCATAATGTTTATTGTTTAAGGTTTACGATTTCTGTGAATTATAACTCCATCAGCTTGAGGAACTGCGACGGCACCGGGGTCTCGAACTGGTGCCGTTTTCCCGTTACGGGGTGCCGGAAGCAGAGGCGGAAGGCATGCAGGCAGAGACGGCTGACGGGCGAGGCGTCGTCCTTGTAGCCGTACATCGGGTCGTGCACCACGGGGTGCTGCAGGTCGCGCAGGTGGACACGTATCTGGTTTCTCCGGCCGGTGTCGAGGCGGAGCTCCACCAGGCTGTAGCGCCGCGAGGTCTGCTTCACCTCGTAATGCGTAACAGCCAGCTTGCCGCCGTTGTCCTCCGGCGACGACAGCACGCAGAACTCGCCGTCGGTGAACCAGCTCTTCACCTCGCCTTTCGGCGGGTCGAGATGCCCCCACGCCACGGCCACATAGCGGCGGTCGTAGACCATCCCCTTCCAGTCCTCCTCGAACTTGCGGCTCACCTCCTTGCTCTTCGAGACCACCATCAGGCCGCTCGTGTCGCGGTCCAGGCGGTGCACGATGTGGGCGTGGCACCGCTGGCGGCCGGCCTCCAGGTACTGGTTGAGCACCGTGATGACAGTCCTGTCGCCCGGATGCTTGCTGTTGGAGAGCAGCCCCTCGTGCTTGTTGACCACCAGCAGGTGCTGGTCCTCATAGACGATGTCGAGGTCCCGCGGGCGCAGCTTGTCCTTGCCGCGCGGCTTGTCGATGGACACCTTCATGCCCCTCTGCAACGGGAAGTTGAACTGGCTGGTGCGGCGCCCGTCCACATAGACATTATGCGCCAGCAGTTCCTTGACTTTCGACCTCGAAGTGCCGGGGAATGTGGCCAGGAGGAAGGGCAGCAACTCCTGCGGCTCGGCGACTGTGTATTCGTTATTCTGCATAGGCTGATTGTTTCACGTGAAACATTGAAACCACTGGGTTTTCAACAATTCGGGTCATACAAATCAACAACCTCCCACGGGTTGCCCGTACTCTCGATGAACCGCAGCATATCCTCGCGGCCAATCACCAGCGAGGCGCGGTTGTCATTGGGGTGGAACGCCACCCTCTCCGCCTGCATCAGACCCCGGTCCACAAAGAGCGTAACCTCGTGCGCGGCATCGTTCACCAGCGTGAAAAGCGACACACTGCCGGGCTTCACACCCAGGTATTTCATCATCCGCTCGGGACTGGCGAACGAAAGCTTGCCCTGCCGCAGGCGGTGCTCCATGTCGTGGATGTCCATCGGGAAACGGGCGTCCATGATGACCAGGTAGTGGCGGTTGCCCTTGTGGTTGCGGAAAAAGAGGTTCTTGCACAGCGTGGTGCCCTCGCCACGGTAGTACTGGCGGGCAATCTCGATGGTCGGCGCCTCGGGATGCTCATAGTAGTCGAACGCGATTCCGAGGCGCGCAAGGGCCTCGTACACTTGGGGTTGTCCTGTCATGTCCTGATGCTGTTTGAGGATGCAAAGATACGAAAAAAAAAATATAGCGGGAGAAAAAAATGAGGAACGGCAGGGGCTAGATGAGGCAGAGGTCGTCGGCGAGGGCGAGGGCATGGGCCACGTTGTTGACCCCAAGGCGGTCGAAGACCTGCTTGCAGTAGTGCTTCACCAAGTCGGGCGAGCGGTGCAGGATGGCGGCTATCTCGGTGATCGTGTAGCCACGCGAGGAGAGCGAGAGCATCTCCACCTCAGTGTCAATGTTCTCTTTTCAAGCAATTCACAACACAACAACTTACTTGATAATCCCCAACTCGCGGCTCATGTCGAGCATGCGGACGATGGGGCGGGCGGCGGCGGCGATCATGTCGGAGGACATGAGGATTTCGGGCTGCTCGTCGCGGAGGCAGAGATAGAGTTTCTCCAAGGTGTTGAGTTTCATGTAGGCGCAGTCGTCGCATGCGCAGGACTTGTCGTCGCGGAGGGTGAGGAAGTCGATGTCGGGGCGGAGGCGGCGCATCTCGTAGAGGATGCCTGTCTCGGTGGCGACGATGACCTGTGGGCTGTCGGTCTTTTCGATATATCCCAGCATGGCCTTGGTGGAGCCTATGAAGTCGGCGACGGCCAGCAGGGCGGGGTTGCACTCGGGATGGGCGATGACGGGTGCGTCGGGGTGCGAAGCCTTGATTTTGAGGATGCCTTCGGCCTGCATGGCGTCATGGACGGTGCAGACGCCGTCCCAGAGGAGCATCTGGCGGCCGGTAACGCGGTTGATGTAGCCGCCCAGGTTGCGGTCGGGGGCGAAGATGATGGGCTGGTCTTCGGGCAGCGAGCGAACCAGCTTCTCGGCGTTGCCGGAGGTGCAGATGAGGTCGGAGAGGGCCTTGATGTCGGCCGAGCAGTTGATATAGGAGATCACTATATGGTCGGGGTGCTGGGCCTTGAAGGCGGCGAAGTCGTCGGCCCGACAGCTTTCGGCGAGCGAGCAGGAGGCCTCCATGTCGGGCAGGAGCACCTTGCGCTGGGGGTTGAGTATCTTGGCGGTCTCGGCCATGAAGTGGACGCCGCAGAAGACGATGATGTCGGCGGTGGCCTGCTGGGCTTTCTGGGCCAGGGCGAGGCTGTCGCCCACGTGGTCGGAGAGGGCCTGTATCTCGTGGCGCTGGTAGTAGTGGCCGAGGATGACGGCGTTTTTTTCGCGTTTGAGGCGTAGGATTTCCTGTTTGAGCTTTTGGTCGGTCATGATGAAGGGGTGTTGTTTGAAAGTGCAAAAGTACGAAAAAAAACGATGCGGGGCAAAAAATTAACATTTCGGGGGCAAAAATCACACCGGCGGGGAGGGACTCCCTAGGTGTTCCCTAGGTATTCCCTTAATGTATTCATAAACTCTGGTGCGATATGGGACGATAGGGTCTCACAGCGACCCAATGTCAAATTATTTCCTTTTCCTAATTTCATTTTTTTTCTTTTTTTATTTGGCTGTTAGTTTGGTTGAAAACTTCACAATATGTTGTGGTTTATATGTTTGTGGTTTAGTATTGTGTTTGAAAACCAGGTGAAAGCGGGTTGAAAAGCGGTCGGTTTTCAACAGCCGTTTTTTATCAACAGTGCTGCCAACAGGAACTAACAGCGCAATCAACGCCTGTCTGTTTATTTTTTTTACGCGCTGGTTTCCAACCGGGTAATAAGTTTGTTGAAAAGTTGTAGGGTTTCATTGCCAGCGGTTTCCGTTTTTGTCGTACTTTTGCAGCACGAAAAAGTTATAAACATTGACCTGTATGCAAGAAATTATTCCTATAGCGTGCGACCACGCCGGCTACGAGCTGAAACTGAAAGTCATCGAACACCTGAAGTCCAAGGGCTTCGAGGTGAAAGACTTTGGCACCGACAGCACCTCTAGCTGCGACTATCCCGACTATGCCCACCAGGTGGGCAGCGCGCTGGAGCGGGGCGACTACCGCCGCGGCATCGTCATCTGCGGCTCCGGCAACGGGGTGCAGATGACCGCCAACAAGTACCCCCATGTGCGCTGCGCCCTCTGCTGGACACCGGAGATTGCCCGCCTGGCGCGCCAGCACAACGACGCCAACTGCATCTCGATGCCCGCCCGCTTCATCAGCGAGGAGACGGCCATGCAGATTGTGGACGAGTACCTCGACACCCCCTTCGAGGGCGGTCGCCACACCCGCCGCGTGGAAAAGATAAGTCAGTTGATATGACGGATATCCGGTTGGCAAAGCGGGTATTCACCTGCATCGACCACACTACCCTCAATGCAACCGACAGCGAGGTCTCGGTGGCGGAATTCTGTCGCCGAATAATCAACTTACCACTCCCCACTTCTCACTCCTCACTAAAAGTTGCCGCCGTCTGTGTCTACCCGCGCTTTGTGGGCGTGGCGCGGCGTGTGCTGGAGGGCAGCGGCATACGGGTGGCCTCGGTGGCCGGTGCCTTCCCCCACGGCCAGCTGCCGCTGCATCTGAAAGTCGAGGAGGTGCGGTACGCCGTCGAAGAAGGGGCCGACGAGGTGGACATCGTCATCAGCCGCGGTGCGTTGCTTTCCGGCGACCATAACCTGGTGCAGGACGAGGTGTCCGCCATGAAGAAAGCCTGCGGCGACAAACTGCTGAAAGTCATCCTCGAGACGGGCGAACTCCCCACCACAAACCTGATCAAGAGAGCCGCCGCCCTGGCCATTGGCGGCGGAGCCGACTTCATCAAAACCTCCACCGGCAAGATAGCCGTCGGTGCCACGCCCGAGGCAGCCGAGGCCATGCTCAACGCCATCGCCAACCACAAGAAAAAAACGGGCCGTACCATAGGCTTCAAGGCGGCCGGAGGCATCCGCACCCCCGACGAGGCCCTGCGCTACGCACGGCTGGCGCAGCAAATCATGGGCAACGGCTACCTGCATCCCGCCACCTTCCGCATCGGTGCCAGCAGCCTCACCGAGGCACTTATATAGTACTGAAATACAATTTGATAAAAAAAACAATAGTAAATTTAACATAAAAAATTGTTAGCATTTAAGAAATTTTATGTTACTTTGCAGTTTGAAATATTGACGAAAAAGTATGAAGCCTCTACAACAGAAACTCGCGCAATACACTGTGCCGCAGGAAGCTAAAGCCGCTGGCATCTACCCCTATTTCACCCCCATCACCTCGGAACAGAACACCGAAGTCTATGTGCAGGGGCATGAGGGTAAGATACTCATGTTCGGCAGCAACAGCTACCTGGGTCTCACCAACGACCCGCGCCTGAAGGAGGCGGCCAAACGCGCCATCGACAAGTACGGCACTGGCTGCGCCGGATCGCCCTTCCTCAACGGCACCCTGGACATACACATACAGCTGCAGAACGAGCTGGCCGAGTTCCTGGGCAAGGACGACGTGATGCTCTTCTCCGCCGGTTTCCTGGCCAACAGCGGCGTGATACCCGACGTGGTGGGACGCGGCGACTACCTCTTCTACGACGAGCGCGACCACGCCTCCATCATGGAGGGCAAGCTCATCACTTTCGCCAACACGCAGAAATACAAGCACAACGACATGGCCGACTTGGAGCGGGTGCTGCAGAAGGCTCCGCTCGAGGCATCGAAGCTGGTGGTTACCGACGGCGTCTTCTCGATGGAGGGCGACGTGGCACGGGTGGACCAGCTGGTAGAGGTGTGCAAAAAATACAAGGCCACACTGATGGTCGACGAGGCCCACGGCCTGGGCGTCTTCGGGCGCGAGGGTCGCGGCACCTGCGACCACTTCGGCAAGCTGCCGGAGGTGGAACTCGTCATGGGCACCTTCTCCAAGAGCCTCGCCTCGGTGGGCGGTTTCATCGCCGCCGACAAGGAGACCATCAACTGGATGAAGCACTCGGTGCGCCCCTATATCTTCACCGCCAGCATCACGCCCGCCAGCACCGCCTCGGTGCTCGAGGCGCTGCACATCATGCGCAGCGAGCCGGAGCGCAACGCCGCCCTGTGGGACAACCAGCACTACGCCCTCAAGGCGTTCAGGGAACTCGGCTTCGAGGTGGGCAACACCGAGACCCCCATCATTCCCCTCTTCATCCGCGACAACACCAAGACCTTCACCATCACCCACGACCTGCTCGAGGACGGTGTCTTCGTTACGCCCGTCATCGCGCCTGCCGTGCCCAGCGACGAGACCCTTATCCGCGTCGCCCTCATGGCCACCCACACCCACAGCCAGATCGACACCGCCGTGGATAAGATACACCGCGCATTCAAGAAACTGGGGGTGTTGTAGTTGTTTGTTGTCAGTGGGCAGTTAATAGTTGTCAGTTATGGTTAAAATCGTAGTCAAACCGGTACAGAGCCGCCGCGACCTCAAGCGGTTCATCGCCTTCCCCAACCGCCTCTTTGCGGAGGTACCCAGTTATATCCCGCCGCTCGACAGCGACGAGAAGAAGCTCCTCACGGAGAAAAACCCTTCGCTCGACCACTGCTCGCTCGAACTCTATTTGGCGTGGCGCGACGGCGAGGTGGTGGGTCGCGTGGCCGCCATCATCAACCGCACGGTCAACGAGCATTGGAACAAGAAGGCGGTGCGCTTCGGATGGTTCGACTTCATCGAGGACTACGACGTCTTCACCGCCCTGCTCGACAAGGTCATCGACTATGGCCGCCGGCACGGCATGGACGAAATCGAGGGGCCTTTCGGCTTCACCGACATGGACAAGGAGTGCTGGGTCATCGACCACTTCGACGCCCGCCAGAACCTCTCCACCCTCTACAACCCCGAGTACTACGTGCGCTTCATTGAGCGCGCCGGCTACGAGGTCAAGTGCAAGTGGCAGCAGTATGTCCTGGCCGCCAACCAGCCCGTGCCAGACAAGGTGGCGCGCCTCAACGGCCTCATCATGGAGAAGTACCACCTGCACCTGGTCAAGGTCAAGCGCCGCAAGGACATCTATCCCTATGCCAAGCAGTTCTTCCATGCCATCAACGAGTCGTTCAAGGATCTCTACGACTTCGTACCCATGACCGACAAGGAAATCGACCACTACATCAAGGAATATTTCCCCTTCGTGAACCTGGAGTTTGTGCAGTTTGTGGTCGACGAGAACGACAAGCTGGTGGCCTTCGGCCTCTCCATCCCCGACCTCAACGCCGGCTACAAAAAGGCCAACGGGCGCCTGTTCCCCTTCGGCTGGTACCACATCCTCAAGGCGTTGCGCAAGTTCGACACCATCGACCTGCTCCTCAACGGGGTGCTGCCCGAGTGGCAGAAGCGCGGTGTACACAGCATCTACTACAGCGACATGAACCAGTCCGCCATCCGCCACAACGTCCACACCGGCTACACCAACCCCCAGATCATCGGCAACGAGGCCGTCAAGATTTGGGAGACCCAGTACAGCACCACGCCGCTGATGCAGCGCGCCGTCTTCGGCAAGAAATTGTAATTTTTTTCGCCCCCGATGTCAGATTTCGGGAATAAAGCGGGTATTATATAGGTATATGAATCGCCACGATGCATACCTTGCCCTGCTTGACCGCCATCGCCCCCTGGTGTGGCGCATGTGCTGGCTGCGCGCGCGCGGCGACTGGGAACGCTGTCGCGACCTGGTGCAGGAGGTGTCGATTGCCCTCTGGCTGCATTTCGACAAGCTGCGCCCCGACGCCACACCGGGCGAGGAGCGTGCCTGGGTGCGCTGGCTGACGCGCTCCACCCTCGACCACCTGCACCGCAGCCCCTCCCCCACCCTGCTGCCGCTCTCGGCGGAATTGGCGGCCTCGCTCAAGGCCGATACCTCGCACGACGAGGACATCGAGGAGGTGCTCGCCTGATGCGCCTGCACCTGGAGGGCTACCACGCCGACGAGATTGCCGAGCACATGGGCCTCAAGCGCGATGCCGTCTACCAGCGCATGCACCGCGCCCTCGCCAAGGCCCGGCGCGCCATTGCCGTGTTGCTGATGCTGGTGGGGGCCTCCGCGCTGGCAATCGCGCTGGTGCCGCAGTGGCGCACCGCTGTTTTCCACACCGAGCCTCCGGCCGCCGAACCCGCCGAGGTTGTGGTGGAGCCGGTGGAACCGCCCGAGTCCCCGTCGGCCGTCCTCGAGGAGGAGCCGTTGTCCGAAGGGATGTCCGCCGACACGCCTGCGGTGCAGCCCCGGGCACTGCTGGAACCCCTGCCGCCCATCCCCCTCGAATCCCTCGTAGGCTGCCTCGCCGAACAGCACGAGCCGCCGCCACCGCCGCCACGCGAGGATGTCATTGTCTATGTCCATGGCAAGAGCCTCACCGTCAAGGGCCCCAAGGACGAGTTTATCCGGGTGTACAACGAGCGCGGTGTGCTGGTGGCTGCCAAGCGGTGCCGTGGGCGTTGCACGATAGAGAACTTTGCCGCCCCCCACCCCGACGACATCCGTCGCTACGCGGTGCAGATAGGCAGCAACCCCAACCGCCGCATCGGGGTGGAGCTATAGGGTTGGGGCATGGTCAGCTTTTGTAGTAGCCCCGCAGGATGCTGACCATCTGGTTGCCGGTCAGCACACGCTTCACCACCACCGAGAGTTTCTGTTCGAGATTGGCCACCACCTTGCGCAGCGGCGGGTTCTTCTTTTCAACGATTTTGGCTATGCGGCGGGCCAGCACCTCGGGCTGCAGGCCGCCGTTCTCCTCCTTCTCGATGATGGCGAGGCTGCGGCGGAATATCGGGCCGTAGTCGGGGTCGTCCAGCGTGGCCTGGCTGTTGCGGCGGCTGCCGGTGAAGCCCGTGGCGAAGTCGCCCGGCTCCACCAGGGAAACCTTGATGCCGAAGCCCCGCATCTCCGCCGCCAGGGCCTCGGAGAAGCCCTCGATGGCGAACTTCGAGGCCGAGTAGAACCCTTGGTAGGGCAGGCCCATCACGCCGCCTATCGAGCTGAGGTTGATGATTTTGCCCTTCCGCGCCTTGCGCATGTGGGGCAGCACCGCCTGGCACATGTTGACACAGCCCATGAAGTTGGTCCCCATCTGGAGGTCGATTTCCTCTTCGGTGGCCAGCTCCAGGGCGCCGCCGATGCCCATGCCGGCATTGTTCACCAGCACGTCGATGCGGCCTTCCTTCGCGATAATCTGGCTGACAACGGCCGCTATCTGGCTGCGGTCGCGCACGTCGCACTGGCAGTAGGCGATATTATGGTTTCCCGCGAGCGCGCGGCGGCACAGGCCGTAGACCGTGTGCCCCTTGGCGGCCAGCAGCTCCGCCGCCGCCTTCCCGAACCCCGACGACGCGCCGGTGATGACGATAACCTGCTTCATATTCTATGCTTCAAATTTTTTGCAAAGATACCAAACTTCCTCCACCCAGCCAAAATAATTTTTGCCAGTTCCGAAAAAGTTCGCACTATTGCACCCGCAAACCGCGGGGATGCGGTGAGCCGTGTCTGCGGGGGAAAAAATGCCGGAATTCGACCACATGTGCAAAAAAAAATTTGGTGGAATGAAAAGAATGTGTATATTTGCAGTACGGTCGATTGTTTGGCGTGAAAATTATATGCTGGCAGTCAGTGGGTTGCGGATTTTGCAGAATAATAATTGGGAATGATTACTTTTTAATAACCATCAAAATTATTAAGCTTATGAAACAAATTTTACGAAAGTTGGCCCTGGTGGCCTTGCTCTGTGCCCCATGGGTCGCATGGGCACAGCAAACGTTGCCGTACAGTTACGGCTTCGAGAACAACGACCTGGCCGCCGAAGGGTGGACATTGAACAACATGCACACAAGTACTGGGATTGTTACTAGCGCCGCGCAGAATGGAACCTATGGATTCCAGTTCTACTACAACACCAATCCTCCGCAGTACCTGATTTCGCCGGAATTTTCCTGCCCCAGTGGCGTAACGGTTGAGTTTGCGTACAAAAACCGCAGCACGACTTATCAGGAGACGTTCTATGTGGGCTATTCCAGCACCACCACCGACGACGCAGCCTTCACCTGGGGAACCTTGATTACGGCGAGCAGCGCATCGTGGGAAAACTACGAGAACACCTTCCCCGCCGGAACCAAGTATATCGCCATCAAGTATGTGGCGAATAACATGTATAGTCTCTATATCGACGACATCAGCCTGGCAACTCCCTCGTCCTGCCCCAAGCCCACGGGCCTGGAAGCCACCCTCACCTCCGGCAACGGCTCCGTGGCCACCCTCGCTTGGCTCGAGGCCGGCACGGCCACCAACTGGGTGATCGAGTACGGCACGGCGAGCGACTTCACCGGCGCCGCCTCGGTAGCCGCCACCACGAACCCATATAACCTCACCGGCCTCACCGCCGAGCAGACCTACTACGCCCGCGTGAAGGCCGACTGCGGCGGCGGCGACCAGAGCGCCTGGAGCACCACCTGCACCTTCACCCCCACCGACGCCCATACCCTCACCGTGAACGACGGCACCACCACCAATGGGTATGTCCCCATTTACGGCTACTATGTCGACCAAGGCATCGAAAGCCAGTTCATCATCCCCGCCGCGGATCTGGCGGCCATGCTGTACGGCCATATCAACAAGCTGACCTTCTATGCCAG
>CACZLT010000033.1 GCA_902782185.1 uncultured Bacteroidota bacterium | reverse complement strand
GCCGGCGTTGGCCATGAAGACGGCCTGGAAGAGGCCGAAGACGGCGATGGAGATGAGGTAGGAGATGAAGAGGCAGACGGCGTTCTGGCCGCCGATGCTCTCGGGGCTCGACAGGCAGGCGAAGGCCAGCGCGAAGCAGAAGATGGCGATGAAGATGTTGATCATGCCTTTCTGTGCGTAGTTGGTGCAGATTTTGACCACTTCCTGGCTCTTGGCGATGTCGGCCTTCTTGGCGGCGCCGAGGTCGAGGTTGATGTTCTGCTTGATGTATTCCACAGCACGGTTGGCGCCGGTGGTTACGGCCTGCATGGAGGCGCCGGTGAACCAGTAGATGACGCAGCCGCCGAGGATGAAGCCGAGGATGCTGTAGGGGTTGAGCAGGTTGAGTACATCGGAGATTTGGAAGTCAGCGGGAATTCCAGGCAAATTTCTCAATGCATCTTCAAGCATGAGGATGAGGGAGAAAATCATGGTGGTGGCACCCACAACGGCGGTACCTATGAGCACGGGCTTGGCAGTGGCCTTGAAGGTGTTGCCGGCGCCGTCGTTGGCCTCGAGGTAGTATTTGGCTTTCTCAAAGTCGGGCTTGAAACCGAACTCGCTCTCGACTTCCTTTGTGGTGCGTTCGATGTCGTCCTCGATGAGGGAGAGTTCATAGACGCTCTGGGCGTTGTCGGTCACGGGACCATAGCTGTCGACGGCGATGGTCACGGGGCCCATGCCCAGCATGCCGAAGGCCACCAGGCCGAAGGCGAAGATGCTGTGGTAGGTGCCGAAGATGCTCTCCATGCCGAAGGCGCTGGAGGCGAGGTAGGCGATGATCATGAGCACGAAGAAGACCACGCCGGTCCAGAAGGCGCCGTAGTTTCCGGCCACGAGGCCGGAGAGGATGTTGAGCGAGGCGCCGCCTTGCTCCGATGCCTTGACCACTTCGTTGACGTGCTTGGAGGTGGGGGAGGTGAATATTTTGGTGAACTCGGGGATGAGCGCGGCGCCGAGGGTGCCGCAGGAGATGATGATGGAGAGGGCGAGCCACCAGCTGTTGCCCAGTCCGCCGAGGATGGCGTAGGAGGCGGCGAAGGTGGCGACGATGGAGAGGCCGGAGGTGATCCAGACGAGGGAGGTCAGGGGGTGCTCGAAGTTGATGTCGTCGGCATTTTTATATTTCGCACGTGCAATCGCGCCATTGATATAGTAGGAGAGGACGGAGGCGACGATGCCGAGGATGCGCATGACGAAAATCCAGACGAGGAGTTTGACCTGCATGTCCATGTTGGGGACGGCGAGGAGGATGAAGCTGACGAGGGCGACGCCGGTAACGCCGTAGGTCTCGAAGCCGTCGGCGGTGGGTCCGATGCTGTCGCCGGCGTTGTCGCCGGTGCAGTCGGCAATGACGCCGGGGTTGCGCGGGTCGTCCTCACCGATTTTGAAGACCACCTTCATGAGGTCGGATCCGATGTCGGCAATCTTGGTGAAAATGCCGCCGGCGATACGCAGTGCGCTGGCACCCAGGCTCTCGCCGATGGCGAAGCCGATGAAGCATGCACCGGCCAGGTGCTCGGGCATGAAGAGCAGGATGATGAGCATCAGCAGTAGCTCGACGCAGATGAGGACGATGCCGATGGACATGCCGGCGCGGAGCGGGATGTTCAGCAGGTCGAGGGGTTTGCGCTTGAGCGAGGCGAAGGCCATGCGGGCGTTGGCGTAGGTGTTCATGCGGACGCCGAACCAGGCGACGCCGTAGGAGCCGAGGATGCCAATCACCGTCCAACCCAGGATGAGAGACACGGCGCCGGCACCCATGTGGCTCAACACGCCGAAATACAGCGCGATAGCGGCACCGATGAAGACAAACAGCAGGCCGAGGAACTTGCCTTGCTGCTTGAGGTAGGTCGAGCAGGTCTTGAAGATGACGTTGCCGATTTCAAGCATCGACTTGTGGGCTTTCAGTTTGCGCACGTTGCTGAACTGCCAGAATCCGAACAGCAGGCCCAGCACCACGATGGCAAAGCCCCAATAGAGAATCGACGCGTCGGACGAGGATGCGAATCCCGCCGGCATTTCGAGGTCGGCCTCGCTGGCAAATGCCAAAATGGGCATCGCGAGCGTGGCCAGTGTCATAGTTAATTTCTTCATATTAAGAGTTTTTTGTTGTTTTCTGTCCTCAAAACGGGTTTACAAATATATGACTATTCCTAAAAATGGAAAAAAAAAAGTGTCATGGCCGCATTTTTTTTCTGGTCGGATGGTTCGGAGAAGCCAAGGCAGGGCACCTCAAACGCAAGTTTTTTACAAAAAAACCTATTATATTAAAAAAAAGGCGTATCTTTGCACCATGATTACAAACATGGAAATGGCCGCAAAGACGGCTGAATTCTTATTGAAAGTGAAAGCGGTAAAGCTCAACAACGAGCATCCGTTCACATGGGCATCGGGGCGAAAATCGCCCATTTATTGCGACAATCGGGTTACACTTTCGTATCCCGAAATCCGCACTTTCATCCGCCAGCGGTTTGCCGATATAGTGGCCGAGCAGTGGGGCGATGTCGATGTCATCGCCGGCGTGGCCACGGGGGGCATCGCACAGGGAGCCCTTGTCGCCCAGGAACTGGGCAAACCCTTCGTTTACGTCCGTTCCGAGCAGAAGAGTCACGGCCTCACCAACCAGATTGAGGGCGAGATTCATGGAGGACAGTCCGTGGTGGTGATAGAGGACCTGGTCTCGACCGGCAAGAGTTCACTCATAGCCGTCAAGGCGTTGCGCGAGAAAGGCTGCGTCGTCAAGGGCATGGCTGCCATATTCACCTATGGGCTCCAGGTTGCCGCCGACAACTTTGCTGCCGAGGAAGTGGAACTCTGCACCCTCACCGACTACGACACCCTTGTACAGGTGGCCCAGCAGCACGACTATGTCCGCCCCGAGGACTTCGAGAGTCTTGCCGCCTGGCGTCAGAATCCCGAACGCTGGAGCGAGGAGCACATGTAGTCCCATGCGCCGCATCCTGTTCATAGTTGCCTTTGGATTGTTCTGTCCCGCATTGTCGGCGCAGGACAGCATTATCACCGTACGCCTTGGCGACGGGATGGCTTTCGACCTTGTGTGGGTCGAAGGTGGCACATTCACTATGGGCAGCAACCGCGCCCGCGGTGTCAAGTACAACTTCCAGTCGGCCAAGCCCGAGCACCGGGTCAGTGTCGATGGCTTCTTCATCGCTCGTTGCGAAGTTACGCAGGCACTCTACCATGCCGTGATGGGGGAGAACCCTTCCAAGTTCACCGGCGGCGACAGTTTGCCTGTAGAGAGCGTGTCGTGGGACGAGGCACAGCAGTTTGCCCTGCTGCTCAGCCAGATGACCGGCCACCGTTTCCGCCTGCCCACTGAGGCCGAGTGGGAGTATGCCGCTCGCGGTGGCAAATACCATCGCCGCCAACCCTTTCCGGGCAGTGACCGCCAGGGACTTGACCGCGCTGCCTGGTACTGTGTGAACAGCAAGGGGGCTACCCATCCCGTGGCTCGGCGGCAGCCTAACGAACTGGGACTTCACGACATGGCGGGCAATGTGGCCGAGTGGTGCCTCGACTGGGTAGGGGAGTATTCCTCCCAAGCTTTGGATAATCCTCGAGGCCCCGCCGAGGGCGAGCACCGTGTGCTGCGCGGAGGACACTACAACAGCACCTCCTCGGCCTGTACTGTCTACGACCGCGGCTGGTATATCCCTTCGGGCAAGTACGAGTACTACGGCTTCAGAATCATAATGGAACCTGACTATGAAGATTAAAGACAAGCAATTCCGCATCTACATCCCCGAGGCCGAGATACAGGCCATCGTGAAGGATGTCGCCCTCCAGGTCAGCCGCGACTATCAGGGGCGCGACATTGTCGTCTGCCCCATCCTCACCGGCGCCTTCATGTTCGCCTCCGACCTGGTCAAGCAACTCTCCATCCCCTGCGAGGTCAGTTTCGTGCGCTACGCCTCCTACAGCGGCATGTCCTCCACCGGCACCGTCCGCTGTATGCTGCCTTTCCCGCCCGACATCGAGGGACGCGATGTGCTGATTGTGGAGGATGTGGTCGACAGCGGTCTCTCGATGCGCCACATGCTTGCCGCCGTACACGCCCTGCGCCCAGCCAGTGTCCGCATCTGCTCCCTCTTCTTCAAGCCCGGGGCCTTCAAGGGCGACTACAAGGTGGACTACATAGGCCGCAACATCGGCAACGAGTTCATCGTCGGCTATGGCCTCGACTATGACGAGCAGGGTCGCACCCTCAAGGAAATATACGTCCTCAACCAGTAAGCGCGTTATGAGAAA
This sequence comes from uncultured Bacteroidota bacterium, assembly GCA_902782185.1. GTDB lineage: Bacteria > Bacteroidota > Bacteroidia > Bacteroidales > P3 > Colimorpha. The sequence goes on along the minus strand of CACZLT010000033.1, from coordinate 13,858 downwards.
ACACCGACCACTCCTTTGCTTGTTCCTGCTAGCCCCTCTTTTTGTGGGCTGCTTCGGAAACGACGTGCACATCAATGTCAACCCCGACCAACTCTATGGAGAGTGGATACAGATAGGCACACAGAAGCACTGGACTTACAACGCCGACGGTACCGGCAACAAGGTGGATCGCAGTGAGTTTGAGGACGATGATGAAAACAATGGAGATTTCGAGTGGTCTCTTACTCAAGACGAACTCCGCCACGTTTTCCGTGGACGGCAGGGAAACCAGTATATCCCCAAGGTTTACACCATTACCGAGATTTCCACCGTCTCAATGAAGTGGAAGGATGACTACGACCGCACCATGACGTTCAGCAAAATCCAGTAAAGATGAAACAGAGCAGAAAGAAGATAGCCATAGCCTTTGCCTCCATCGTGGTGCTGACGGTCGTTGCCCTTTGTTTCGACACTGTTTCGCAGCGTTTTTCCGAGATGGCCACCTCCATACTCCACCGTAAGCAACGCTCCACCAACATCGTGCCAGAACAGCTTTGCGGCGAATGGGTTCAGGAAGGAACGCAAAGCCACTGGATATACTACCCCGACGGCACAGGTAGCAAGGTGAACCGCAGCGAGTTTGAAGATGACGACGAGCACAACGGAAATTTTGAGTGGAGCATAAGCGACGGTGAGATACGTCATGTGTTCAGGGGACGCCGCGGAAACCAGAACATACACAAGTACTACACCGTTACGGCCATTAACTCCGGTTCCATGAAACACAAGGACGGATATGGCCGCACTGTGTCATTCAGCAAAGTCAATCATTGAGACATGAAAAAGGGTTGGAAAATAGCACTCATATCGCTGGGTTCGCTGCTGGGGCTTGCTGTGGTCGCTGTGGCCGTGGTGCTGTGGCTGGTATTCACCCCCAGCCGCCTCACCAAGATTGTCAATAGGCTGGCCACCGACTACATAGCCTGCGAGAGCCACTTTGATAATGTCGACCTCACGTTGCTCTCCACCTTCCCCGACGCGGGGCTGAAGGTGGACAACGTCTACTTGGTCAATCCCACCGCTGGCGCGCCCAGCGACACCCTGGCCCGTATCGGCAGCCTCACCGTGGGGCTCGACGTCAAGGCTTTCCTCAAGGAGCGCAAAGTGGTGGTGCACAAGGTGCTGCTGGATGATGCCGACGCCAACCTCTACATCGCCAAGGACGGCACCTCCAATTTCGACATTTTCCCCACCTCTGAACCCGACACCACCGGGGGCGACTCCGCCTTCCCCGAACACATAGATGTCGAGACCATCAAGGTCAGTCGCCTCAACGCCACCCTCAAGGATGAGCGAGACGGCCTTGATGCCCTCTTGGCCGGCCTTGGCATGAGCCTCAAGGGCTCTCTCGAGGGCGACGACATCGATGCCGACCTCGCCCTCGACACCCGTCAGTTGGCCTTTGCCATGACCGACACCGCCACGGGACGCCGGACCCTCGACGCACGGGTTGGCGACTTCGTCCTGTCCGCCAAGGGCAATATGCGGAGCGAGACCCTCGCCGCCAAGGCCACGCTCGGCGGCAAGCAGGTGGACCTCATCATGGTGGACAGCACCGGAAGCCCCTCGCTGGTGGCCGCTCTGGCCGACCTCGATGCCGTCATCAACGGCGACGGCAGCACCAACATGGCTTCCGGCCAGCTTGACCTCACTCTTGGTGGCGGCACCCTCAACACCGCCGGCACCGAGATGGTCAATGCCACCCTACGCGACTCCAAGCGAGACATGCTCACCGCCAAGATACCCTTCGTCCTCGACCTCAACAAGATGATGGTAGCCCTCGACGACGCATGGATCGCCCTCGACCAGTACGCCCTCACCGTCAGCGGCGACGCCCAGCTGCCCACCGACAGCCTGCCCCTCGCCCTCGACCTGTCCCTGGCCACCGACGGCGCATGGCCATTGGCATCGCTCATGGCCATCGTGCCCGATGCATACATGGGATGGAAGAAAGGCATGGATCTCGACGGCAAGGCCCGTCTGGAGGCCACTGCACGGGGCACCGTTACCGACAACTCCATGCCGCTCATTGATGCCCACCTCACATTGGCCGACGGCCGCTACCACCAGCCTTCGGTGCTGCCCTACAGGGTGAGCAAAATCAACGGCGACCTCACCGCCCGCCTCGACCTCGGCCCCAGGGGCAAGAGTTCCGCCGTCATCAAATCTCTCACCGCCCGCACCCTGGACACCAAGTTGTCGGTCAAGGGACGTGCCGACGACCTGCTGGGCGACATGCGCGTCAATGCCGACATCCAGGGCGCCCTGCCGCTGGCGGATGCCCTTCCCATGGTGCCCGACACGCTGCCCCTCACTATCGCCAAGGGCAACGCCGACCTCGACCTGCACGTCGATTTCCGCATGAGCCAGATTCAGGACATGGCCTTGGAAAAGATGACCGCCAGCGGCACTGTCAAGCTCCGCGACCTCGACCTTACCTATGACACCCTCCGCGCCACCGCCCCCGACCTCGACCTCTCGCTCCAGCTTCCGGCCAAGCTCCACAAGAGCAAACTGGCCGACGCCCGCATCAAAGGTTCAGGCTTTCGAGTGGAGATGCCCCACAAAGGCATCACCGCCACCGTGGACAACCCAAACATCAGCCTGGGCGTGAACAACATGATGAAGGAGCAGCTCGCGGCCGCCTTTGTGGTCATGGTGGGCGAGACGGAGGCGAACGTCGACTCCACGATGGTGTCGCTCCACGAGCTTTCACTCAAGGGTACCATCCGCCTCGACTCCACGCAGACCGACCCGCTCAAGCGTTTCAACCCTGTGGCCGACCTCACCACCCACAGCGCGGTACTCTACATGCCCCAGCTGCCGGATGCCGTGCGCCTCTCCCAGTTCTCGGCTAAGTATGACCGCGCCCGCACCGACATACGCAAGGTGCAGGTCAAGCTTGGCCATTCCGACTTCGAACTCTACGGGACGGTGGAGAACCTCGAGGACTGGCTCGATGACAAGGCCATGCTCATAGGCGACCTCAACTTCACCTCCAACTATGCCGACATTGACCAGCTGATGGATCTCTGCAGCGGCCTGGGTTCCGACCCAGACAGCCTCGAACTGCAGCGCCAGCAGGACAAGGTTCCCACCGAGGCCAACCCCTTCATTGTACCCAGGAACGTGGATGTAACCCTCCATACCCACATCAAGCGCAGCGTGGCTTTCGGCAACGACCTCAACGACGTGGCAGGTAGCCTCACGGTGAAGGACGGCGTGGCCATCCTGGACCAGATCGGCTTCGTGTGCAAGGCTGCCACCATGCAGCTCACCGCTCTCTACCGATCGCCGCGCCCCTCCAACCTCTTCGCCGCCATCGACTTCCACCTGCTCGATATTCAGATCGACGAACTCATATCCATGATTCCCTGCATCGACACCCTCGTCCCCATGCTCTCGGCCTTCGACGGCAACGCCGACTTCCATCTCGCGGGCGAATCGTACCTCAACGCCAACTACCAGCCCAAGATGAGCTCTCTGCTCGGATCGGCCGCCATCAGCGGACAGAACCTAGTCCTGATGGACAACAGCTCCATCTCCACCATCGCCAAACTGATGCGATTCAAGAAATGGAAGGAACAGGACGACAAGATACGCATCGACAGCATCTCGGTCGAAATGACTTGCTTCGAGAACGAGATAGAGATCTTCCCATTCCTCATCAACATAGGATCCTACTCCCTCTGTGCCTCGGGCAAGCACACCCTAGACAACGCCTGCGCCTACCACATCGAACTCCTCAAGAACCCGCTGTTGGCCAAGGTGGGTGTGGACATCAAGGGGTCGATTGCCAATCCCAAGATTTCGCTCGGCCCCGTCCTTTACGGCGACTTCTACAAGCCCGAGAAGACCGGAGCCGCCAGCAAGAAAGCCCTTGAACTCAAAACCGCCATCCGTCAAGCACTAGAAAAGAACGTCCGATGAAATTCTTCCACCGATACAGCTCCACCATCCACGGCAACTACCGCCGCGCCTACCTGCGCAGCGGACTGCTGACGGGTGTGCTGCTGTTCCTCTATGTCCTCGTGCGCTACCTGCTCGGTATACCCGCCCCTGCGCCCGAGTCCTACGCCACCGACGGCATCCTGCTCGCCGCAGTCTTCCTGCTCACGATGCTCTACCGCAACTCGTTGGAGGGGAAGCGCGCCACACTGAAGGAACTGATGCTGTTCGGCATGGGTACCGCCCTGGTGGCCAGTGTGCTCTACGGCCTGCTGATTTGGGCGCTCGGCCTTGCCGTGCCCGCCCAGGCCGCCCTGTTCACCACCACGGTTACCGGCCAGGAGACCTCGGCCGCCGACCCGCAAATCCACTACTGGGCCGCCTGGTGGGGAATCTTCGCCGCACTGAAGCTGCTGCTCATCGGCTGCTTCGGCGCTTTCATCGCCGCGGTCTTCCTCCGCAACGAGAAGTCGCCCACCCGTTCCGAACTCAAGAATACAAACTCATAAAGATAGAAATAGAAAATGGACATTTCAATCATAGTACCCCTGTACAACGAGGCCGAGTCGCTGCCGCACCTGGCCGAGTGGATCGACCGCGTCATGCTGGAACACGGCCTCACCTACGAGGTCGTCATGGTCGACGACGGCAGCAAGGACGGCTCCTGGAAGGTGATAGAAGGTCTCCACGCCTCCAACCCCGCCTACCGCGGCATCAAGTTCCGCCGCAACTACGGCAAGTCCGCCGCCCTCAACACCGGCTTCGCCGCCGCCCAGGGCGACGTGGTCGTCACCATGGACGCCGACCTGCAGGACAGCCCCGACGAGGTGCCCGAACTGCGCCGCATGATCGTCGAGGACGGCTTCGACCTCGTCTCCGGCTGGAAGAAGGTGCGCTACGACTCCAAGCTGGCCAAGAACCTGCCATCCAAGTTCTTCAACGCCACTACGCGCCACCTCTCCGGCATCAGGCTGCACGACTTCAACTGCGGCCTCAAAGCCTACCGCCGCGACGTGGTGAAGAGCATCGAGGTCTACGGCGAGATGCACCGCTACATCCCCGTCATCGCCAAGTGGGCCGGCTTCTCCAACATCGGCGAGAAAGTGGTCCAGCACCGCAAGCGCGAGTTCGGCGTAACCAAGTTCGGCATGAACCGCTTCATCAACGGCTACCTCGACCTGATGTCCATCATGTTCATGTCCAAGTTCGGCAAGCAGCCCATGCACTTCTTCGGCGCCATCGGCAGCCTCTCCTTCCTGCTGGGCTTCGTCGCCTTCGTGCTGCTGATAGTGCTGCGCCTCTGCGGACGCATCGCGCTGACAAACAGCGTCTGGTTCTACCTCTCCATGCTCTTCCTCGTCATGGGTACCATGCTCTTCCTCGCCGGATTCCTCGGCGAACTCGTCTGCCGAAACTCCACCACACGCAACCAGTACCTCATCGAAAAAGAACTGTGAACCGACCCGCTGGTTCGCTGTGAGACCATTTGGTCTCATATCGCGCCAGAGTTTATGTATTCATTAAGAGAGTACCTAGAGAGTACCTAGGGAACCCCTGCAAAACCTGACCCGAAACAATAAAAATAGATACAATATAATATATGAGCCTCCAATGCGGAATAGTCGGCCTACCCAACGTAGGCAAGTCCACCCTCTTCAACTGCCTCTCCAACGCCAAGGCGCAGGCGGCCAACTTCCCCTTTTGCACCATTGAACCCAACGTGGGCGTCATCACCGTCCCCGACGAGCGGCTGGCCAAGCTGGTCGAGATAGAGCGCCCCGCCTCCGTCGTGCCTGCCACCGTCGAGATAGTCGACATCGCCGGCCTCGTCCGCGGCGCCTCCAAAGGCGAGGGTCTCGGCAACAAGTTCCTCGCCGACATCCGCAACTGCGACGCCATTATCCATGTCCTCCGCTGCTTCGACAACGACAACGTAACCCACGTCGACGCCACCGTCGACCCCGTCCGCGACCTCCGCACCATCGACCTCGAGCTCCAGTTCAAGGACCTCGAGACCATCGAGAACCGCTACGACAAGGAGGTCAAGAAGGGCAAGGCCGGCGGCGACCCCCGTGCCAAGAAGCTGGTGGAGGTGATGGATCTCTACAAGGCCGCCCTCCTTGACGGACGCAGCGCCCGCACCGTCCAGCTCGACGACGCGCAGGCCGACGTGGCGCGCGACCTCTCCCTCCTCACCACCAAGCCCGTCCTCTACGTCTGCAACGTCGACGAAGCCTCCGTCGTCAGCGGCAACGCCTATGTCGATGCCGTGCGCGATGCCGTCAAGGGCGAACAGGCCGAGGTGCTCATCCTCGGTGCCGCCATCGAGGCCGACATAGCTGAACTGGAGACCTTCGAGGAAAAACAGATGTTCCTCAACGACCTGGGACTAGAGGAATCAGGAGTCAACCGCCTCATCAAGGCGGCCTACCGCCTGCTCAACCTACAGACCTTCCTCACCGCCGGCCCAAAGGAATGCCGCGCCTGGACTTTCAAACGTGGAATGAAAGCCCCACAAACAGCGGGCATTATCCACTCCGACTTCGAGCGCGGCTTCATTCGCGCCGAGGTCATCAAGTACGACGACTACGTCGCCCTCGGCTCCGAGGCCAAGTGCCGCGAGGCAGGGAAGATAGCCGTCGAGGGCAAGGACTACGTCGTCCAGGACGGCGACATCATGCATTTCCGTTTCAACGTATAAAGCCTATCCGACACATCAAGCTCATACTGCCCAGTGCAACCCTGCTGTTCCTGCTGGCCTCCTGTTCCACACAAAAGGCCAAGTGGATCAACATCAACTACCACAACATCACCACCCACTACAATGTCTGGTGGAATGGCAACGAGAGTCTCAAGGAAGGGCGCCAGAAACTCTACGCCTCGGTCGAGGACGACTACACCCGTCTTCTGCCGGTGGAGCCGCTTGGCACCGACGAAAACGCCCGCTCGGTCTACCCCGAGATGGACAGGGCTGTGGAAAAGGGCATCAAGGGCATCCAGAAACACAGCATCTTTGTCAAAGGGAGAGAGCATGTACCCTACATCAAGGAGTGTTACCTGCTCACCGCCTATGCCACCTTCTACAAGCGCGACTATGTCGCTACTGCCAATGCCTGCAATATTCTCGTGTCCCAGTTCCAAGGTACCCGTGCCGCAGACGAGGGTGCGGTACTCCTTGCCCGCTGCCTCACCATGGAGCGTCGCTACCAGGAGGCCGAGTCCGCCCTCGACCAACTCGTCCAGCAACTCTCCAAGGGGCAGTTCTCCAACAGTCAGCGCGACAAACTGTATATGGCTATGGTAGAGGCCACCCTCCCACAGGAGAAGTATAAAAAGACGGTGGAATACATACGCAATGCTATCGATGCCACCTCCAACCGACAGGCCAAGGCCCGCCTCACTTTCCTCATGGCGCAAATCTATCGTCAACTGGATCGCCGTGCCGTGGCTGCCAAGTACTACCATGAGGTGCTGCGCTACTCGCCGCCCTATGTGATGGAGTTCAATGCCAAGCTTGGCGAGGCTTCCTGTGCAGACCTGCAACATACCGACATCGGCCGTCTGGAACGGCAGCTCGACGACCTCCTCCACGACAAAAAGAACGAGGAGTACCGCGACCAAATCTACTTCGCCAAGGGTGAAATGCACCTTGGTGTCAAGCAGCCTCGCGAGGCTTGCGACAACTACCGTCTCTCGGTGGCCGCCGCCAAGACGAACAAGGCACAGAAGGCTCTTTCCGCCCTTCGTATGGGCGAGGCTCAATACGAGCAGTTCGAGAACTACGACCTAGCCCAAGTCTACTATGATACCGCCATGCAGTGCATCGCGCCCGACTATCCCCGCTACGACTTTATCCGCCGTCGTCACGAGATGCTCACCGAGTTGGTGTCATATACCCGTGTCTATACTCGAAACGACAGCCTCCTGGCAGTGGCGGCCATGTCGGAAAGCGAGCGCGCCCAACTCATCAGCAACCGTATTGAAAAACTCAAACGGCAGGAGGCAGAGGCTCGCGAGCGAGAACTCATGGACGAGATTCTCGGCGAGACCAAAGCCCAGCAGAATACACTCAAGGGCGACTGGTATTTCTACAACCCCACCTCGGTTCAGAAGGGAAAGGAGACTTTCCGCCAGCGTTGGGGTATGCGTACGCTGGAAGACCTTTGGTGCCTTGCGAGCAAGACCATGAGTTCGATGACGCTCGACGACGAGTTTGCCTCCGGAAGCGATGATGACGATACCAGAACCTCGGAATCCAAAACCTCAAATCCCAAGGCCGGCAATCCTAATGACCCTCATTCTCCAGCCTACTACCTTAAGGAACTCCCCACCACGCGGCAGCAGTTCGACTCCATCGATTCGCTAACATCCATCTGCCTCCTCAACGCAGGCTATATCTTCTACGATGGTGTGGGCAACATACCCCGTGCCCTGGAGTGCTACCAGCGGCTGGCCGACCACTACACCTCGCATCCCGAGGTGGTGCAGGCCTTCTACATGCTCTACCGCATCTTCGACCGCCAGGGCAACACCCCCCAGGCCAACTATTATCGCGACATGGTACTCATGGGATTCCCCGACAGCGACTTTGCCAACCTCATCCGCGACAACGAGTATTACAAGGAACTTATCCGCCGCGACCGCCGTATAGAGGAGGACTACGAGACCCTCTACGCGCAGTATGCCTCGCGCCGCTATGTCGCGGCGATCCGCACTGCCAACGAGGCCGAAGAGGTATATGCCGGCAATGCCAGGTTGAGCCGCTTCCGCTACTGGAAGGGGCTGTCCCAGGCCCGTGAGGGGAGCAGGGAAGAGGCGATAGCCACCTTCGAGACCCTTCTGGCGCAGGCTCCGCAGGGCGACAGCATCCGCCCTCTGGCTCTCGCCCAGTTGGAACTGCTGCGTAACGACAGTACCTTCGCTGCCCTGTCTTCCGATGAAGTCATCACCGACCTTGACGAGCAGCGCGCCCGCCGCCAGACGCGCCAGCAGGGTTCCAGTTCCGACCTCCGACCCCCGACCTCCATACCAAAAGATGAGGCGTTGCCCCCCGAATCGCAGGTTTACCGCTTCCGTGAAAACCAGCAGTACTACGTCGTCATCCTCCTTGATGACCGTACCGTCCGCGCCACCGAGTTCCAATACAAGGTTGCGGCCTTCAACAGCCAGTACTACTCCAACTCGGGCTACAAGGTCAATACCACCCTTTTCACAGACACCACCCAGCTCATCACCATCCACCGCTTCATGTCCGCTTCCGAGGCCATGGGCTACTGGAGCCACTTGCAGCAGGACGAGAGTCCTCTCAAGCAACTTTCCGACAAGGACTACCAGGCGTTCGCCATCTCTACCCAGAACTACTCCACATTCTACAACCGCAAGGATCCTGCGGCCTACATACCCTTCTTCCGAAAATATTACGTCAGCAAATATAGTTCACAAAAATAAAATAACAACCTAAAATTATGGCAAGAACAATGGAAACAGAAAACGCATCCCTGAACAACATCACCACCGGCACCCTTATCAAGGGCGACATCACTGCCAGCGGCGACTTCCGTCTCGACGGCACCCTCGAGGGCAACATCCAGCTTGACGGCAAACTCGTCGTCGGCGACACTGGCGTGGTCAATGGCAACATCCTGTGTCAGAATGCCAACATCATCGGTTGCGTCAACGGAAACCTTTCCGTAAAGGAGCTCCTCTCGCTCCACGCCACCGCCCGTGTTCGCGGCGACATCCTCATCAACAAGCTCTCCATCGAGCCCGGCGCTGTCTTCACCGGCAAGTGCCGCATGATCGACGAGGTGCGCCAGCAGCAGGAGGCTGAAGCCCGTGCCGCCGCCGAAGCCCGCGAAGCAGCCGCCGAGGAATAATGCAAGCCTTGCTCCAGCTCTTTGAGCAGTGGGCTGGCGAGCCCCCCGCCGAGAACCTCGCCCTCGGCGGCGGCGGCTCCAGTCGCCGCTATTATAGGCTTGTCAGTTCCTCGCACCGCTGCATCGGTACCATCGGCGACGACCTCCGCGAGAACGAGGCTTTCTTCGCCTACACGCGCCATTTTATGGCGCAGGGTATGGCTGTACCCGAACTCTACGCCGTCAGCGACGACCGCACCCGCTACCTGCAGCAGGATCTAGGCGACCAGTCCCTCTATGGATTCCTGCTAGACAAGCGTCGGCAGGGTGGGGGATTCGACGCCGAGATGCTGGGTCTGTACCGCAAGGCACTGGCCGACCTCGCCGCATTGCAGCAGGCGGGTGCCGACCTTGACTTCTCGGTGGCCTACCCGCGCGAGGCATTCGACCGCCAGTCCATCCTCTGGGATCTCAATTACTTCAAGTACTATTTCCTTAAGCTCAACCACATATCTTTCGACGAGCAACGCCTGGAAGACGATTTCCACCGCCTGGCCGACTTCCTGCTCCAGGCCGACTGCCGCTACTTCCTCTACCGCGATTTCAATCCCCGAAACATTATGTTGGTTGGCGGTTCGCACTCGGTAGGAGCTGCCGCCACGCAGGAAAGTGGCTGTCCACCATCCACCACCCACCACCCGCCACCCACTCTCTACTACATCGACTACCAGGGCGGCCGGCGCGGGGCAGCGCAGTACGACGTGGCCTCGCTGCTCTACTCTGCCAAGAGCGACCTCCCCGATCCGCTGCGTCTCGACTTGCTAAACCACTACCTCGCCGTGCGCGGCATCAAAGGAGAGGAAAAACAGCAGTGGCTTGGCCATTTCTGGGGCTACGTCCTTGTCCGTATTCTCCAGACCCTCGGTGCCTATGGCTACCGTGGCCTCTATGAGCGCAAACCCTATTTTTTGGAGAGCATCCCACTCGCCATCAACAATTTGCGCTCCCTCCTCGAAGCCCATCCCCTCCCCATCTCCCTTCCCGAACTTACCCGATCACTACCCACCACCCACCAGCCGCCACCCACCACAGACTCCCGACTCAACGTCAGTGTCCTCTCCTTCAGTTACAAGCAGGGGCTTCCCGACGACCCGTCGGGCAACGGAGGCGGCTTCATATTCGACTGTCGCGCCCTTCCCAATCCGGGTCGCTACGCCGAATACAAGGCCATCACCGGTCGCGACCGCCCCGTGATAGAATTCCTGCAGCGCGAGCCCGCCGTCGAGCACTTCCTTGGGCACGCCAAGGCACTGGTGGCGCAGAGCGTTGAGAAATATCTCGAGCGCCGCTTCACCAGCCTGCAGGTCGCCTTCGGCTGCACCGGCGGCCAGCACCGCTCCGTCTACTGTGCCGAGCAGCTGGCTCGCTGGCTCGCCGCGACCTATCCCGCCTGTCGCATCCGCCTCCGACATCGCGAGCAGGATGCTGGATGACCACATTCGGAAAATGTTCGTATATTTGCACTGCCCTTTGTTGAATATAATCTAACGCTACATTATGAATATCAGAAAAATACCACCTTTGCTGCTGTTGCCGGCCACGCTGCTCTTCACCTCTTGCCTCGAGATGGCCACCCTGGCGATGGACATCGACGATGCCATCAGCTACGCCAACGCCCAGGAACAGGCCGCCTCCGACACGCCCGAGGTGCCCCTCAACCTCATCCTCGTCATCGGCGACGGCATGGGTGTGCCCCAGGTCTATGCCTCGGTGGTGGCCGAGCGCGAGAACAACTCGGCATTCCTGCGTTTCCCCTACAGCGGATTCTCGCGCACCTACTCGCGCAACAAGTACCGTACCGACTCCTCGGCCGGCGGCACCGCCCTCACCACGGGCCACAAGGTGGACAACTACCACGTCAACTGGGGTCCCGACTCCGCCCGCTACGCCACCCTCTTCGACGACGCCGTGGCCGCCGGAATGAGTACCGGCTTCGTGGTAACCTCCACCGTCCTCGACGCCACCCCCGCCTCCACCTACGGCCATGTGCCCCACCGCAAGATGTTCGACACCCTCAGCCTCCAGCTCTCCCAGTGCCATCATAGCGTGATGGTCGGCGGCGGCCGCAAGTATTTCCTGCCCGAGAACCGCAGGGACGGCCTCGCGCCCCTCGATACCCTGGCGCGGCGCGGCTACACGGTGGTCGGCACCCTCGACAGCCTCAACCGCTTCTCCGGCGACAAGCTGGTGGGGCTCCTCTACGAGGACGACCCCCTCACCGAGCCGGCCCGCGGCGACATGCTCACACCGGCCGCCAAGAAGGCCATCGCCATGCTCAGCCGCAACCCCAAAGGCTTCGCGCTGATGATTGAAGGTTCGCAGATTGACTGGGCCTGCCACAACAACGACTCGGCCTACCTGCGCGCCGAACTGGCCGACTTCGAGCGGATGCTCCACGCCGTGATAGACTACGCCCAGCGCGACGGCCACACCCTGGTGGTCGTTACCGCCGACCACGAGACCGGCGGCCTCACCCTCCCGGACGGCGACATCCAGGCCGGCACCAACAACGTGCGCTTCCACTGGGACAACCACACCGGCTGCATGGTGCCTGTCTTTGCCCTCGGCCCCGGCGCCCACTACTTCTCCGGCATCCAGGAAAACACCGACATCCCCATGAAAATTCGCTGGCTGATGAATATCGGCCAGTAAAACACAGAGAAAGATATGTTCGAAGACGTTATCAAGCATTACCCCGATTTCCCCAAACCCGGCATCGACTTCATCGACGTGCTGCCCTTCCTGCACGACAAGCAGGCGTTCAACAAGGCCGTGGGGGAAATTGACCGCCTCGCCACCGCCCCCAACCTCGCCACCGTCGAGGCGCGGGGCTTCTTCTTCGGCGCGCCCCTGCTGGCCGTGAGCGACCACGTGCAGACCCTCGTCCCCTTCCGCAAGAAAGGCAAGCTGCCATTCGCCCAAGGCGACCTGGTACGCGTGGAAATCGAGAAGGAATACGGCAGCGACGAGCTCTTCTACCGCTTGAGCGACTTCGCCGCCTGCCAGCCGACGGGCGACGAGATTGAGGTTACGCTCTTCGACGACCTCCTTGCCACCGGCGGCACCGTCGACGGCATCGTGCGTTCGTTGCAGCAGCAGGTCATCGACGGCAAGCGGATTCGCATCAAGGAGTTCATCTTCCTCGTCGAACTCCCTGCCTTGGGAGGCCGTAAACTGCTGGAGCACACCGCGCCCGTCCACTCGCTGATGAGCCTCGAAGGAGTGGAGTAAACTCAACTCGACACCGACTGGTACGCTATGGTCCACTTCCCCAAGCCAAGTGGTTCATATCGCACCAGAGTTTATGTATTCATTAAGAGAGTATCTAGAGAGTACCTAGGGAATCCCTGCGACTGACGGGAATCTTGCCGGATGAATTAATGAGGGGAGCAACGCCTCAAGGAATAGGTAACATCTGTCATATTACCATACAGTCTGTCCGTTATCAATTATGGATTGACGTATGGTGTCAGGTATTGTCCCGCTTACCTTTCGTGCTGCCATTTCGAAAGTATTCGTATATGCATGGCTTCCGGTTCGTACCCGAAATATAAGACTGTCGCTTGTAAACCTTCCTGTAATACTAGTATGTCCATTGCTATGCTTGAAAGTTCCATTCTCGTTCAGGTACATCAATATGGTAAAATTCTTATAGAAGTTGATATACATGCGATTGCTGTCGTCGGCTTTTATTGCATACGCCGATAGATTGTAATAGCAAGTGTCTCCATAATTGCCACTCGTGTAGTAACCCCAAGTAAAATGAAGGTCTCCTTGGTATATTCCCTCCCACTTGTCCCTGTAATCCGCCGCAGGCTTCTCGCACGAGCAAAGTGTGCATGCGGCGAACATAATCCATAATCTACCTGTTTTCATAATAATTTGTTTTTAAGGCGTTATTTGTAGTGTCCCACTTCGAAATACATCTCGGTACCCTGCGGAATCTCGAATCCCGG
>CACZLT010000032.1 GCA_902782185.1 uncultured Bacteroidota bacterium | reverse complement strand
GGCGTGGAGATGCGCCTCGACGGCAACGACGCCTGGAGCAGCACCGGCAGCGGGCTGGAGAACCGGCTCACCGGCAGCGGCTCCTGGACCTCCTCCGGCGGCGGACTGGAAGGCCGTACCGGCGGCGGAAGCGCATGGGAATAAATAATAAACAATGAAACACTATTAATAAAATACAAACAACAATCGGAATGAAAAACAGAACTTTGCGCCACCTCGCAATGGTGGCCGTGGCCGGCAGCCTGGCCTTGAGTGGCTGCGTCAAAGACGACCCCGCCGCCAACGGCGGCACATTCACCGGCAAGGGCTTGCGCCTCCACGCCGAGAAACCCAGCGGCACCAAGACCTCCGTGGACGGCCTCAACGTCTACTGGGCCGAGAACGACCGCGTGCTCATCAACGGCACTCCCATCTATGTGGGCGTGGATGCCACGCGCACCCAGGCCGAGATTGACTTCGACAACAGCTCGACCGACGTCCTCGTCGTCTACCCCCACACGATATGCAACGAGAGCGACCCCTCCGCCGAAAATATCGAGGTCAACCTGCCCAAGCGCTACGAGTACAAGGAGGTGGACGGCCGCCAGCACCTCAACCTGCCCATGGTGGGCAAGGCCGCCGCCGGTGCCTCGAGCATCACCCTCAAGCACCTCTGCGGCGCGGTGGACGTGCAAGTAACCAACAACACCGGCGGGACGCTCTACATGGACTCCATAATGGTTGCATCCATAGGCGCCATGATATCCGGAAGTCAGACGATCGACATCAGCGACATGGACAATTTTTCCCTCACTTCGAGCACTACTAATGTTGCGGACGACATGCTGGTATTCCTCTGGTTCGCCCACGAGCAGCACTCGATAGGCGCCGGCGAAACCCGCACCTTCCAGGTACCCGTCCTGCCTTGCGAAGACATCGACGTCGTGATAGTCGCCCACTCCGACGCCATCCCCGGCGTGATAGCCAAGCCGACCTATACTTTCGAGCGCCGTACCTACGGCAAGACCGTCGCCCGCGCCCAGGTGATGAGCGCCGCCGCCAGATTTCCCGACCGCAACTACACCCGCAACATGACCACGTTCTCCGTCAGCGACAGCAAACAGGTCTACTTCTCGCGGGGTAACCTGATATACCACCCAACCCAGTATTCCTGGAATTTCGCCTCGGTACAGACCGGCTATCAGGGCTATGCCAACGAGGCGGTCAACACCCCCTACGTCGAATGGCTCGACCTCTTCGGCTGGGGTACGGGCAACAACCCCACCAACACCAGCTATTTGGATGACGACTACCCCACCTTCTCCGAGTGGGGCGACAACCCCATCGGCACCCTTGGCAACACCCCCGGGCAGTGGTACACGCTGAGCAAGGATGAGTGGCACTACCTGGTGTCAGGACGACCCGGTGCCGAAAACCGCTGCGGCCTCGCCAGCGTGAATGGCACAGCGGGGCTGGTGCTGTTGCCCGACAATTTCCCCGGGGCTGTGAATGGAAGAATATGGAACTATGGCGACAACACCTTTACCTTCACAGAGTGGGCGGCGTTCGAGGCGCAGGGCGCCATCTTCCTGCCGGCGGCGGGGTATATGTTCAGGTATAATAACAACACCAGCCAATATCGCAACGACGATCCCCTACCAGAGGGTTACTATTGGACTTCCTCCTCCCATGAAACCAATTCCACTGGGGCCTACGTCATGTACTTCACCGAGCAGTTCGCTGCTTCCGACTTTTGCAACGCCCACTCCCGCTGGCCGGGCTATTCCGTCCGCCTGGTCCGTGATGTGCCCACGGGCAACTGAAACCCACCAAGCAGTTGCCCCCCCTCTCGGGGACGACCAGTACAACCCCAGCACGGGGTTCCCGCCGCGGCGGGAACCCCGTGCTGCTTGACATTTTGTTGATCACATTTTGTCAAGTCGGGGAAATGTTGTATCTTTGCAACCTATTTTCAAATAGTATGAAACATATTACTGCACTGATACTGTTTACAGTAAGCCTTGTCGCCACGGCGCAGCAAGGCACCCTGCGGGGCCGCGTGGTGGACGCCCGCAGCGGCGAGAACATCGAATATGCCAACATCGCGCTGCTCAAGGCTTCGGATTCCTCGTTGGTGAACGGCACCGTCAGCGAGGCCAACGGAACCTTCCGCCTCACGGCCCCCCACGGACGCTACCTGCTGCGCATCACCTTCATCGGCTACGACACCTACTTCCACACCAGCCCCGTGGTGCTGGGCGAGAAATCCAAGGAGGTGAACCTCGGCAAACTGCAGCTCAAGATGAGCGGCACGATGATGGAGGCCGTGGAAATCAGCGCCGAGCGCTCGATGGTGGAATACCAGCTGGACAAGCGCGTGGTGAACGTGGACAAGAACATCGTGGCTGGCGGCGGCACCGCCACCGACGTGCTGGAGCAGGTGCCCAGCGTGGCCATCGACAACGACGGCAACGTAACGCTCCGCGGCTCGACCAACGTCAAGGTGCTCGTCAACGGCCGCCCCAGCGAGTTGCTGGCCAGCGACCTGAGCACCCTGCTGGAGCAGATTCCCGCCTCGACGGTGGAGAACGTGGAGGTCATCACCAACCCCTCGGCCAAGTACGACCCCGAAGGCATGAGCGGCATCATCAACATCAAGCTCAAGGACCGCACCGCCGGCGCCCTGGGTCTCAACGGCGTGGCCAGCCTCAACATGGGCGCGCCCATCCTCGTGCCCTCCGACATGCGCGAGCATTTCGGCTTCACCGACTACGCCACCCTCATGGGCAACGTCAGCCTCAACTACACCACCGAGAAATACAACCTCTTCCTCAACGCCGACGGCGGCCAGCGCGCCCGCGGCAACTACGGCACCTCCGACATCGAGTACCTCAACGCCGACGGCACCCCGCGCTCGCACTACCTCATCGACCAGTACGGCGCAGGCCCCGGCCGCATGGGCAGCGTGAAGGTGGGCGGCGAGTACTACTTCGACAAGCAGAACAGCCTCCTGCTCTCCTACCAGCTGCGCGGAGGCAACCGCCGCCGCAAGGGCGAGATTTTCGCCCAAGACGTACTCTTCGACGACTCGCTCCGCTACGAGCAGTCCTCCTCCAACGAGAGCCCCAACCGCAACCACTCGGTCAATATGCTCTACACGCACAAGTTCGACCGCCCCGACGAGGAGTTCACCGCCGACTTCACCTTCAGCGCCCGCAAGGTGGACGGCAACGGCAGCCAGGAGCAGCGCTACTTCGGCGACGCCCTCTGGGAGAACTACTACCTGCGCGAAAGCGAGACCCACAACCGCCACAAGGCGTTCAACGCCAAGCTCAACTACGTGCGCCCCATGGACAACGGCTGGCGCCTGGAGACCGGCTACGAGGGGCGCATGGACTGGCCCGACCAGAACTCCATCTACTACCGCACCGAATACGACGACGTCCACAACCTCTATCGCTACCACGACTCGCTCTCCTCGACCCACTTCCGCTACAACCAGCAGGTACACGCCGCCTACGCCACCTACGGGGGCAAGCTCACCGACGCCCTCTCGGCCCAGGCCGGCCTGCGCGGCGAATTTGCCCGCACCTTCGGCGAAGACCTCAACCACCCGCAGACCCAGCCGGTGGACAAGACCTACTGGCAGCTCTACCCCACGGTGCACCTCTCCTACAAGTTTACCGAGATGCAGAGCATGCAGGTCAGCTACAGCCGCCGCGTGCGCCGCCCCCACATGTGGGACCTCAACCCCTACATGGAGGTGCGCGAGGGCGAGCAACTCTCCTTCGGCAACCCCAACCTCGACCCCGAATACACCAACGCCTTCGAACTCAGCTACAACCTGGGCATCGACAAGGTGAACATTTTCACCTCGGCCTACTTCCGCCAGACCAACAACATGATGACCCGCTACGGCTATGTCTGGGACTCCGCCTCGGCCGCGCGCTACTCCTGGTGGGAACCCTACAACAGCGAGTATGACGGCTACTGGGCCTCGACCTGGCAAAACCTCAACCAAGGGTACAACTACGGCCTGGAGTTCATCGTCGACTACCAGGTATTCAAGTGGTGGAAAATCAACGTCAGCATCAACCTCTACCAGAGCCATATCGAAGGCACCGCCCTGCTGGACAACCAGGACAAGTCGTCGTTCCAGGCCAGCGGCAAGTTCTCCTCCTTCATGACCCTGCCCCAGGACTGGACCCTCCAGCTGAGCGGCCAGTACTGGGCACCGTGGCTCGACCTGCAGACCGACATGGACGCCGGCTACTGGGTCGACCTCGCCGTCAAAAAGGATGTCTTCCAGCGGCGCGGCACCATCAGCCTGCGCGTCTCCGACGTCTTCGCCACCGGCGGCTGGGGCCACACCACCCACACCGGGCAGCTGAACCGCGTGGTCAAGAACCGCCGCCTCTCGCCCTCGCTAACGGTGGGCTTCTCCTGGAAAATCAACAACGGCCTCAAGCAGCGCCCGCAACAGATTGACGGCGACGACGGTGGCGACGAAAGCACCATATACTGACCTCTCCATCCGCGAGCAGGACGGCCGGCGCGAGGTGTTCGACCCCACACGCCGCCGTTGGGTGGCGCTCACGCCCGAAGAGTGGGTGCGCCAGCACACCATCCTCCGCCTCCATGACCGCCAAGGCTACCCCCTGGAACTGATGCAGGTGGAGGGCGCCATCACGGTCAACGGCATGACCCGCCGCTGCGACATCGTGGTATACGACACCTCGGGGTGTCCGCAGATGATAGTGGAATGCAAACGCCCCGACGTGCCCATCACCCAGAAAGTCTGCGACCAGGCCTGCCGCTACAACACCGTACTCCAAGTGCCGCTTCTGCTCCTGACCAATGGAAACCAGCAAGTTGTACTCGAGGTGGACACCACTTCCCACAGCCTCCGCCAGTTGCCGGAGGTACCCGCTTGGGACGAAAAAAATGTTAAAATTTGAGCCACTTGGTTGAGTTTTTCGTCTATACGGCATGAAAAGGGCAGACAAACGGCAGCTACTGGTAGAGCACTATCTCGACTTCTACAGTGCCGCCTATGCCTTGCTCCGGGACGAGGACGACGCCAAAGATACCGTACAGGAGGCCCTGGTCCGCACCCTCGTGCAGCACGGGGTGGACGATGTGCGAAACTACTGCATGCGGGTGGTCAAGCACCTCTGCATCGACATCATGCGCCGCCGCAAAACCCTCGTCAGCCTCGACAGCGTAACACTCGTCGCCGACCTCGACAACAACGAACTGCTGCGACTGGTCGAACAGAAAAAAAGTGAGCTCTCGCCCGTCGAGAAAGCCCTCCTCGAACTGCACCACGAGGACGGCTATACCCTCTCCGAGGTCGCCGCCATGCTGGGCACAAGCACCTCCAGCGCCAAACGCCTCCTGGGCGCCGCCAGGAAAAAACTGAAAGAAAAAATAGAACAAGAGATATGACACAGAACCCATTGCCGGATCTTCTCGAAAAATACCGCGAAGGGACCCTCTCTCCCGAGGAGCTCGACCTCCTCAACAACCTCACCCACCGCGACGAGGTCTTTTCCGCTGCGGGGCGCCGCGCCAATGGCATCATCTTCCGCCGCGTGGCCGCGCGCACGGGTCTTGCCGTGGCCGCACTCCTCCTGGTCGGCGCCGGAATCTGGATGCTGCATCCGCACTCCGCCGAAGCCCCCCTCGTCGCCGAGGCACAGGTGCCGCAAGTGGCCCTCGACACCCCCTCCCCCACCCTGCCGCAGGAGACCATCTTCCAAGGAAGAAGAGAGGAAGAAGAAGATAGCCACAAAACACTGGCCAACAACCAGTTGCCCACCAACAAAAAACGCACCAAAAACCGCTCCGTTGCCATTTCTGCAACACCCTCTCCCCAACCTGCCGTGCAGACAACCCAAACAATTGTCCGACAGTCTGTTGAGTCGGTAGTAATATGCAACAACCAGTGCGAGGCCGACTCGGTCATCAGCGACATCAGGAAATTCCTCTCCGCATGAAACATCTCCTTTTCGCACTCGCCCTGCTGGTCTCCCTCCGTGCCTCCGCACAGACCGACCTCTACAGCCGCTACGCCTCGCAGCCCGGCGTCAAGGTGGCCTCCGTATCCAATTTTGCCATCGACAGCGCCACCCGCGCCGACGTTACTGTCATCGAGGCCGTGGACGACAGCGGCTGGCAGTGGATGAAAAACGAGTTCCACATAGCCGACCTCTCGCCCGAGCAGCAGGCCGGCCTGCGCGAGGGCAACGACGCCGTCCTCTTCGCCCGCCGCAGCCGCGCCAACCCCAGCAGCAATGCGCCTGTGGTGAATGAGCAGATAGCTGTCGCCGCCAGCTGCTATATCGGCATCTCCTACCTCTCCCGCGCCGTCTACATCTTCTGTGCCGACACCGAGGAGCAGTACGATGCCATCGTTACCATGCTCGTCAAGAAAATCATGCGCAACAGCCGGTAGCCTCACCCTCCAACAGGGCACCCTCGGCATCACCGACAAAGCCTTCCCTATGGGCGGACTGCCTCGCTGGCCATACTGTCAGCAACGTTTTTTATTTTTGTATTGAAAATTATTTGTATATTTGCAAGTTAAACGACCCCTGTGCCGTTAGGCTTTGGCGTTATGTAATTGATTGACATACAGAAGTATAATAACACAATACACCATAAAATGAGAAAGACACTTTTCGTGCTCACGCTCGTCTCCGTGCTCCTCACCGGCTGCAGCGGACTCTCCAAAATGAAATCCAAAAGCAACAAGGTGCGCTATCAGGCCGTACCCTCGCCCGTTGAGACCATGGACGACAAGGTGGTCGTCAAGTTCACCGGCCAGGTACCCGAAAAATACTTCAACAAGAACTGCGCCGTGTTCCTCCAGCCCGTCTTCAGCTGGGAGGGCGGCGACATACCGCTCGAGCCCCTCACCCTCAAAGGCGAGAATGTCAGCGGCGACGGCACCGTGGTCTACTACGCCAAAGGTGGACGCTTCACCTACAACGACGTGTTCGACTTCAAGCCCGGCATGGAGACCGGCCGCCTAGTACTCAACCCCGTGGGCTACAAGGGACCCAAGACCAACGAGGACGCCCGCTTCTCGGTCGACGTGCTGCGCGACAACAAGGGTGTCGAATTCGGCCCCGTACTCATCTCCGACGGCGTGAACAACACCTCGTCGTGGATCGACATCAAGGGCAACATCTCCATCGCCCCCATCAACTACAACAAAACCCAGGGCATCATCGAGACTGCCGACATCTACTTCCAGGGCGGCACCTCCACCCTGGACTGGAACTTCTTCATGAACCAGAAGTTCGACTCCTACAACACTCTGCAGGGACTGAAGCGCATCATGCTTGAGAACGGCCTGCCAAAGCAGATCAGCGTTACCGGATGGGCCTCGCCCGAGGGCGAGGAGACCAACAACGTGGGCGTGTCGAAAAACCGCGCCGACGTGGCCACCGCCCAGTTGAACCGCATCCTGGACGAGGTGCTCGAAACCATGGCCCGCCGCGCCAAGGTGAAACCCCAGGACGTGGAATACTACAAGTACCAGCAACTGAAGAAACTCATCATCACCAGCCGCGCCGCCGGCGAGGACTGGGTGCACTTCGTGGTCATGGTCGAAGGTTCCCAGATACAAGACAAGCACGCCATCATCAACATCGTGGAGACCCAGCAGAACGTTCTCAAACGCGAGCAGATGATTCGCAACATGGCCGAAGTATACGACGAACTCAACACCGACATCTTCCCCAACCTGCGCCGCGCCCAGATAGCCCTCTACTACAGCGAGGCCCGCCTCACCGACCCCGAGCTGGCCAAGCAGGCCTCGCTCGACCCCGCCAAACTCTCGTTCGACGAGCTGATGTACGCCGCCTATATCAACTACAACTACGACACCAAGCTGAAATACTACAAATGGGCCACCGAGAACCACCCCAAGGAGTGGGCCGCCTGGAACAATGCCGGCGCCGTGGCTTTCTACCTCGACTCCATCGCCGAGGCCGAGCGCTACCTCAACGTGGCCCGCGACCTCAACCCCCACAACCCCGACATCCTCAACAACACCGGACTGCTCTTCCTGGCCAAGAAAGACTACGCGCTGGCCAAGCACTATTTCGAGGAGGCCAAACGTCAGGGCAGCTCCGACGCCGACGCCAACATCCCCATCCTCAACCTCAAGCGCGGCAACTACGAGGAAGCGCAGAAAGCCCTCAAGCAGAACCCCTGCTCCTACAACCTCGCCTTCGCCCAGCTCATGGCCGACGAGACCGGCATGGCCATCCGCACCCTCGACTGCTGCCTCGACCAGAACGCCGACGTGAACTACCTCCGTGCCGTCTGCTTCGCCCGCATGGGCGACAAGACCAACTGCCTGAAGAACCTCAAGGCTTCCATCGACGACCAGTACGAGTACAAGCGCAAGGCCGCCGTGGACACCGAGTTCCGCGAGTACTGGGACGACGACGAGTTCCGCCTCATAGTCAAGCTCTGGTAAATGATTCGCCGCCAGATACCCAACCTGATCACCCTCGGCAACCTGCTGTGCGGGGTGCTGGCTTCCGGCCTTGCCATTGGCGGAAACCTGACACATGCAGCCATCTTCATCTGTTTGGGTATTGTCCTCGACTTCTTCGACGGCTTGGCCGCCCGTCTGCTGGGCGTAGCCTCGCCCTTGGGCAAGGAACTGGATTCGCTGGCCGACGTGGTAACCAGCGGCGTAGCCCCGGGATTCATTCTTTATGACATCCTCAGTGATGGAATCTTCGGTAGCTGGAGATGGTTGGCATACGCCGCCATTCTTATGCCTCTTTTCGCCGCCTACCGTCTGGCCAAGTTCAACCTCGACACAAGACAGAGCCACTCTTTCCTCGGTCTCCCCGTGCCCGCCAACGCCCTCATTTGGGTAGGATTGGCACTCACGGTGGGAGACTCTATGTTTGCCGGGGATACCGCCCTTGACCTGTATTACGAACCGTGGTTCTTCGTGGGTCTCATCGTCATCTCCCTCATCACCGACATCCTGATGGTCTCCGAAGTGCCCATGTTCTCGCTGAAATTCAACTTCAAAGAGATGGGCTGGAAGAGCAACAGTGTACAGTACCTGTTCCTCATCGGCTGTGCGGCACTGGTGGCCGTCAGCCGCCAGTGGTACGCCATCTCGCTCATCATCCTGTGGTACATTGTCCTCTCCCTTATCACACAACGCCGTCATGCTGAATGACCTGCAGCGCATCCGCATCGACGACTACGACTACCCCCTGCCGGAGGAGCGCATTGCGCGTTACCCCATGGCGCGGCGCGACAAGTCGCAGCTGCTCGCCCTGCGCGGCGACCGCATCACCGACCACCGCTTTTGCGACCTGCCCACGCTGCTGCCACAGGACACGCTGCTCCTATTCAATGACACACGCGTCATACACGCGCGCCTGTTCTTTAAAAAGGAGACAGGTGCCACTATCGAGGTTTTCTGCCTCGAACCCCACAAGATGGCCATCAGTGAGGCCTTCGAGCAGCGCCAGCGCTGCACCTGGACTTGCTTCATCGGCAACAACAAGAAGTGGAAATCCGACCCGCTGACCCTTAACTACCAACTATCCACTACCAACTTCCAACTCACCGCCACGCGCCGCGAGGCGGTAGGCAACGCCTGGATTGTGGACTTCGAATGGACTGGCGGGGCAAGCTTCGCCGAGGTCATCGAGGCCGCAGGTGTCATCCCCCTGCCCCCCTACATGAACCGCCAGGCCGAAGCCAGCGACAGCGAGCGCTACCAGACAGTGTACGCCCACCACGACGGCTCAGTAGCCGCCCCCACGGCCGGTCTGCACTTCACGCCCGAGGTATTCAGGTCGCTGGCAACCAAAGGTATTGAGACTGAATATATCACGCTGCACGTGGGTGCCGGAACCTTCAAGCCGGTGAGCAGCAACACCATCGGCGAACACGTGATGCACGTCGAGCCGGTACGCGTAACGGCTGACAACCTGCGCCGCATCGTGTCGCACAGCGGCAAGCCACTGGTGGCCGTGGGTACCACCACGGTTCGCACCCTGGAAAGCCTCTTCTGGTTCGGTGTGCAACTGCAGCACAACCCCGGCCTCGACCACATGCACATCCGCCAGTGGATCCCCTACACGCTCGACAGCCAAGGGCTGACCCACGCCCAAGCCTACGGCAACATCCTGCGCTGGATGGATCGGCGCGGCACCGACACCCTTGACGGCGCCACACAACTGATGATAGCCCCCGGCTACCGCTACCGCGTCATCAACGGACTGGTAACCAATTTCCACCAACCCAAAAGCACACTGCTGCTGCTGGTCTCGGCCCTCGTGGGCGACCGCTGGCACGAAGTCTACCGCCACGCCCTCGACCACGGCTACCGCTTCCTGAGCTACGGCGACAGCTGCCTCTTCCTGCCCTGACCATGATTCGGAGTGTGCTACAGGCGGTATTCCCCTCGCTCTGCGCCTGCTGCGGCGAGGCGCTGGTGCAGGGCGAGCGGCACGTGTGCCTGGCCTGCCTCCCCGAACTGACACGCACCCTATACACCCCGATGGACGACAACCCCGCGGAACGCCTCCTGCTGGGGCGCATCCCCCTGGAGAAAGCCACCGCCATGCTGGCATTCCGGCAAGGTAACAAGGTGCAGCGGCTGGTTCACGCCATGAAATTCCACGGCGGATGCGACCTGTGCGTGGAGATGGGTCGCCAACTGGGGCTGGAACTGCTGCGCAGCGGACGCTTCGACGACATCGACCTCCTCGTCCCCGTGCCCCTGCACTGGTGGCGGCGGATGCGCCGGGGCTACAACCAGAGCGAGCTGCTCTGCCGGGGCATCGCCCAAGTCTTCCCCCGTCCGCTGAACACCACCGCCCTGGTGCGCCACCGCCACACCCGCGCCCAAAGCCGTCGCCGCCCAAGCGAGCGCGAACGCAACGTCAGCGGCGCCTTCCGTGTGCGCAAACCCGAGGAACTGGCCGGCAAGCACCTGCTGCTGGTGGACGACGTGCTGACCTCGGGAGCCACCCTCACCGGATGCGCCAACGCCCTCGCTCACGTACAGGGCGTACACATCAGCGTGGCCGTGTTGAGTATGGCCGGACAATAAGCGATGGGTCGCTATGACACCCTATCGTCCCACAGCGGTTTTTTGTTTATGTATTCATTAAGAGAGTACCTAGAGAGTACCTGGAGAACCTTTGCCGGTCACCCACCCTCCGGCGGAAAATATTTACTTCTGTGGCGGCATAACATGAAAAAGTTGTATATTTGCAGATGGAATTATGCCGGGAAAGTACAGTGAGAGACCTGATAGTCAGCCAATAAATACACAGAAAAAGATATGAAGTACCGCAGAATATTGCTCAAATTGAGCGGCGAGTCCCTGATGGGCGACCAGAGCTATGGCATCAGCCCCGCAATGCTTACACAGTATGTCCAGGACATCAAGGCCGTGGCCGACCGCGGCTGCCAGGTGGGCATCGTCATCGGCGGAGGCAACATCTTCCGCGGATTGAGCGGCGCAGCCAACGGCATGGATCGTGTGCAGGGCGACTATATGGGTATGCTGGCCACACTCATCAACAGCATGGCTCTGCAGGCCGAGCTGGAGAAACAGGGCCTGAAGACCGAACTGCTGGGCGGCCTGGCCGTGGAACCCATCTGCAAGGAGATGAGCCGCCGCCGCGCAGTGGAAGCCCTCGAGGAGGGCAAGGTGGTAGTCGTCAGCGGCGGCACCGGCAACCCCTTCTTCACCACCGACACCGCCTCCACCCTCCGCGCCATCGAAATGCAGGCCGACGTCATCCTCAAGGGCACCCGCGTGGACGGTGTCTACACCGCCGACCCCGAGAAGGACCCCTCGGCCACCAAGTACACCCGCCTCTCCTACGGCGAGGCCCTCGAAAAGAAACTCAAAATTATGGACCTCACCGCCTTCGCACTGGCCGAGGACAACGACCTGCCCATCTACGTCTTCGACATGAACCGCACGGGCAACCTGCTGCGCGTGGTCGAAGGCGAGGAGATAGGCACCCTGATATGCAAGAACTAAAAACACAGTGATATGAACGAATTATCGAAAGCTTGCCTCGACGAGGCCAGAAACAGTATGCAGAGCTCGCTCAACTTCCTGGAGAAGGAGCTGGCTAAAATCCGTGCCGGCAAGGCCAACCCCGGCATGTTGGACGGTGTGAAGGTGGACTACTACGGCACCCCGACCGAAATCAGCCAGGTGGCCAACATCAACACCCCCGACGCCCGCTCCATCGTGGTGCAGCCATGGGAGAAGAACATGGTGGCCCCCATCAACAAGGCCATCCTGGACGCCAACCTGGGCTTTACCCCCCGCCAGGAGGGCGACATGCTTCGCATCATCATCCCGCCCCTCACCGAGGAGCGCCGCCGCGAACTCTGCAAAGCCGCCAAGACCGAGATAGAGAACGCCAAGGTGAACGTCCGCAACGTGCGCCGCAACGTGATGGACAAGGTAAAGAAACTCAAGGACAAGTCGGTTCCCGAGGACGAGGTGAAGCAGGTGGAGAAAGAACTCCAGGACATCACCGACAAGCACATCGCCGAATGCGACAAAATCTACGCCGCCAAGGAAAAGGAGATTATGTCCATTTAATTGAAAAATGAAAATTGAAAATCGAGAAGTTTGACTCGGTGGAGTCCACCAACAAGTACTGTGAAGCCCTCGACCTCGCGGAGGTGGAGGACTTCACTTGCTTTTGGACCCTGGAGCAGACCGCCGGCATCGGGCAACAGGGCAACCGTTGGCATGCCGAGCCGGGCAAAAACCTCACATTCAGCCTGGTAATCCATCCTGTATTTCTACCCGCCGACCGCCAGTTCCAGCTCACCGAATGCCTGTCGTTGGCCCTGGTCGACTTCCTTTCCATTTTCAATTTCCATTCTTCAGTCTCCATCAAGTGGCCCAACGATATCTATGTGGCAGGCAAGAAAATCTGCGGCACCTTGGTAAGCACACACCTGCAGGGACATCGTATTGCCTCCGCCATCTGCGGCATCGGCATCAACATCAACCAGACTGCTTTCCCCGACTGGATTCCCAACCCCACCTCGCTGACCCTGCTGACCGGCAAGGAATTCGACCTGGAACCCCTGATGCACCAGTTGCTGGAATGCATCCGAAATAGATACAACGACTTGCGCATCGACCGTAACCTAGAGGCGGAATACCTCTCACACCTGCTGAACCTGAACACCCCCGCACACTACCGCTATCGGGACGAGGTCATCACTGCCACCATCACCGGCGTGGACTCCTATGGCCGCCTGCTGCTCACGGTTGATGACGGACGCCACCTGGTGTGCGACATGAAATCCATCGGGAGAATGGAATAGTTGCTCCCCGCCCCCAATATTGGGGATTTTAACATTTTTTTTCTTGCATATTAAAAAATATGTGTATCTTTGCATCCGAATTAAGTGGAACGAAATGTAACTGCATGAAGCAACGGTATCAGTTTTAACCCCCTAAAAACTAGAGGAATATGACGGACGTAAAGACACGAATGCTGTCAGACAATGAACTGATTGTGCGCTACCAGGATGGTGACGCGGCCTGCTTTGAGGTGCTTCTGGAGCGCTACAAAGCGAAGGTGTACGGCTACATTTTCTCCGTGGTCAAGGACAAGGAGACTGCCGACGACATCTTCCAGGACACGTTCTACAAGGTCATCGTAACCATCAACTCCGGCCAGTACAAGGACGAGAACAAGTTCGTCCACTGGGTGATGCGCATCGCGCACAACCTGATAGTGGATCACTTCCGCCGCAACAGCAAGATGCCCATGGTGCCCAACAAGGCCGACGGCAACGACGTGGTGGACACGCTGAAGGCGCAGGAGGACAATGCCGAGCGCATCATCATGAAGAAGCAGACCAGCCAGAACATACGCAAGCTGGTCAAGATGCTGCCGCCGGAACAGCGCCGCGTGGTCATCCTGCGGCACTACGGCAAGTGCGACTTCAAGGACATCGCCGCCCGCACCGGCGTGAGCATCAACACCGCCCTCGGCCGCATGCGCTACGCCATCATCAACCTCCGCCGCCTGGCGCAGGAACATAATATGTATATAGAGCTTTGATTTCGAAGAACAAACTGAAAGAATTGGCCGCCTACCGGATGCAGAAGCGCTGCGACGAGGAGGCGGTTTTTGTTGTCGAAGGTCCCAAGATGGCCGCCGAAGCGCTGGCCTCGGGCTTCACCGTCCGCACGGTGTGCGCCACCGCAGAGTGGAAGGCGGAGAGCGGGAAGTGGGAGGAGTACTACGAGGTGTCGCAGGCGGAGCTGGAGCGGCTCTCCAACTTCAAGAGCCCCAACCAAGTGTGGATGCTGGTGGAGAGAGAGCGGAGAGCGGAGGTCGGAGAGCGGGGTTCGGCGCTTGTGCTGGCGCTGGACAGGGTGCAGGATCCCGGGAATGTGGGCACCATGCTGCGGACGGCCGACTGGTTCGGCATCCGCCATGTGGTGTGCAGCCGCGACACGGCGAGTTGCTACAACCCCAAGGTGGTGCAGGCTTCGATGGGAGCCGTATTCCGCACTTGGGTGGAATATGTGGACCTCGCGGAGTGGCTGGCCGCCAGCGGCCTGCCCGTCTACGGAGCCTCGCTGCAGGGACGGCCCTTTACCGAGCTGGAAAAGCCCGAACGGGGTGTACTGGTCATCGGAAACGAGTCGGCCGGCATCAGCGAGGCGGTGATGCGCCAGGTAACGCATCCCGTGCTTATCCCCAACATCGGCGGCACCGCCGAGAGCCTCAACGCCAGCGTGGCGGCGGGGATACTGATGTGTGAGTTTGGAGGTAAGAACTGAGAACTAAAAGGTAAGAACCAAGAATTTTATAATAACCGTGGAACAATTACAATATCAAGAAGGAAGAACCGAGATCAGCCAACTGGGGAAGGTGGCGCTCATCAGCCGCCTGACCGACGGCACCGCCTGCCAGGGCGACGACTGCACCGTGCTGGGCGACGGGAAGCGGAAGACCTTGGTCAACGTGCAGACGCTGGTGGAGGGCGTGGACTTCGACACGATGTACACGCCGCTGCGGCACCTGGGCTACAAGGCCATCGCGGTGGCCATCAGCAACATCGCCGCCATGAACGGCGTGGCGAAACAGGTGCTGGTGAGCCTGGCCGTGAGCAACCGCTACTCGGTGGAGGCACTGGACGAACTCTACGCCGGCATGCGCCTCTGCTGCGACCGCTACGACGTGCAACTGGTCGGCGGCGACACCTCGAGCACGCGCGCCGGCATGGTGATTTCCGTTACCGCGATTGGCGAGGCCGACGAGGAGAAGATTGCCTGCCGCAAAGGCGCGCAGCCCAACGACCTCATCTGCTGCAGCGGCGACCTGGGCAGTGCCTACGCCGGGTTGCTGGTGCTTGAGCGGGAGAAGGTTACCTACCAGGCCAACCCCGACTTCCAGCCCGACCTGGACGGCTTCGACTACGTGCTGGAGCGTTTCCTGAAGCCCGAGCCGCGCACCGACATCGTGGCCATGCTGGCCGAAAAGGGCGTGGTGCCGACGGCGATGACCGACGTGAGCGAGGGCCTGGCGGACAGCCTGCTGCATCTCTGCCACGCCTCGGGCGTGGGCTGCGAGGTGTACGAGGAGCGGCTGCCGATCGACTACCAGACCTCGCGCGTGTGCTCGGAGATGAGCAAGAACATGCTGCCCGTGAGCTGCGCGCTCAATGGGGGCAAAGACTATGAGCTGCTCTTCACCGTCAGCCAGCAGGACTACGAGAAAATCAAGGAGATGGAGGGTGTGCACATCATCGGCTACGCCACCGAGGGGGGGATGCCTGCGGTGATGGTAACGCCGCAGAACACCACCATCGAGCTTCGTGCCCAGGGATTTCAAGGAGTGGAAGAGTGAAACGGACAGACACATTCAAGCATCAGGGTCAGCGGCAGCAGATGGTCCGCCTGCTGGCCGGGCAGGGCATCACCGACGAGGCGGTGCTCAAGGCCATGGGCGAGGTGAAACGGCACTGGTTCCTCGACAGCGCGCTGGATGCGCTGGCCTATGAGGATCGCGCGCTTCAGATAGGTGCGGAGCAGACCATCTCGCGCCCCTCGACGGTGGCCATGCAGAGCCAGTTGCTGCAGGTGCAGCCGGGCATGAAGGTGCTGGAAATCGGCACGGGCAGCGGCTACCAGGCCGCGGTGCTGTGCAAGATGGGCGCCAAGGTGTTCAGCATCGAGCGGCAGAAAAGCCTCTTCGACCACACCAAGCCGCTGCTGGCGGAGCTGGGGTTCAACGTCCGCTGCTTCCTCGGCGACGGCTACCAGGGACTTACGGAGGTGAATTACGGCCCCTACGACCGCATCATCGTAACCTGCGGCGCCCGCGAGGTGCCGGAAGCGTTGATGGCGCAGCTCAAGGTGGGCGGCCTCATGGTGATACCCCTCGGCGAGGAGACACAGGAGATGATCCGCATCACCAAGGTGAGCGAGAGCGAGCGGACGGAGGAGAAGTTCGGCGACTACAGCTTCGTGCCGATGCTCGACGGGCGCCAGATGCGCTAGCGCAGCAGGAAATGCTGGCGCGAGAGGCGCGGGTTGGCGATGGCGATGCCCGTGGAGAAGAGGTCGATGGTTACCTGGTAGTGGGCACTGTCAATGATGTCCTGCCACCGGGACTCCTCACGGTGGGGATGGTCGACGACGAGGAAGTCGCCGTCGGGAGTGCCGAGGGTGGCGTAGCCGCCGAAGCGCCCGGCCGGAACACCGTAATGGCGCTCGAGCCGCCAGAGGATGGCCTCGTAGCCGCGCCCTTGCGGGGCACCGTCGGGACAGCGCGAGAAGAGCACCTCGGTGTAGAGCCTATACACAAAAGGCGAGTGCAGGCCGTACTGCGTCTTGGCCAACAGGAAATGACGGAGGCGGTTCATGGTGCAAAGATACGAAGAAAAATGAAAACCGAAGAATGAAAATCGAAAACAGGATGAATATCAGACACATACTATTGTTTCCGCTGGTAGCCGCGCTGTTTGGCGGCTGCGGAGGCGGCGACTATTCGCCCAAGCCGCAGGCCTACCTGCGCATCGACATGCCGGAACACAAATACTTTCTCCTGGACACGCTGTGTAAGCCCAAGACCCCATACCGGACGGGAGACAGCACCACCGCCCTGTCGCACGACAAGCCTTGCCTGGCACTCCCCTTCAGCTTCGAAGCCAACGAATGTGTGGAACTGCGGGAGAAGGATGCCCCCAAAGGCGAGACGTGGCTTGACATCATGTACCCGCAATGGGACGGCGTGGTGTTCCTTACCTACAAGCGGCTTGCCGGCAAAGACGACCTGCGCGGGCAGACCGACACCTCGTCGCGCCTGCTGGAGAAGCACTACCAGTTTGCCTCCGGCATCGACGAGCAGGGATACGAAGACGCTGAAAACCACTTCCTCCGCGGCGCCCTCTACATCAACAGCGTGCCCAACAACGACTCGCTGGCGCCCGTGCTGGAGTACATGCAGCGCGACATCGACCACCTCGTCGAGACCCTCCGCTGGCGTTAATTTGGAGGGTGGCATTCACGGCGAAATCCCCAAGTGCGGTGCCGGTAGGGTGCTGGCAATCCCCTAGTAGTATACTGCCATACCTAGGGTTTCCCTACAATTACCCTAGAATTACCCTAGAATATCCCTATCTTTTCCGCGCTACCGTGGGCCGGGCGGAAGTATTATATCTAAAGATATAATACGGCGTCTCTGTCCGGCGGGCGGGAAATTATTATGCGCGAAATACAATAAAGCCCAGCCCCTTTCGTTACAAGGAGCGTCATGTCGAACAAGTATGCCGAACGGAGCCAGGTGGTGAGGATTATTTTCCTCGTCGTGTGCGTCCTTTTTGTGGGGCGCCTGGCGATGTTGCAACTGTTCAATCCCAGGTACAAGGAGCTGGCCGAGATGCAATCGCTGCGCAACGTAACGCAGTATCCGGCGCGCGGCTTCATCTACGACCGCCACGGGGAGCTGCTGGTGCACAACGAGGCGGTCTACGACCTCATGGTAGTGCCTTCCATGGTTCCCAAGGGATTCGATGTCAATTATTTCTGCCGAAGTATCGGCATCACCCGCGAAGACTACGACGAGCGCCTGAAGAAAGCCCGCAAGTATTCCTCCTATACGGCCTCCATCTTCATGAAGCAAATCTCCAAGGAGGAGTATGCCAAGTTTGAGAACAAGATGTTCAGGTTCAAGGGCTTCTACATCTCGCAGCGCACCCTTCGCATCTACGACCGCCCCATTGCGGCGCAGGTGCTGGGCTATGTGGGCGAGGTAGACCAGGGAGACCTGGATCGCGACCCCTACTACAAGCGGGGCGACTACATAGGCAAGAGCGGCCTGGAGAAGAGCTACGAGGAGGTGCTCCGTGGCATCAAGGGAAAGAAGGTGATGCACGTGGACGCCTACAGCCGCGAGATAGGCCCCTACCAGGGCGGCGCGTTTGACACCCTGCCCATAGAAGGCGCCAACCTCTATACCACCATCGATGCCGACTTGCAGCAGTATGCCGAGGAACTGATGGCCAACAAGCGCGGCTGCGTGGTGGCCATCGAGCCCGCCACGGGCGAGGTGCTGGCGATGGTGTCGGCACCCACCTACGACCCCAACCTGCTGGTGGGGCGCATCCGTGGCAAGAACTACACCGAACTCAACAAAGACCTGGCCAAGCCGATGCTCAACCGCGCCCTGATGGGTCAGTACCCGCCGGGTTCGATATTCAAGGTGGCGCAGTCGGTGGTGGCGCTGGACCTCGGTGTTATCACCCCCGGCACCGGCTTTGCCTGCGACAAGAGCCTCGTAGGTTGCCACGGCCACCCCTCGGCCACCTGTGTGCGCGAGGCCATCAAGATGAGCTGCAATCCCTACTACTACCACGTCTACCGCCGTGTCATCCAGCAGGGCAAGTACCGCAGCCCGCAGAAAGATTCGCAGTACGGCCTCACGGTGTGGCGCGAATACATGCTGCGCATGGGATTCGGGCAGAAACTGCCCATCGACCTGCCGCGCGCCGGCATGTCCAAGGGCAACATCCCGGACACGGCGTTCTACAACAAGTGGTACGGCAAGGAGAAGTGGTCGTTCTCCACCATCTACAGCAACTCCATCGGCCAGGGCGAGGTAACGGTGGTGCCGCTGCAGATGGCCAACCTGGCGGCCACGGTGGCCAACCGCGGCTACTACATCACCCCCCACATGGTGCGCTTCTACGGCCCCGACTCGACCCGCAACGAGGAGTACTACACCCGCCACGAGACGGGCATCGACCGGCGCTACTTCGACATCGCTGCCGACGGCATGTTCGACGTGGTGCATGTGGCAGGCGGCACGGGACACCGCGCCAAGGTGGCCGGCCTCGACGTCTGCGGCAAGACCGGCACCGCCGAGAACTACGGCAACGACCACTCGGTATTCATCGCCTTCGCCCCCAAGGACAACCCCAAGATTGCGCTGGCCGTCTACGTGGAGAACGCGCAGGGCGGCGGCGGCACCTGGGCCGCGCCCATCGCAGGGCTCATCATCGAGAAATACATCAACGGCGAGGTGGCGCGCAAGGAGGTGGAGAAGCAGTACCGCGAGGTGAACCCCTGCCAGCCGCTGCCGCTCCAGCGCAGAGTGAAGAAAGTGAAAAAGAGAAGATAGGCAATGTATCAAGAACGGCTCAAAATAGACTGGTGGACGGTGGCGATTTATTTCGCCATCATGCTCTTCGGCTGGATGAATATCTACTCCTCCTGCTACGACGAGGCCCATGCCTCCATTTTCGATTTCTCGCGCTTCCCCGGCAGGCAGCTCATCTGGATGGGGCTGGCGCTGCTCACCGCCGCCTTCATCCTGCTCACCGAGCCGCGCGTCTTCTCCAACACTGCCTACCACATCTACGGAATCGTACTCTTCCTGCTCATCCTCACACTGTTCATCGGCGAGGAGGTGAACGGGGGGCGCTCGTGGATCAAGCTGGGGTCGTTCAAACTCCAGTCCTCCGAGTTCGCCAAGTTCGCCACCGCCCTGGCCATGTCCAAATACCTGTCGGCCATCGACATAGACCTCAAGGATCTGCGTACCAAACTTATCACGCTGGTTCTCATCGCCATCCCGGCGGGGCTGATATTCCTGCAGCACGACACGGGGTCGGCCCTGGTCTTCCTCAGCTTCATCTTTCCGCTCTACCGCGAGGGGGTGTCGGGCGTGGTGCTGGTGGTCGGTGCCGCCGCCATCACCCTCTTTGTGCTGGCACTGCTGGTGAACAAGTACCTCCTGCTGGGTGCCCTGTTGCTGCTGGCGTTGCTCTACCTGTTCGTGTGGCTCAACAAGCGCTCGTCGCGCGACTACTGGCGTATGGCGGGCATCTATGTGCTTTGCGCCGCCTTCGTCTTCTCGGTCGACTTTGTGTTCCACCACGTGCTGGAAAGCCACCAGCGCGAGCGCATCGAGGTGCTGCTGGGGCAGAGCGACGACCTCCGCGGATCGGGTTACAACGTCCACCAATCCAAAATCGCCATCGGCAGCGGCGGCCTGACAGGCAAGCACTACCTGCACGGCACCGTTACCAAGGCCAATTTCGTACCCGAGAAGCACACCGACTTCATCTTCTGCACCGTGGGCGAGGAGTGGGGCTTCGTGGGCTGCACCGTCCTGCTGGTACTCTACTGCTGGCTGCTGCAGCGGCTCATCACCATGGCCGAGCGGCAGCGGTCGACCTTCTCGCGCATCTACGGCTACTCGGTGGCCAGCATCCTTTTCATACACCTGTTCGTCAACATCGGCATGGTCATCGGCCTGGTACCCGTCATCGGAATCCCGCTGCCCTTCTTCAGCTACGGCGGCTCGTCGCTGCTGGCCTTCACCATGCTCCTTTTCATATTCATCAGGCAAGACGCCTCCAAAAACCAACTTCTGTAATGTCCAAGAAACCCACCCACGAAGAGCACTGCTCTTTCTGCGGCCGCCCCGCCTCGCAGGCCGGCATGCTGCTCACCGGCCTCAACGGCTACATCTGCCGCGACTGCTCCGACCAGGCCGGCAAGATTTTCCTCGAGCAGGGCGGCCCTGCCAGGCAAGAGTCCGAATTCAGCCTCCAAAACTCCGACATCCCCCGCCCGCTGGAAATCAAGGGATTCCTCGACCAGTACGTCATCGGCCAGGACGATGCCAAGAAGGTACTCTCCGTGGCCGTATACAATCACTACAAACGATTGAGATACAACGCCGAGCACAATGACAAGAACGATGTGGAGATCGAGAAGTCGAACATCATCCTCGTCGGCGAGACCGGTACCGGAAAGACCCTCCTGGCCCGCACCATCGCGCGGCTGCTCAAGGTGCCCTTCTGCATCGCCGACGCCACCACGCTGACCGAGGCCGGCTATGTGGGCGACGACGTGGAGAACGTCCTCGTCCGCCTGCTGCAGGCCGCCAACTACGACGTTGCCGCCGCCCAACGCGGCATCGTATTCATCGACGAGATAGACAAGATTGCCCGCAAGAGCGAGAACACTTCCATCACACGCGACGTCAGCGGCGAGGGTGTGCAGCAAGCGCTGCTGAAACTCCTCGAGGGCGCCCAGGTCTCCGTCCCGCCCGAAGGCGGTCGCAAGCACCCCGAGCAGAAACTCATCACCATCGACACCCGCCACATCCTCTTCATCTGCGGCGGCGCCTTCGACGGCGTCGAACGCGCCATCTCCGCCCGTGTGGGCACCAGCCAGATCGGCTTCAAGGACGACGACACGCGCCGCCAGATCGACCGCAAGAACCTCCTGCAGTACATCCAGCCTATGGACCTCAAGAAGTTCGGCCTCATCCCCGAGCTCGTCGGCCGCTTCCCGGTGCTCACATACCTCCAGCCGCTCGACCGCGATGCCCTGCGCCGCATCCTCACCGAACCCAGGAACGCCCTCGTCAAGCAGTACCAGGAACTGTTCCGCATGGACGGTGTCGAACTGCAATTCGCCCCCGAGACACTCGACCTCGTGGTCGACCGCGCCGTCGAGTACAAACTGGGCGCCAGGGGGTTGCGCTCCATCATGGAAGGCATCATGACCGACATCATGTTCGACCTCCCGCAACAGCCTCAAGGCTCCACCTTCACCCTCACTCCCGACATCGCCAAGCAGAAAATCCGCCTATGAAACTCCTGCTCACCAAGAAATTCACCTTCGAGATGGCACACGCCCTCGAAGGCTACGGCGGCAAGTGCGCCCACCTGCACGGACACTCATACCACCTCGAGGTAACCGTCGAGGGCACCGAGGTCGGATCCGACGGCATGGCCCTCGACTTCAGCCAGTTGAAACACATCGTCCAGCAGGCTGTCGTCGACCGCTTCGACCACGCGCTCGTCCTCCGCCAAGACTCCGACCTCAGACTTCCAGCCTCCGACCTCCACAACTTGATAGCGGTTCCTTTCAACCCCACCACCGAAAACCTCCTCATCCACTTCTCCTCACTCCTGCAACCACTTATGCCACAGGGGATAAGGCTGCACTCCATCCGCCTCGCCGAGACCGACACCTCCGTCGCCGAACTGCTTCTGTAATCCCATATCGGTTCATATCGCACCAGAGTTTATGTATTCATTAAGAGAGTACCTAGAGAGTACCTAGGGCTCCCCTGCCGAAAAACCCAAATGCAGAAAAATTTTGCCAAGTCATAAAAAAGTCGTACTTTAGCATTTTGAACCGGTACGCCGAATACCCCCTAAAGGAGTGTTCAACGCACTGATTATAACAATGATACATCAAAGCGAACAAATAGACTATATATATGAAAACACTCAAAAAAGGCCTCTTCCTGCTCGCTGCAGCCCTCCTTTTCGCCACTGGCGCACAGGCCCAAAAGAGCCTCGCCGCCAAGGCCGACAACCTCTTCGACCAAAACCGCTTCATCGAGGCCGTCAGGGAGTATGAGGCCGCCTACGAGAAAATCAAGGGCAACAAGGCCGAGAAGAACCGCATCTACTTCCAGATAGCCGAGTGCTACCGCCTCACCTACAACTACCCCCGCGCCGTCCGCATCTACAAGCGCCTCGCCGACGAAGGCTACTACAACAGCGAGCGCAAACTCTACTTCAACCTGGCCGAAATGCTGCGCTTCGAGGAACAGTTCGACGAGGCCGATCAGTATTACGACAAATACCTCGCCCTAGAGCCCGGCGATTCCTACGCCCGCAAGCGCAAACAGTCCCTCGTCTACGCCAACCAACTCTACAACAACCGCACCCGACACACCATCTCCCGCATGGACGACTGGTGTTCCGACTACAACGACTTCGCCCCACGCTTCCTCGGCGACGACACCAACAAGATACTCTTCACCTCCGCCCGCTTCGCCGAGGGCGAAGACAAGGACAAGGATCCCTGGACCGACCAGGCGTTCTCCGACATCTATCTCGTCTACCAGGACCGCAACGGCCAATGGAACTCCTACCCCGAACCATGGGATAAGACTGGCAAAATCAATACCGCCGTCAATGAAGGCGAGCCCTCCTTCTCGCCTGACGGCAACACAGTCTACTTCACCCGATGCGACATCCGCGCCAACGAGAGCCTCCACTGCCGCATCTACACCGCAAGCCGCACCCCCGAAAGCCTGGACAAAAAGAAGGCATCCAAGAAGCAATCCCCCACCAAGAAAAAGGCTTCAACCAAGAAAAAAGGCAAGAACGCCACCGACGAGGAGGCCGAAATTCCCGCCACCTCCGCACCCGCCCCCGGCGAATGGTCGGAGGCCGTCTATATCCACCTCGGAGACACCGCCTACAGCTTCCTCTACCCCGCCATCAGCAGCGACGGGCTGACACTCTACTTCTCGTCCGACCTCCCCGGCGGCTTCGGCGGCTACGACCTCTGGCGCGCCACCCGCAAGTCCACTGCCGACGACTTCGGCCGCCCACAAAACCTCACCTCAATCATCAACACCCCCGGCAAGGAGGTCTTCCCCCTGCTGCGCAACGACTCGCTCCTCTACTTTTCGTCCGACGGTCATCCGGGTGTCGGCGGCCAAGATCTCTTCGCCGCCACCCTCAATCCCAACGGCAAATGGTCCACGCCCCAGAACCTCGGCATCCCCATCAACTCCTCCTACGACGAGCTCTCCATCTCCTTCTACCCCGACGGTGCCAAAACCAACATCCTTGAGCGTGGCTATTTCTCCTCCAACCGCCCCTACGTTGACCCCCACAATCGCCAAGCACGCAACGAAAACCGCTCCGTCATCAACTCGGCCCCCATCAACGACGACATCTTCTACTTCGAACTCCCCGGCCTCAACTATGCCATCCAAGGCACCGTCCGCGACGAGAAATCCATGCAACTCATGGAGGATGTCCGCATACGCCTCGTGGGTTCTGACGGCTTCACCGCCGAAACACGTACCGACAAGAAAGGTGTCTACAGTTTTGACTCCACGCTAATCCGTCGCGACGTAGTCTACAAACTCTACCTCTCCAAGCAAGGCTACTACAGTCTCGAGGGCAGCGAAAGCACTCACGGATACAGTACCAACAAGACCATTGTCCGAGACTTCCGCATGGAACCCGTACCCCGTCGCCCCATCGTACTGCCCGAGATTCGCTTCGACCTCGGCAAGACCGACCTCCTGTCCCAATTCATGGACTCGCTCATGGATCTATACATCATCATGGAGAACAATCCCAACCTCGTGGTCGAGATACGCGCCCACACCGACTGCCAGCCCTATGTGGGTCTCACCAATGACACCCTCTCGCAGCGCAGAGCGCAGAGCGTGGTGGACTACCTGGTCAGCCGCGGCATCGAGCGCCAGCGATTGGTGGCCAAAGGCTATGCCGAGCGTGTGCCTCGCACCCTTGATGACGATGCTGTCGTGAATTACAACGGGAAGCAGTACATCTTCACCGCCGGCTCGGTCATGGAATGCGACTACATCGCCACCCTCAAGGGCGACCACCAGCAGGCCGCGCACTCGCTCAACCGGCGCATAGAATTCCTCGTCCTCCGCGAAGACTACGTGCCGCGCAGCCTCGTTGACAATATGCCTTCCGACAACCCCACCGTCAAACTCGACGAAAACGGGAAAGTCATCAACCTCGTGAACCGGGACGCCAACGATGTGGTCGACGAGACCAAGCCCACCATCGTCCACGACGAGAGTACCGTCCCCGTAACCATGATTAACGCCACCCGCGGCGAAATATACTGCATTGCCAACGGATTCCAGGTACCCATGCTCATCGACGAGCGCTACGCCGAACCCATCGCCATCTCGTGGGAAGAGGCCATGAGCCTGCTCTACCAGCAGCGCCTCACCAAGGAGGACTTCCCCCTGCGCGACCTCTCCTTCGACCCCGAAGGCAACATCCTTGACCGCGCCACCATCGTGTTCAAAGACATGAAGATAGGGGAACAGCGCCGACAGAACGTGGAGGTTCTCGTGGTTAAAGGCATCGACTACAAGTTCATCATCAACCGCACCGGCCTCCTGCAGTTCGGCAACTACGAATTCGACAAGCAACGCTCGCGGCTCATCTTCCTGGATGAGTAGCCCCTCCCGATGGATGCGCCCCTGCTCATCACCATCCTCGGCCCCACGGCCACGGGCAAGACCGCCCTGGCCGCCGAGGTGGCCTATCGGCTGGGCGGCGAAATCATCAGCGCCGACTCGCGGCAGGTGTTCCGTGGAATGGACATAGGCACGGGAAAAGACCTCGACGACTACCACCTCCACGGCACCACTGTCCCGCACCACCTGATCGACATCTGCGAGCCGGGCGAGGAATACAGCGCCTACCGTTTCCAGCGCGACTTTACCGCAGCCTTCAACGACATCGTGTCCAGGCACCGGCAACCCCTGCTCTGCGGCGGCACCGGCCTGTATCTCGATGCCGTCCTGCGTGCATATCAACTATCTGACGCGCCCATCGACCCCGACTACCGCCACACGCTGGAGCCCTACAGCGACGAGGAACTCACCGCACGGCTGGCGGCCCTTGTGAAACTCCACAACCATACCGACACCGAGACACGCGAGCGCCTGGTACGAGCCCTCGAAATACAGGAGTACGCCCAACGCCATCCCGAAGCATACACTCCGCTGCCGCCCATGCAACACCGCATATTCGGCCTGCAGCTGCCACGCGAGGAAGTCGTCAAGCGCATAGAGATCCGCCTCCGGAGGCGTATGGAGGAGGGCATGACCGGGGAGGTGCAACGCCTGCTCGACCAGGGGGTAAGCCCCGAACGCCTGATGCGCTACGGGCTTGAGTACCGCCATGTTACGAGGCATCTGCTGGGCGAGTGCACCCAAGAGGAACTGTTCCGCGACCTCTTCACCGACATTCGCCGCTTCGCCAAGCGGCAAATGACCTGGTTCCGCCGCATGGAGCGCCACAGGGTGGAGATACAATGGATCGACGGCACCCTGCCAACCGACGCCAAAGCCGACCTGATCACCGGAGGTTCCCTAGGTACTCTCTAGGTACTCTCTTAATGAATACATAAACTCTGGTGCGTCCTGGGACGATATGGACTCATAGCGACCCACCGTTTCCGGGGGCAGCATCACTGGAATGTTTCCGAAGGTTTCCCGCCTGCCGGATTGCGTTTCTCGCGGACAAAGCCCTTGATGCGCAGCACCGAGGTGGGGGCGTTGGCGGCGTTCGACTTCACCACGACGGTCTTGCGGAAACTGCCGAGGGTTCCGGTGTCGTACCTGACCTTGATTTCCCCGCTCTTGCCGGGCATCACAGGCTTCTTGCCGTACTCGGGCGTGGTGCATCCGCACGAGGAACTCGCGCTGCTGATGATCAGCGGCTCGCCGCCCGTGTTGCGGAAGGTGAAGGTGCAGAGGCCGTCGCTCCCCTGCACGATGGTGTCGTAGTCGTAGATTGTCTGCGTGTATTCTATCTTGGCACCGCTTTTCTCTTGTGCATGGAGCAAGGATGAGGCCAATATGGCGATAATGGCTATTGTGAGGATTTTTTTCATGATGGGTGGATTAGGATTTGGGGGGTAGTTTTTGTATCCATTCCTCGAATGTCTCGATTCGGTCGAAAACGGAGAGCGTCTTGTGGTCGGGGCCGATGAGGTAGGCCTGGTGGTGGTTGTCTGCGATGAGGTGCCGGGTAAGCCCCTTGGTGTAGTAGAGGTTGGAACCGAGATTCTCCCCGGTTGCCATTTGATTCAGCCGCTCCACGTTGTTGCTTGTGGGCATAAGCCAGATGATGTTGTCCGCCACTTGGCGACCCAGTGTCTCAACAGTGGAGTAGTACTCGTTGTCCAGGTAGAAGTTGTAGAAGTAGAGCAGCGTGGTACCCTGCATCTGCCGCAGGCTAGTAGTGTCGCCGCTGGCCAGGTTGACCAAAGGGAAGTCCAGTATCGTGTCGTTCATCTCAGTGTTCCGGGTATATTCGATAAGATGGGGATAATACTCGTTGATGGCCAGGCGCTCATAGCCGTCATACCGCTTGTCGGCAAGGTTGAAGACGGAGTCGATCAGCGCCCTTTGGTCGTTGAGGTCGATATGGGTGATAGTCGAAGTTTCCCTT
Source organism: uncultured Bacteroidota bacterium (assembly GCA_902782185.1). Classification (GTDB taxonomy): domain Bacteria; phylum Bacteroidota; class Bacteroidia; order Bacteroidales; family P3; genus Colimorpha. The sequence goes on along the minus strand of CACZLT010000032.1, from coordinate 27,740 downwards.
CCCCGAAAAGCATAAGAGTGTCTGGAATGCAGAAAGGCTCTCTGCCGACAACTGTATAGATATGTTGTTTTCTCGTCTTTTAGCTCGCAGGTGCCATTGGTGTAGCAGTACTTGACGGTCTTGGTTCCCTCAATGATGTAGATGGTGTCCCCTTTCCAGAGCTTTCTTCTGGCTTTGTCGGACAGGACAACACTGTAGTCGTCGTAAAGAGGATAGTACATCGAAAGATAATGCACATAGTTGTGCAAAGGCATGCCCACGCAGCCATAGTAATTCATGTGGCCTTTCCGGAATCGGGCAATCAACCCATAGTGGGGATCTATGTGGGTCATCTCTTCCGGGGTGATGAGGAATGAGGAGCCATCCTTCGTGAATAGGGCGATTTCCTGAACCGAATCATTGATGTTGTGGAAAATCACATGGCAATTCACAGAACGGAGGCATTCACCCTTGTACTGGTTGACCGTCTCCACATCGAACGAAATCCATTCTTCGTTCTGCATGATTCCTCGTTCCAGGAAATCAGTGCCATAGCTCCGGCACGAGGCCAGCATAATCATTCCCGACAGGGCTGCAACGAATATTCTTGTCATGGTATTGTTGTGTTAAGCTATGGGGCTGCCGTGTGCGCGACAGCCCCCATAGCGATGGTTTACTAGCGAAAGAGCTTGTTGAGATCTATATCAATGTTGATGCGTATATTTTCGGAGAGGTTTCTCATAGCATCTCCAACCTTGTCCCAAAAGCCCTCCTCTTTTTGGAAATACATGTCGCAGGTGCCTGTCGCGCCAGGCCCTTCGCATTGGCATGCAATGGGATTTCCGTATTTGTCTTTTTTTAGCACGCATGTTTTAGTGCAAGGGTTGTTTTTGGTTCTTTTGCAATAGGGGATGAGCCCCCCACTGGCAGCGTTGGCTGTGCAAAGGTAGTCCCCATTTATTTTCTCAATGGGGAACCAGTACGCCTCGCTTCCCTCCTCCTCCACATTGAAGAGTACCATGTTGACGTAAGCGGTACCGTTCTGAAGTTCGGGGAAAGTGTCGAGAATCTCGAATTTCTCGGCGACGTAGATGTCGGTCTCGTTCCAAATCGCTTCGGAGAACTCATCCACGTTCACGCCGCAGATAATGTGTCCGTCTACCAGTTTTCCAATCAGGACGGCATCCTGGGTCTTGGGTGCAGGAGTGGCGGATGTTTCTTTTAGAGTGTCTGCCTTTTCGTTTTCCTTGCTGCAGGCGACGAAAGTGATTGCGCCTGCCATAACTATGAGGGCTGCGATAACCCAAATTGTTTTCTTCATTTTTTTTTCTTTTTTTTAGTTGATACCTTGGTCGGAATGCCCGTTCCGCTGTGCTGTGCATAGGTGGCCCGGACATTCCTTGGTTTTTGCCAACCGCTGCACAATAAAGTCGGCTCCCGCGCGTTGTATCTTGCGCATAGGAATCCTCTCTATGCCCCGGGTGCCGGCCGCCAGGGATGAGTGTAGGGTCGCTACTCCTATGGCACTCTCTCCCTGCATCGGCACCCTCCTTTTTGTCCTCGTCCCTCTCCGGTACTACGGCGCACCCTTCGCGGCGGGACTCTTCAGGTGTTTCTCTTCTCGGGTTCTGTCGTGAAATCGTTCCTGGGGTGCTGTGGCAGGCGGAGCCTCGCTAACCTGCCGTTCCCGATGGGCAGCCCTTTGGAATTTTCGGGTGCAAAATTACGAAAAAAAATATACCGACAAAAAAAATTTTCATTTTTCAGAAAAATTTCATAGAGTGAGGATGAAAATCAATGAGTTACGGATGTGCTTTTTTTACGCATACCTTACAAACCAGCATTCCAAACAACCACCGACAACTCCAACCATTCTGTTTTTAGCATATTTCCGCACTCCGACAGTTCAGTTCTGCGATAGAAAGCCCTCGCGCGCATCCTTATGTTGTATTCTTTTACCCCCTCATCAGCAAAGGAAGAAGGGAGGAAGAAGAGGACACCATCAATCCACTGAATATCAGCATTAAACCACACCATAATTTTGAGCCGCATTTTCTTTTTTTCCCCAAATGCCCAACTCCATTTACCGCCCCCGGCCACTGGCGATTTAGGAGATTTTAACAAAACTTTGTTATCAAATCTAAATTTTCTGTGTATCTTTGCATCCGTATCCTGCCGTTCCATTGTACGGCATCTAACTGATATAAAACATGATAGGAGTAATTGGAAGTGGCACATGGGCCACTGCAATTGTCAAAATACTGCTGGAACAGGAAGACCGCAAGGTCAACTGGTGGGTGCGGAGCGAGGAGGTTCGCGAGGGGCTGCTGTCCAAGGGTCGCAACCCAAAGTACCTGCCCTCGGTGCAGTTCGACCGCAAGCGGCTGAACATCAGTGGCGACCTGGCGCAGGTGGTGGCCGACAGCGAGCACCTTTTCCTCGTCGTCCCCTCGGCCTACATCGCCGACACCCTTGAGCAGCTCCCCAAGTCGGCCTACAAGGGCAAGAAGATTATCTCAGCCATCAAGGGTGTGCTGCCCAAACGGCGCACCAGCGTGAGCGTCTACCTCGAGAACACCCTGAAGGTGAAGCGCAACGACATCTGCGTCATTTCGGGGCCGACCCACGCCGAGGAGGCCAGCCGCAAGATGCCCACCTTCCTCACCATGGCGTCGAACAGTCCCACGCTGGCCATCGAGGTGGAGCAGATGATGCGCTGCAGTTACCTGCACACCGCCCATACCACCGACATACAGGCCGTCGAGCGAGTGGGGCTTACCAAGAACATCTACGCCATCGCCGCCGGCATCTGCCAGGGGCTGGGCTACGGCGACAACCTCAATGCCGTGATGGTCAGCGCCGCCATGCGCGAGCTGAACAACCTCATACGCGTCTACCCCTCGGTCAACCGCAACATCGCCGACAACTGCTACCTGGGCGACCTGATGGTTACCTGCTGGTCGCACCACAGCCGCAACCGCCGCATGGGCGAGATGCTGGCCAAGGGGACCAAGCTGGAGGACATCTTCGCCAAGATGGGCACCACACCGGAAGGCTACTTCTCCGCCCAGAACCTCCACGAACTATGCCTCATGATGGGCCGCAACGACGATATCCCCATCGTCGAGGCCGTCTACCGCATCCTACGACATACGCCCCTATAACGACGCCGAATTGCGCGCCGCCTTGCCCCGCATCGAGCAGTGGGAGCTCATACACCAGATTCTGCGCTTCATCTATCCGCCAAAGCCCGTCGAGGAAAGCCTCGAGCAACTGCGCAAGGTGCAGAGCGTAAAAGAGTTGCAGACCACATTCATGTATGATGCCATCCGCCGTGTGGTAGAGACCACCTCCGACGGTTTCACCTGCTCGGGCTTCGACTACATCAAGCGCGACCGCCCCTATCTCTACATCTCCAACCACCGCGACATCACCCTCGATGCCTTCCTGCTCCAGATGGAGTTTATACGCCGCGGCCGCGACACCTCGTATATCGTCTTCGGCAACAACCTCATCGACTCGCCCCTGATGCGCGACCTCTTCCTCAGCAACAAGCTCATCCAGATGGAGCGCGGCGGCAACCCCATGGCCTTCTACCGCAGTCTGCAGCACCTCTCGCAGTACATACACCACCTTGTTGTCGAGCAGCGCCAGAGCGTGTGGATAGCCCAGAAGAACGGTCGCAGCAAGGACGGCCTCGACACCACCGCTCCAGCTATCATTAAGATGCTCACCCTCGGCAGTAACAAACCCCCGCAGCAGGCCATCGCCGACCTGCACATCGTGCCGCTGGCCATCTCTTACGAATGGGACCCCTGCGACTCGATGAAAGCACACGAACTCTTCACCCGCAACCACGGCGAGTACCACAAGGCCGAAGGGCAAGCCGCTGTCGGTCAGTGAGCTGCAGCCTGCCGAGGGTACCGAGCTGGCCGACCACCTGGCTGCACTGCTCGACCGCCGCATACAGCGCCTCTACCACCTCATGCCTACCAACTACCTGGCCGCCGATCTCCTGGCTGGCACCTCGCGCTACCGACAGCACTATGACAGTAACGTCAAGAACCTCTTCCTGCAACGCATGAACCGCCTCCCCTCCGACGAGCACCGCACCATCTTCATGCAGATGTACGAAAAAACCGGGAATCAAAGTTAAGAAGATACACGCGATCCGTCGCGCGTGTGAACGCGGTGTAAAGCCACCGCAGATAGTCCCTGTCCACAGGCCCCTCACCCAAGTAGCCTTGGTCCACGATAACCGTGCGCCACTGGCCACCCTGTGTCTTGTGGCACGTCAGCGCATAGGCGAACTTCACCTGCAGGGCGTTGTAGTAGGGATTCTGGCGCAGCTCGCGCAGGCGGTCGGCCTTGTGGGGCAGGTCGGCATAATCCTCCATCACCACGTTGAAGAAACGCTCCGCCTCCTCCTGGGTTAGCGACGGCGACTCGCTGTAAAGCGTGGAAAGCAGCAACTTGCAGTCGCGTGGTTCCTCGTCGGGGTAGTCCACGAAACGCACCGTGGCATCGGCGAAACGGAAGCCATATAACTCCTGCACATTCCTCACCCCCAACACCTCCACGATGTCGCCGTTGGCAATAAAGCCAATGTTGCTCTCCTCGTCGAGCCAGTAGTAGTTGTTCTTCACCACCATCAGGTAGTCGCCAGCATTGACCTCCTCCTCGCGAAAAAGGACGCTGCCTCGGACACCCTGGTTGAAAAGGTTGGCCCGCTTGTTCGACCGGCAAACCACTACCACCTGTTCCAGCGAGAAGTCGCCATACTCACGATAGAGCGTCTCCATCAAATCCTCGCCCTGCAGGCGCACCACATCGGGGCAATTCTCGGTGCAGAACAATGGCAACTGCGCCTCATCGCCCTCTTGCATCAGGGCAATCTGCGCCCGCAACCTCGTGGCATTGGAAAGGATTCCAGACAGTTTCTGCTGGCGCACCACCTCGGTCAACTCGCACGATATGATGTTCAAACTGAATGATGCCGACAGGAAATGCTCGTCGAGTGCCGGACTTTCGCTCTGGCCTACGGGCGGAAGCTGCGCCGTATCTCCAATGAGCATCAGCCGGCAGTGGTTTCCACTGTAGACATACTCCACCAAATCCTCAAGCAAACTGCGGCGCGAGGCAGTCGGCTCCAATCCTATCATCGACGCCTCGTCGACTATAAATAAAGTATAAGAATGCTTGTTGATTCCCCGCACCGTACGCACTGCCCCCGAAGCATCGGTGGCGGTCATATATATTTTTTTGTGGATGGTGTAGGCAGGACGACCGGAATAGCCGGCTATCACCTTGGCGGCGCGACCCGTTGGAGCCAGCAACAGTGTGCTTACACGCAGTTCCGGCAAGGTTTGTATCAATGCGGAGACCAAAGATGTCTTACCCGTACCGGCATATCCTTTAAGCAAAAACAGCGACCGCGGGTCGCTGTCATACAGGAAACGAACCATAGAGGCACAGACATCCCGCTGTCCGCCGGTGGGATTGTGCGGAAAGCGGGATAGGATTAGTTTCCGAACCGTCTGTTCGACGCCATGCATTGTCATGGCATTGTCCTTTGAACTTACTGCTCTTCCCCCGCAGGTATTTCAATGGGGATGGTGGCGGCAGGAGCCTGCTGCTGCACGGGACTGAAATCGCCAACCTTCACTTCGGTCTGCATCGGATCCTCTGCACTGCCTCTGTGCACACTCATCGTGGCGATAAGGCACAGCACAACCATAATACCGGCAAGCCACCAGGTTGCCTTCTCCAGGAAGTCGGCCGTCTGACGGGCACCAAGCACCTGCTGGGGAGCCTGAAAGTTCGCGGCAAGGCCACCGCCTTTAGAGTTTTGGATAAGCACAACGCCAGCCAGCAGCACACTGACAAGGATAATCAAGATGACAATAACTGTATACATATTTCTTATTGTTATTTACTATTTATTTGACTTTCTAATTTCTCAATTCGGGGTGCAAAGATACTACTTTTTTCGGGATTGCGCGCCAATAAATTCCTATAAATGGCCAACGCCTTGTCATATCTGCCCTGCTGCTCAAGGATAACTGCAAGAGTTTCAGTACCCAACACATCCTCCTCCTGTAAGCATTTTTTCTCAACCTCATTCGATATCAGCACAGGTGAAAGTGCGTTTTTTTCTTCTTCCAACGAGTTGGTTTGAAGAAAATTCGACAGAATGACACTCTTGGGTGCCGTTTTGAACGAAACTTCCTGGAACGTATTGATTTCGTTTAAGATATCAACCGATGGTTCTGTGCTTCTAGCAATATCTTTTGGAGCCGCTCCTGCCAGCATTCCCACCAAACCAGCGGAACTGCACATCGACAGCATGACGGAACGCTGCTCGTCGGGAGTATCGTAACCATAGGCATGATCCGCCAACAGCGCCAATGTGCGCAACACCGAAGAGTGGGGATATTGCGCGACCTTGGCCTTGAGCCACCCTCGCTCCTGGGAGGTGAACTCACGCGGCTGCGATACCATTTTAACAAATTCATTCTTATCCATGTTCTACATTTGCTTCACTAAATGGCAAAGGTTGAATTTAACATCTTTTCACATTTAGATTTGAAAATGCAAAGGTACAAATAATTTTCCAAACAGAAACGAAAGAATTTATTTACACAACATTCACTACTGTTTTCCAATGGTTTATGAAAAATTATTTTTAATGTGCAATAATTTTTCATTGCCATATTGATTTTTTTATGTACTTTTGCACTTCCAAATTGAGTAAAAAAGATGAAAAGAACATTCCAACCTTCAACGAGAAAAAGAGCAAACAAGCACGGTTTCCGCAAGAGAATGTCCACCGCTAACGGTAGAAAAGTGCTCGCCGCACGTCGCAGAAAAGGCAGAAAAAGACTGACCGTCTCCGACGAAATGTAATCTGCTCCCTGTCCAATGGAGCTGCATTAGGCATTGCAAAGAGAAAAAAGAAGTATAAACGGTACTTCTTTTTTTCGTTTTATCAAATTGGATTCCAACATTATGAGCAGGAAAAAGAAAGACCTACCCGTACTTCATCAGGTAACTGTCGCCGACGCCGGAGCCGAAGGCATGGCGGTTGCCAAGGTGGAGGGGCTGGTGGTGTTCGTACCCTTCGTCGTACCGGGCGACGTGATCGACATACAATTGTATAAAAAGAAGAAGAACTACGCCGAGGGTCGGGCGGTACATTTCCACCGGATGTCCGACCTACGCGTGGAGCCGCTGTGCCCACATTTCGGCATCTGCGGAGGGTGCAAGTGGCAGACCATGAACTATGACGCGCAACTGGAGGCCAAGCAGCGCCAGGTGCGGGACAACCTGGAACGCCTGGGGGCAGTGGATTGCTCTGGCATGCGACCCATCTGCGGGTCGGAACAGACGAGCTACTACCGCAACAAGCTGGAGTTCACTTTCTCCAACCGTGCGTGGCGCACGGCCGAACAGTTGGCGAAGGGGGAGGACTCGCACCCGAACGGAGCCCTGGGCTTCCACATACCGCAAGTATTTGACAAGGTACTCCCCATCGAACACTGCGCCCTGCAGGCTGCGCCGAGCAACGAGATACGGCTGGCGGTGCAACGGTATGCCGAGGAGAACCGACTGGAATTCTACGACATACGCAACCACACGGGCTACCTGCGCAACCTGGTGGTGCGCAACACCAGCACCGGGGACTGGATGGTGATAGCCATCATCGCTTCGGAAGATACGGCTCCACTGTTCCCATTGCTGGACATGCTGCACGAGAAATTCCCGCAAATCACTTCACTTCAGTATATTATCAACACCAAGATGAACGACTCTTACGGCGACCTGGCGGTGCACACCTACCGTGGGGCCGACCACATCGAGGAGCGGATGGCCGGCTATGAGGGTCGGCCCGACCTGCGGTTCATCATCAATCCCAAGTCGTTCTACCAGACCAACTCGGCACAGGCGCAACGGTTGTACAGCCACGTGGCGGAGTTTGCCGAGCTGGATCCCGGGGACACGCTCTATGACCTGTATACCGGCACGGGTACGATTGCGCTGTTTTTGGCGTCGATGTGCCGTCGGGTGGTGGGCATAGAGTATGTGGAGGAGGCGATAGCGGACGCCAAGGAGAACGCGAAGCTCAACGGGTTCGGCAACACATCGTTCCACGCCGGAGACATGGCGCAAGTACTTACATCAGAGTTTATTGCACAGCATGGTCGGCCCGACGTGGTGGTTACCGACCCCCCACGGGCGGGAATGCACGAGAAAGTGGTGGCACAACTGCTGAAAGCGGCACCGAGGAAGATTGTATACGTGAGCTGCAACCCTGCCACACAGGCGCGGGACCTGCAGCTGCTGTCGGCACGCTACCGGGTGGGGCGGATACAGCCCGTGGACATGTTCCCGCACACGCACCATGTGGAGAACGTGGTGGAACTGACACTGGTTCGGTAAGCACTGGAAATCAGTCCAGTGTAGGAAAGTCCATTCCTTGACATTTTTTTGACAAAAAACCGGAAAACGGCCCTGGATGGGTCGTTTTTTGTAGGCTGACAATCAGGCGATAAGATGCATCTTCTTCTTCCTCTCTTCTTCCTTTGTTGGGGAGTGGGAGCGGGGGGCTGGGCGGATGGGGAAGGCAGGGGGAAGGAATAGGGGGGCGGCAGGGGTTGCCGTGGAAGCCTAAAAAGTGCTAAAAAAAATTATTTTTGGGCAAAATGTCTCCAATCCAAAAAAAAGTGTTATCTTTGCATATTGTTCCAGCGGGTGCCACAGGCACCGGCGGCGACACAAGAAATTGTATAACAAGAATATGCATGGTAATTGCATCATAGATAAAGAATAATAATAAAAAATAAAAACACATACTAACAAGATGAAAAAAGCATTATTCAGCCTGTTACTCACCATCGCATGCGTTCCCATGGCACTGGCCCAGCAGCCTGCCGGCGTAAACATCGTGGACACGACGATTACCGCATGCGGAAGCTACACATGGATTGACGGCAACATCTACACCGCCAGCACGGTTGCCACCTACCAGAGCAACGACACGCTCTATGTGCTCGACCTGACGGTGGAGGCCCCGCGCGTGGACACCGCCTCGGCACATCCCCTGACGGGCGGCTGCTCGGTGGAGTGGAACAACAAGCACTGGGAGACCCCCGGCTTTTTCCTTGACACCATCCGTGTGCCGGGACAGTGCGACAGCGTGGTGAAAATCGAGGTGGTGCTGGCGGGCGTGGACACGCTTCCCACGCTTGAGGCCACCGAGTGCGGCTCGTATGCCGCCCCGTGGGGCGAGACGCTGACGCAGTCGGTGAGCGCGACGGACACCGTGATTGTCTCGGCGAGCTGCAGCCTGACCGTCGGCACGCTGAACATCACCATCCTCCAGCCCGTGGTGTCCGCCACCGAGGAGATTGCCTCGGCTCCGGGATGCTCCTACAGCTGGAACGGCATCGAAGTGAGCGAGGCCGGCGTGGTGTACTACGACACGCTGACCGCCGCCAACAGATGCGACAGTGTGGCGAGTGTTATGGTGCAGAGCTTCACCGGCAGCACCCACGACACCACCCCTATCGTCGCCTGCGACACCTACACCCACGAGGGCACCACGCTGACCGCCGACACCACCATCACCACCGTGGACAGCAGCGGAGCCTGCCTGGCCTACCACACGCTTGAGATTGCCATCCACCCGTCGTACCGCGACACCGCCGCCACCGCCGTGCGCGATGTGGTGGCAGGCTGCACCTACAACTGGTTCGGCCGCACCCTCACGCCGAGCGACATCAACACGGTGTTCTACGCCTACGACGCCTCCGCCGCCAACTGCGACAGCCTGGTGGCCATCCGCATCACCAGCTTCACCGGTGTGCAGCACGATACCACCAACCTCGACCACTGCGGGCGCTACGTGTGGAACCACGGCGGCCGCCGCGACACCATCACCACCAACGGCGAGTACATCGACACCACCGTCACCAGCAGTTGCACCAACATCCAGCACCTGATGCTCACCTTCAGCGACCGCTACGACACGGTGAAACCCGTGGACAGCGCCTGCCGCTCGTACACCTACACCTTTACCTCGCGCGACGGCATCGCCGGCCACCGCGACCGCGCCACCTTCACCGAGTCGGGCCTCCACACCGTGGACGAGAACAACGTGCCCATCTACTCGGTGGACTTCGCCTCGCGCTGCACCACCTACCACGCGGTGGACATGTACATCAAGAGTCCGCGCCAGATTGAGAGCGGCATCGACATCGACACGGTGGTCTGCGACGAGTTCCAGCTCACCTTCGACGGCCGCCAGCGCACGTGGAACACCACGTTCGACTCCATCATCATGAGCGGCAAGTACAACGTGATGATCTGCACCGAGACCTACGGCCACTTGAAACTGACCACCAACCACAAGTCGTACAACGACATCACCGTGAAGACGTGCGACTACTACGTCTGGGAAGACTTCACCAACGAGACCTACACCCGCTCCACCACGGTCGAGCAGGTGCTGCCCGGCACCACCAACAAGGCCGGCTGCGACTCCATCGGCCGCTTGAACCTCACCATCAACTACACCCCGGTGGTGGTCATCGAGGGCGAGATGGAGCTGGTGCGCGGCGAGGCCAACTCGACCACCCTCACCGCCGTGTGCGACGAAGCCATCCAGAGCTACAAGTGGTACCGCAACGGACAGGCACAGTCCGAGACCGGCAACGTGCTGGTGGTGGATAACATCACCGACAACGTGGACATCCACCTTGAGACCACCAGCGCCAACCGGTGCGTGGCGAACAACTACATCACCGTTACCTACAACGTGGGCATCGACCCGGCCGACGCCATCGCCGTGAACATCTACCCCAACCCCGCCAGCCGCTACCTCAACATCGAGAGCGCCGAGACCCTGCAGGACATCGTTGTCTTCAACGCCATCGGCCAGCAGGTCATCGTCCGCAACGTGAGCGGCGACCGCGCCAGCCTCGACCTGGGCAGCCTCGCCGCAGGCAACTACACCCTCCGCATCACCTCCGCCAACGGCGAGCAGGTAACCCGCAAATTCATTGTCAACAAATAATGGAACTCCATTATAAAAAGAGGAGCGTCCGGCACCCCGGTGTCGGACGCTTTTTGGTAGCCCTCGCCGCCCTCCTCCTGGTCGGCTGCGACCGCCAGCCTCCCACCCACCTGGCCGGCAAGGCCCAGGGCACCTACTACAGCATCCTCTACCGCGACCCGCAGGGGCGCGACCTGCGGCGACAGGTGGACTCGCTGCTGGACGACTTCGACCGCACCGCCTCGCTGTGGGTGGACAGTTCGCTCCTGCGGCGCGTCAATGCCAACCTCACCACCGACATCACACCCCGCTTCGCCGAGCTGCTGCTGTTCTCCGACAGCATACGCCGCTACACCGGCGGAGCCTTCGACGTGCGCATCGGACGGCTGGTGCAGGCGTGGGGCTTCAGCTTCCGCCAGCGCGAGGAACCCGACAGCCGCACCCTCGACCGGCTCCTGCGCGCCGCACAGGGCGCGGTGGAAATCCACGGCACCACCCTCGCCAAGGAACATCCCGACACGGAACTCGACTTCAACGCCATAGCCCAGGGATACTCGTCCGACCTGGTGGCGCGCCTCTTCGACAGCCTCGGCATCCGCGACTACCTGATTGACATCGGAGGCGAGGTGGTGGCCCGCGGCAGCAAGGCCGGCGGACAGCCCTGGCGCGTGGGCATCGAGAAGCCCGCCCGGGACAGCCTCAGCACTCCCGTGGTGCAGACCGCCATCCCGCTGTGCGACCGGGCGGTGGTTACCTCGGGCAACTACCGCAAGTACTACGAGAAGGAGGGCATACGCTACTCCCACACCATCGACCCCGCCACCGGCCGCCCCGTAACCCACTCGCTGCTGAGCGTCTCGGTGGTGGAGAAGGAATGCTGGCTGGCCGACGCCATGGCCACGGCCTACATGGTGATGGGCCTCGAGCGCGCCCGCCAGTTCATCGCCGACCACCCCGGCGGCCCCGGCACCGAGGCCGTGATGTTCATCTACGACGACCACGGCCAGCTGGCCACCTACGCCACCCCCGGATTCTCACGCCTGGAAACAAACAAATAAACACCATATCATGAAATCAATGACAGGCTACGCCAAGGTGCAGTCCACCTATGGCGACCGCAAACTGAACATCGAAATCAAGACCCTCAACAGCAAGCAGCTCGACCTCATCGTGAAGCTGCCCGCCCGCTACCGCTCGCGCGAGCTGGAGGTACGGGCCCTGCTGGGACAACTGGAACGCGGCAAAGTGGAATGCCTGCTCAGCGAGGAAACCAGCGCCAGCGCCACCGCCCTCAACGAGGAGCTGCTCGCCGAACGCTTCCAGGCCCTGCGCCGCCTGGCCCTGGCCAACGGCGCCTCCGACGGCTACCTGCTGAACAGCCTGGCCACCATGCCCGACCTCTGGAACGGCTCCGCCACCGAGGACGAGGTGTCCGACGACGAATGGGCACAGACCCGCCGGGACCTGCAGAAGGCCATCGCGCTCACCGACGACTTCCGCAAGCACGAAGGCAGTGTGCTGGAAGAGGACTTCCACAAGCACGTGGATCTCATCGAGGCCAAACTGGGCCAGATTCCCGCCCTCGAAGGCGAGCGCATCGAGACCGCCAAGGAACGCATCAAGCGCTTCATGGCCGAGGCCGCCGTCAAGGAGGTGGACAGCAACCGCTTCGAACAGGAACTCATCTACTACCTGGAGAAACTCGACATCACCGAGGAGAAGGTGCGCCTGCAGAAACACATCGACTACTTCCGCCAGACCATGGCCCACGAGGAGACGTGCGGCAAGAAACTGGGCTTCGTGGCCCAGGAGATGGGGCGCGAAATCAACACCACCGGCTCCAAGGCCAACCACGCCGAGATACAGAAACTGGTGGTGGAGATGAAGGACGAGCTGGAGAAAATCAAGGAACAGCTGGGCAACGTGCTGTAGCCGACCCAAGACGTTGTGGGGACGCGGAACGCCGCGTCCCCACTTTTATTAAACGGGAGGAAAGAGCGAGGGTGTCCCCGATGGGGACACCCTCGCTTCTGTTTAGCTATAATCGGTGTGAAACTTAGCGGATGATGAGTTTCTCGATTTTGCTGAAGGTGTCGTTGGTAACACGCACGAAGTAGGCACCGGCGGGCAGAGAGCTGACGTTGATCAGGTTCTCGCCTTCGGCGTTGACGTCGGCGTTGTAGACCACGCGGCCGCTCATGTCGATGACATTGCAGTTGACCATGCCGGTAACACCGCTGAGGTTCAGTTTGACCGAAGAGGTAGCGGGGTTGGGGGCGAGGGTCATACGCACGTCGGCAGCGACGGGATCGATACCCACCGTCCAGGGACGCCACTCGACATTGGCCTTGATGACATAGGGCTGACCGGGCTCGACCTCGGACAAGTACAGGACATAGTACTTGCGGCGCAGCAGGATCTCTTCACCGTCTTCGGATTCCACGTCGTAGTCGTAGCCGAACATGGTACCGGTCTCCTCGATTTCGTCGTACTCTTCCTGCTGAACACCATTGAGGTAGACGGCAGTGATGACGGCGTGGTCACCATCGGGGACGATGTAGAAGTACTGGCTGGAACCCACGGCGACGTCGATGGAGGCGTTGCAGTAGGAGTTGCTGCCGTGCTCGACATGGAAGCCGAGGGTGTCAGCATCGACATTTTCGGAGCAGTCGATAACCACCTGGGTCTGGGGAATGTCGAGCGGGGTGCCGACGATGGGGCGAATCATGGGATAGTGGTCAGAGTACCAGCCCATAATCTGGTTGCTGCCGGAGTTGGCGGGGTCGACTACCATCACGTCGAGGTAGAAGGGGGTGATAGCCTGGTTGTAGTAGGGAGCGGTCTCGGGGTTGTCGGCGTAGGACTGCATGGTGCTGTCGTTGAGGCGATAGCGGTAGGCAGTAGAGGCCAAGGCGAAGTTGGCGTTGTTGGAGAGGTAGTAGCCGAAGCGGTAGGAGGTGTTGGCCTTCAGGGCGGGCTGGTCGGGGAACTGGATGTTGATGGCGTTGTAGTCATTGCCAGGGAGGATGTAGCCGGTGGTGAGGTTGTTGGTCTCGTTGCCGGAGAGGGTGAAGGTCTGGTTGTCGATGCCGCAGGGGACACTCTGGAAGCGCAAGTTGCCATTCTCATCGTAGACCTCTTCAGCGATGTAGGGACGGATGGAGGCACCCTGCATACGAGCGGCGCTGATGCGGGCGGAAGGAATCAGCTCGATGCCGCGGAAACGCCAGTCATTGGGGACGGTGGCACCGGTGGTGAAGCGCACGTGGACGCCATAGCCACTCTGCTTGTAGTGGTCGTCGGCGGTATCCTGGGTGATGAAGGTTTGACCTTGGGCATTGGGGTCGGTGTACTGGAGGCAGTAGAGGGAGTAGGAAGGAATCAGACCATTGTCGCGGCCCCAGCGGTAGCCCTCGATTTTGTTGTTGCTGGGTTCAACCATGTAGTCGCAAACGGTGTAGAGGATGGTGTCGAAGTGGGTGTTGAGGCTGTTGGTGGGAACCACGTCGTTGGAGGCGGTGGCGGTGATGGTGAAGTAGTTGGCACCGGCGGTGGCGGTGGGGAGGGCACGGCCGAGGTAGCCGCCTTGGAGGGGACCCTGGTTGCCATAGTTGGCGCAGTCGCCATAGATGTGCCATGTGCTCCAGTTGAAGGTGGTGTCAGCAATGAAGCCGCGCTCGTCGATGAGCATGCGGTAGCCCTGGCTGATGTTGCCAGAGGGGATGACGCGGCCGGTGCCTTGAGCAACCTGGGTGAGGCTGCTGGGGGTGGTGCCGGCAAAGACGTTGAGCTTGGCATTCTGCAGGGCGGCGGTACCCATGTTGTAGGCGTTCACACCGTAGGTCATGGGGATTTCCATGCCCTTGGGGTACATGCCGTAGAAGCCATCCCAGTAGTGATGCTCGGCAATGCGCCAGCGGTCGGGACGGGTGATGGAAACGATGGCCACATTGTCGACGGCCCAAGCGTAGCCGTAGGCGTTACCGATGTCCTGACGGGCATAGCCGCGGATACGCATGCTGATGTTGGTCTCGCCGATGAGGGCGGCGGGCATGGTGTAGGAGGGATGGTAGCCTGCGGTGCCGTTGACTTCGCAGTCGACACCGGTAACGTTGATTTCTCGGGCGTACCAGTTGTTGCCAATCTTGTAGTCGATGAAGCAACGGTCGTAGTACTTGGCGTAGGCCTGGGTGAGGCGGACCTCGATGCTCAGGGTGTTGGCGTTCTTCTGCACGGTGGGCAGGGTGAAGTAGGTGTTGAAGTTACCGGGACGGCCGGACTGCTCGCAATAGGTGAGGAACATGAAACCGTCGTTCTCGATGCCGGGGTTGTTGTCGACCGACAGGCGGTTCATGATGAAGCGGATACCAACGGAGCGGTTTGTGCCGGAGAACTCGGTCTCGTAGTTGGCGATGAAGGCGCTGGTGTCGGCGATGTGCATCCAGAGGTCTTTCTCCAGGGGCACACCGTGGAACTGGTTGCCGACCAGAGTGTCGTCGATCATGTCGGTGGCCAGGATCTTACCGCTGGCGCCGTAGATGATTTCGGTCATGTCCAACGAGTCGAAGGTGATGGTGCGGATGGTGTCGGCGCCCTCCTCCTTGGTGAAGATGGAAGCCTTGTAGTCCACCGGAGCCATGTTCATGTCAGACACCTTCTCGATGCGCTGCATGCTTTTCGCTCTCGCTTCGCGCGAAAGGGTCTCGGTCTTGATTTGGGCAAAGGTCAGCGTGCTGCACATTGCCAAACCAACAAACATAATTGCTTTTTTCATTGTGTTTGATTTTTTGATGATTAGATTTTTATTATTCACGTTTATATTCAATCATTTGTTTGTCAAACAGATACCCATTTTTTTAACATTTACGGAGGCTCTATTTCACGAGGCAAAGATAGACATTTTTTCTCACGTGGCACTTTTTTTTTGATTTTTTATGAAATTAAGTGCCACTGCGGCATTTTTTCTTGCAGGCGCACAATAAAATGCCGCAGTGGCAGTTATGGAATACGACACGTAGTAAAATAGTTGCGCGCGCAAAATGAATAACGTAAGATATATATATATAACGCTGGCCTTCTCGCTGCTGTGCGGTGCCTGTGGGGGCCACAAACCGGCGGCGAAAACCTCGCCCTACGAGCGGCCTCCCCTCAAGGAGGTGTCCGACTCCCAACTGCTTGCCGACGGGTTGCTGATTGACGCCCTCGCCCTGCAGGAGACGGGGCGCACGGGCGAAGCCCTCGATGCTTTCGCCACCCTGACGGCCAAGGATCCCTCGTGCGCCGCCGCCTGGTACGAGATGAGCCAGCTGCTCATGCAACGCCGCTGGACCGACAGCGCACTGGCCTGCGCCCAACGCGCCGTGGCGCTGAACGGAGACAACACCTGGTATCTCCTCTCACTGGCCCAGGCGCAAGGGTTGCGCGGCGACAAGCGCGCCCTCATCGGCACCTGGGAGCGGCTCGTGAAGCTGAAACCCGAGGTGCTGGACTACTACTACGAACTCTCCAACGCCCACCTCGGCGCGGGCGACATAGCGGGTGCTGTCGGCGTACTGAACCGCGTGGAGGACAAGATCGGCATCACCGAGCCCGTCTCGCTGCAGAAGCAACGCCTGTGGCAGGCCGCCGGCAAGGACGACAAGGCCACCCGCGAGATTGAGCGGCTGGCCGAGAGCCTCCCGGGCGACAAGCGATACAACGCCATCCTGGCCGAGTCCTACATGCAGCAGAAACGCTACCCGAAAGCCAAGCAGTGCTACGACCGCATCCTGAAGGCCGACCCCGACGACCCCTACATCCATATCCAGTTGGCCGAGTACTACAAGGCCACCTCGCAACCCGACAAGGCCGACGAGGAACTCCTCCTCGCCTTCCGCAACAAGGGGCTTGACGCCAAGAGCAAACTGCAGATACTCTCCGGATTCTACACCCGCGAGGAGTTCTTCGAAACACGCAGCGCGACGGCCTTCCGCCTGGTGGACATGGCCATGTCCGACTGCCAGGACAGCAGCGAGCTGGCCACCTACTACGGAAACATCCTCATGTTCCAGAAGAAGTACGCCGAGGCGGCACACCTGTTCGAGATGGCCCTCCGGCGCGACAGCGCGGACTACACCGTGTGGGAGATGCTGCTCATCTGCCTCACCGAGGTACCCGGCAGCGACGACCGCATCGACTCCTACTCGCGCCGCGCCGCCACCCTCTTCCCCATGCACACCCTGCCCCACTTCCTGCAAGCCCAGTCAGCCTACAACGACAAGCGCTACACCGACGCCCTGGCCTCGCTCGACGAGATTCTCCGCTGGGGCTTCTCCAAGGGCTACCTGGAGGCCGAGACCTACGGCCTGCTGGCCGAGGTAGCCTACCGCAACCAGGAATATGACCGGGCATGGAAAGCCTTCGACAAATGCCTCGCCCTGCGCCCCGACGACATGCCCACGCTCAACAACTACGCCTACTACCTCGGCGAGCAGGGGTTGAGGATGGAGCAGGCCCTGCAGATGAGCCGCCGCACCATCGAGGCCGAGCCCGACAACGCCAACAGCCTGGACACCTACGCATGGCTGCTCCACCTGCTGGGGCGCGACACCGAGGCGCTGCCCTACATGCAGCGCGCCGTGCAGCACGACCCCGACAGCGAAACCCTCCAACGTCATTTGCGCATCATTCAAGAGTCCATCCGATGAACCGCCTCCGCATCCCGCTGCTCCTCTTGGCCTCCCTGCTGTTGGTTACCTCCTGCCGCTCGCACCACCCTGTGGCCGCCGACAATCCGGATGCCACCCCCGGCTCCCCGACGGCCCACAGCCAGTACACCCTCATCACCTTCAGCGCCACCGTCGACGGCATCTCCGTCAACGGGCAGGTGCGCTGGGCCAAGGACAGCCTCATCTGGGGCAGCGCGAGCAAGATGCTCGAGGTGGGACGCGCCCTGGCCACCCCCGACTCGGTGTGGGTGCGCTCCGCCCTGCTGGGCATCCGCGAGGCCGGCACCTATGCCGACGTGCAGCGGCGCATCCACCACCACATCACCTTCGCCCAACTGCAGGACATCCTCGCAAGCGACGACATCGAGCAGCGCCTAGCCGAGCTCTCGCAGCGTGTCGGCCACCCCGCCACCGTCCGCATCCTGCGCCGCGAACAGGTAGACCGCCTCTCGTTCCCGTTCAACAAATAACCGACCCGCCATGAAAAACATCCTCCTCGCCGCACTGATGCTTCTGCCTCCTACCCTCCAGGCACAGCACCACCAGTTCGTCATCACGGACACCGCAGCCCACGTCGTGGACAACTACCTACGCCTGCTCAACCTCGACGACCTGCCCGAGGACAGCATCCTCTTCCTCGAGACCTCCATCACCCACCCCGGCAACACCGACACCTTCACCATGCGCCGCTGGTACGCACGGCCGCAGATGTTCCGCGTGGAAGTGTGGCGCGACGACACCCTCCAGACCGGCCTCTGCTCCAACGGCGTGGCACGGTTCCGCCACTACAACCCCAACCACGGCCACTGGGACGACCTCCGCGCCGAACGGTTCCACAACGAACTCATACCCTACGACTTCCGGGGGCCGCTCTACAACTGGCGCCACAGCGGGGCGGAACTCACTTGGAAAGGCACCGTCGACTACAACGGCCACCCGCTGCAGGCGGTACACGTCGCCATGCCGGACCGCTACGAGCGCACCTACCTGTTCGACCCCTCAAACGGCCTGCTCACCCTCATCCTCGAAACCGACAGCCTCCCGTCCGGCGCCCGCCGACACCCCGAGGCCCGCATCGAGTGGAAAATCGTCCACGAGTACCTCCCTGTCAGCACCAGCCTCCTGCCCTCGCTCGAAAGCTTCCTGCGCGGCACTACCCTCACCATCCTGGCCACCAAGCCGCAACTCCTGCCGCGCGACATCCTGATTTTCAACCGCGACGACCTATGAGCATCTTCGACAACCCCGACGAGTTTTACATGCGCGAGGCCCTGCGGCTGGCTCGCCTCGCCTACGACGACGACGAGATTCCCGTCGGCGCCGTCGTGGTCTGCGGCGACACCGTCATTGCCCGCGCCTACAACCAGACCGAGCGGCTCTCCGACGTAACGGCCCACGCCGAGATGCTGGCCATCACCGCCGCCGCCAACGCCCTGGGAGCCAAGTACCTCACCGGATGCACCCTCTACGTAACCCTCGAGCCCTGCCCCATGTGCGCCGCCGCCGCCGCCTGGGCACAGCTGCCCCGCATCGTCTACGGCGCCGCCGACCCCAAGCGCGGCTACTCACGCTTCTCCCCCACCCTGCTCCATCCACGCACCGAGGTGGTGCAAGGGCTGCTGGCCGACGAGAGCGAAGCTCTCCTCAAAGACTTCTTCAAAAACAAACGCATATAGTAATCAATCAATTATTTCCACAGCATGAAACCCACACTACTCGTCCTCGCCGCCGGCATGGGCAGCCGCTACGGTGGCCTCAAGCAACTCGACGGCCTCGGTCCCAACGGGGAAATCATCCTCGACTACAGCGTAGAAGACGCCATCCGCGCCGGCTTCGGCAAGGTGGTCTTCGTCATCCGCCACTCCTTCGAGCAGGAGTTCAAGGCGCGCATCAACGCCGAGCACTACGGCCACCGCATCGAGGTGCACTACGCCTACCAGGAACTCGACTGCCTGCCCGCCGGCTTCACCGTCCCCGAGGGGCGCGAGAAGCCCTGGGGCACCAACCACGCCATCCTCATGGCCAAGGAACTCATCCACGAACCCTTCGCCATCATCAATGCCGACGACTTCTACGGTCGCGACGCCTTCCAGGTCATGGCCGACCACCTGCGCACCCTCGACGGTGTGAGCGGCCGCTACTGCATGGTGGGCTACCGCCTCGAGAACACCCTCTCGGAGAACGGCACCGTCAGCCGCGGCGTGTGCCAGACCGACGCCCAGGGACTCCTCATCGGCATGACCGAGCGCACCGCCATCGCCCGCACCGCCGACGGCATCGCCTACACCGACGCCGACGGCTCCTCGCACCCCCTGCCCGCCGACGCCACCGTCAGCATGAACCTCTTCGGCTTCACGCCCGACTACTTCGCCAAGAGCGAGACGCTCTTCGTCCAGTTCCTCCGCGCGCACGGCCAGGAACTCAAGTCCGAGTACTACATCCCCTTCGCCGTCAACACCTTCATCGCCGACGGCACGGCCACCATGCAGGTGTTGAAGACCACCGCCCTGTGGTTCGGCGTAACCTACAAGGAGGACCGCCCCATGGTCGTCGACCGCCTCCGCCAGTTGCATGACCAGGGAGTTTATTGAATTCGTCCTCACCCACGAAGACGAGGATACCGCGCGGCTGTTGCTGAGTGCCGGGCGGTATCCTCATATTGACATGCCCTTGGCTGTGCAGCAGATAGAGGGGCGCCGCACGGCACGGGAGAAGTGGCCGGAACTGCTGCAGTGCGAGGATTTCGTCTACCCTCCGCGTCTCAACCGCGAGCAGGCTTCCTCCGCCTTCACCGCCGCCCACAAGGCATCCCTCCTCTCCGAACTTCCCAGGGTGGCCGACCTCACCGGCGGCATGGGCATCGACGCCCTCGCTTTCTCGCGTGTAGCCACCCATGTCGACTACGTCGAGCGCGACCCAGTCCTCTGCCGCCTCATGGAACACAATGCAAGAATACTGGGCGTCACCAACATATCCGTCCACTGCGCCGACAGTCTGGAGTGGCTGGCCTTGCAGGAGCCTTTCGACCTCCTCTACCTCGACCCCGCGCGCCGCGCCGCCTCGGGGCGCAAGGTGTCCGCCTTCGAGGACTGCGAGCCCGACATCCTGTCCAGCCTCCAGCTGCTCCTCTCCCATGGCCGCCGCCTGCTGGTCAAAGCCTCACCGATGATCGACATCGAATTGGCTGTCAGCCAGCTGCCGTCGGTCAGCGACGTGCATGTCGTCTCCCTCGACGGCGAGTGCAAGGAGGTGCTCTTCCTCTGCGGCTCGCCCTGCGGCGAGCCGCAGATACACTGCACACTCTTGTCCAGCAGAACTAGTGAAACTAGTATAACTAGTTCAACTAGTCCAACTAGTCCACCTAGAAATAAAACCACCCCCCCCGCCCCCCTCCGCTTCACCCGAAGCGCCGAGGCCGCCGCCATCCCCACCTATGCCGCCTCCGTGGGCGCCTACCTCTACGAGCCCGATGCCGCCCTCATGAAGGCCGGCCCCTTCCGCCTCCTATGCCAGTGGTTCGGTCTGCAGAAGCTGGCACCCAACACCCACCTCTACACCGCAAACCGCCTGGTGGAGGACTTCCCAGGGCGCGTGTTCCGCATCCTGCACGAGGTGAAGCCCAGCCGTAAGGCCGTCGCCGAGGCCATCCCCGGCGGGAAAGCCCACGTGGCGGTGCGCAACTATCCCCTCTCCGCCGCCGACCTGCAGCGCCAGCTGGGCCTGCGCGAGGGCGGCGACCGCTTCCTCTTCGCCACCACCCTCGGCACTGCCAAGACCGCCTTTATTTGTTCAACCCTATGAAAACCAAACTCCTATCCGTCCTGCTATTCCTCTCCTGCCTCGGCCTGCAGGCCCAGACCTGGGAAAGCCTCAACCAGCGAGGCTACCCGCAGTGGTTCTCCGACGCCAAGCTGGGCATCTTCGTCCACTGGGGGCTCTACTCCGTGCCCGCCTATGCCGGCAAGGAGGGCTACGGCGAGTGGCTCTACAAGGGGCTCATGTCGCGCGACCCCGGTCGCATGCGCGCCATGTCCTACTTCGCCGACACGTCGCTGCCCGTGCGCGAGATGTACGCCCAACTCACCGACCACTGGCACGGCGAGTTGTGGCAGCCTCAGGAGTGGGCGCGCCTCTTCCGCGAGGCCGGTGCGAAATACGTGGTGCTGGTTACGAAACACCACGACGGCTACTGCCTATGGGACAGCCCCCAGCAACCCGACTGGAACAGCACCGTCAGCGGCCCGCGCCGCAACATCGTCGCCGACCTCACCGAGGCTGTCCGCGCCGAGGGGCTCACCATGGGGTTCTACTACTCGCTGCCCGAGTGGAGCAACCCGCGCCACATCTGGACCGTGGCTTCGGCCGACAGCACCGCCGACTATGTGGACAACTACATGGTACCCCAGTTCAAGGAACTTGTCAGCCGCTACAAGCCCGAACTCATCTTCGCCGACGGCGACTGGGACTTCTCCGCCGACCAGCTGCGCAGCGTGGAACTCATCGACTGGTACTACAAGACCGTGGGTCCCAACGCCATCGTCAACGACCGCTGGGGTCGCGGCACACAGCACGGCTTCCGCACACCCGAGTACAGCGCCGGCATCGCCGACACCACGCGCCCCTGGGCCGAGTGCCGCGGCATCGGCCGCAGCTTCGGCCTCAACCGCCAGCACTTCTGCGAGCTGGTGGCCCACGGTGGCGGCCTCACCCTCAACGTGGGTCCCTACGCCGACGGCACCATCCCCCTCATCCAGCAGGAACGCCTCCGCGACCTCGGCCGCTGGCTGCAGGTCAACGGCGAAGCCATCTACGGCTCCCGCCCTCACAGCACCCCCTGCCAGCGCGAACGCTCCTCCGCCAACCTGCCCCACAGCACCGCCATCGACTTCGACTGGGTGCGCAACGCCCCGCTGAAGGAAATGCCGGTGGACAACTTCACCGTCCACTGGCGGGGCACAACCTTCCCTCCCCCTGCGAAGGGCGACTGCATCCTTCGTGTCGAGGGGGACGACGAAATATGGGTGGTCTGTGGCGGCGACACCCTGCTCTACTACAACCACCACTGGGCGGAAAACGGCAAGGCACAGGCGAACTACAACTTCGACGGCGAGAGTGTATACGTCTTCGATGTAACGCTGAAAGAGAAGGACCTTGAGGCAACGGCGCGTTTCAGCATAAGCCGCGACGGCGGCAAGACCTTCCAGCCACTTTATGCCGACTGGCAAGGTCGCGCCGAATGGGAACGCACCCTGCGCTGCTTCACCGCCAAGGGGGACGACCTCTATGTCATCGAGTTCGAGCGCCCCGGCCAGGCACTGACGCTCCCGAATATACCACGCCTGAAAAAAGACTCCGAGATACAACTTCTGGGCACCAGTGCCCGGCTGCAGTGGAAACAGACGAAAGACGGCACCCTCACCCTCGACCTCTCCGGCCTCGACCCCAAAGAACTGGGCGCCCTCGACCACGCCTGGGTGTTCAGAATCAAGAAGTAAGAAGTAAGAAGTAAGAACTAGGAACTAAGAACTGCGAAATAGGAATGTTTGACGATACCTATAAGACCATCGCCGCGCCCAGCGAGGGCCTCTACAAGGAGAAAGGCTCCAAATTCCTCGCTTTCGCCTACCCTGTGCGCACACAGGAAGAGGTCAAGGCGCACCTCGACCGATTGCGCAAGGAGTACTTCGACGCGCGCCACCACTGCTACGCCTACATCCTCGGGCCGCGCAAGGACGCCTTCCGTGCCAACGACGACGGCGAGCCCAGCGGCACCGGCGGCCGACCCATCCACGGCCAGCTGCTTTCGGCCGACCTCACCGACACGCTCATCGTGGTGGTACGCTACTTCGGCGGCATCCTGCTGGGCGCCAGTGGCTTGGCCAACGCCTACAAGGCCGCCGCGCGCGACGCCATCGACCACGCTACCATCGTCGAGAAGACCATCGACTGCCGCTACCGCCTCTCGTTCAAGTACGAGGCCATGAACGACGTGATGCGCATTCTGAAAGACTTCGACCTCAAGCCGTTAAATCAGCAGTTCGACCTCGACTGCACGCTCGAGGTGTCCGTCCGCCAGTCGCTCTCCGTCCGCCTCTACGATGCCGTGCGCGACCTCCGCACCGTCGCCATCGAGGTGCTGTAAACCGCAGGGCCGGCACTCTTGAGTGCCGGCCCTGCGGTTATCTGTTCCGGATTTAGAATCGGATACCCACGGACAAAGAGAACAATATAAACTTTTTCATAATGTCACTACTTGTATTTTAATTGTTCAAATTTGCGACATCCTCCGGCCGGAAAGTGAACGTGTGGTGGTATTCATAGATTGCCTTTCCGGCCGGATTGTGGAAACGGAAAACAGTGTCGGTTTTCCACGCTGCAGAGTCAAGCCATCGGCTGGCGGCACCGACCGTGTCCACCGAGAGATCCCAGCACAAGACAATGCTTGAATCCGCATCCAACCAAAGGAGATACGGTGCCACCCGATACAGGCGTTTCATGATGACCGGGGCCGGTACCGCAGAAAACTCATCATCGTCGCATCGGAAATAATTCGCCGCAGGTCCAATCCTGTGATGGTCTGTGCGGTCGGCATGGTTTGATATGGTGGCATAGCAAATCCCCACCTCCCCCGTATTGGCAAAGTGGATACAGGAAGTGTGTTCGCCTACATAATCCCAGCACGCTGACAGCAGCAGCGAGGAAAACATCAGGACATACCGTCCGAAACGAGCGTGTCTCATACTTGCAATTTATTGGGAGTCCATTTGGGAAACCGGATGGACATCCTCCGGCCGGAAAGTGAACGTGTGGTGAATCTTAACGATAGGGACGTCGTTGCACACTGTGGTATGCACCGTATCCGTAATCCACGCCGTGGAATCCAGCCAACGGTTGGCGGCATCGGCTGTGTCAGCCGAGAGATCCCAGGTGGCGGCAATACTCAAATCCTCTCGCAGCCAGAGAATATGGGTGACGGCGTATCGCCCCCCACGGGCAAGACGTTTTACCATCTCGGGACCTGTCAGGCTCCCTTCTTCACGAAGATAGTAATTGCCGACTCCACTATCCGATGGTCTTTCGTCTCCGACCGTGTAGAACGGCAAATATGCCACATACTTTATTCCAACATTCTCTGCCCCGGAAAAGCGGGCATAACAAACAACATCATCCCAGTCATACATACACTCCTTCATCGCCTCCCAAATGCACGATGTCATGGCCAGACAAACCACGGTGGCCAATAGGCAAACAAGTCTTTTCTTCATATTGCGTTCTATTGGGAAATTATCTGGGAAAAACATTCGTCTATTATGTCATCATACCCATACAGCGATTTCAGCCGTTGCTTTAAATCCTCGTGGTCATAGACATCAAGCGGGAGCGCCTGGAATATTTTGCTGGCGGTAATGTCTGTCCGTTCTTCTATCTCTTTCAAAATTTGTGGCTTGAACCATTCAGAGGTATAGTTTATTGTGGCATTTCCAAAATACGCTTCCCGGCATTTGTAATCGAAATAGTATCCCCACATGTCCGGGGAACAGGCTGCAATCAGACAGAGCGCTGCGGCTGCGAAAAGGATTTTGGTTTTGTGGTACATTTTGTAGTTGTGTTTCTTACTTTGCAGCCTCCCTGGGTCAATCTTCTAGTCCATACGCTTTGCAGAGGGGGCTGCCAGGCCGCAAAGCAGACAGGTTTTCACGTGAAATCGGGTGCAAAGATACAACAATTTTTTATTCTACGAAGAAAAATTTTCATTTTTTAGCGAAATTTTATAGGGGGAGGGGGGTGGGGTGAAAATCAACGAGTTACAGGATGAGGATTTTTTCCCGTCCCTCGTCGAAAGACCCATTTTTTCCTCATTTTCCATGCGGGGATTCCCGGTTTTTTCCCCGTTCCGGGGCTCCTCTTCCCCGGCATCCCACCCTATGTAGGCCGAGTTCGAGGCGCGCCCCTCCCCGTCCATCACGAAACCCCACAGCCTGACGTTCCCCTCCGTCCACCCGTCGGGCAGCTGCACCGCCATCCTCCCGCTCCGCCGCTCGGCGGGGGCGGAGAGCAGGCCCTGGCGCGTGGCTGTATTATATATGTAGAGGTAGACGCGGTCGCCGCCCCTGGCGCGGCTCATGCCGCCGTTCTTCCCGAAGGCCACGCGCAGCACACCCTCATCGTCCACCCCCGCCGCAGAGAAACGCACCGGCGCGGCACTGCCTTCAGATATGCAAATGCGCTCATACTCAACCCTTCTCCCCTCTCCCACGGGAGAGGGGCCAGGGGTGAGGCCGAAATTGTTTTTGTTCATCTTCACGAACGCGTTCCCCTCGGTCATCTGCCACCGCGCCGCCCGCTCGCGCAGGCCCAGCAGCAGCGCCGGCCGCGCCGTGGCCGCGAAACGCACCATGCTGACAAACCACGCACGCTCAACCTGCTGGTTTTCAGTGTTCGGATAGTTGATTTCCCTGCGGTAGGCCCTGACCACATGCTTGCCCCTCCACATGAAACCCACCACCGTGCCCACTTTGCCCCGGAACGGCCCGAGGATGCCCTGTTCCAATTTTGCCATGACTTTTCGGTTTTTTGAAAGAGACAACGCCGTCCTTCCGACTTTATTGCGCCCGTTCCCTTGGCAAAGAAGAAGAGAGGAAGAAGATGATACATCCAACCGACTGATAATCACCCGTCTGTACTGCATCTATTTTTTGAAAAAAACTCAAAAAATTCAAAAAAAATTCGTACTTTTGCACCTCCAATAGCACACCCGTTATGAGCGAACTTCTCTCACAACTCAATGAACCCCAGCGCGAGGCCGCGGCATGTACCGAGGGGCCCGTCATGATAATTGCGGGCGCAGGCAGCGGGAAGACCCGTACGCTCACCTACCGCATAGCCCACCTTATGGAAAAGGGCGTGGACCCGTTCCGCATCCTGGCCCTCACCTTCACCAACAAAGCCGCCAAGGAGATGCGCGACCGCATCACCAAACTGGTGGGCAACGAGGCCAAGAGCCTGTGGATGGGCACTTTCCACTCGGTCTTCGCCCGTGTGCTGCGCGCCGAGGCCGACAAGCTGGGCTACACCAGCAGCTTCACCATCTACGACACAGACGACACCAAGGCCGCCATCAAGCACGTGGTCAAGGCTCTCAACCTCGACCCGAAGACCTACAAACCCACCACCGTGCTGAGCCGCATCTCGATGGCCAAGAGCAACCTCCTCTCGCCCAAGGACTACATGGACAACCCCGAGGTCTACCAGGCCGACATCGACGCCCGCCGACCGGCCATAGGGCAAATCTACCAGATGTACGACCAGCGCCTGCGCAACAGCAACGCCATGGACTTCGACGACCTGCTGTTCAACATGAACATCCTGCTGCGGGACTTCCCCGACGTGCTGCTCAAATACCAGCAACGGTTCCAGTACATCATGGTGGACGAGTACCAGGACACGAACTTCGCCCAGTACCTCATCGTCAAGAAGCTTGCCGCGCGGCACCAGAACCTCTGCGTGGTGGGCGACGACGCGCAGAGCATCTACGCCTTCCGGGGCGCCAACATACAGAATATCTTCAACTTCCGCCGCGACTACCCCGAGATGCACCTCTACAAGCTGGAGCAGAACTACCGCTCCACGAAGACCATCGTGCAGGCCGCCAACAGCATCATCGAGCACAACCGCGACCAGATACAGAAAGAGTTGTGGAGCGACAACGCCGACGGCAACCGCCTGCGCCTGCTGCGCGCCGACGACGAAAAGAACGAGGGCTCCCTCGTGGCCGACGCCATTCAGCACACGCGCCTCGACGCTGACGCCGACTACCGCGACTTCGCCATCCTCTACCGCCAGAACTCCCTCTCGCGCGCCGTCGAGGATGCCCTGCGCCGCCTCAACATACCCTACCGCATCTACCAGGGCCTCTCCTTCTACGGCCGCCGCGAGGTCAAGGACGTGCTGGCCTACCTCCGCCTCGCCGTCAACCCCTGCGACGACGAGAGCCTGGTGCG
>CACZLT010000031.1 GCA_902782185.1 uncultured Bacteroidota bacterium | reverse complement strand
CTTCGGCCTCTTCCAGGCCGTCTTCATGGCCAACGCCGGCGGCGCCTGGGACAACGCCAAGAAGGTGGTCGAGGTGGACATGAAGGCCAAAGGCACCGAGCTGCACGACGCCAGCGTGGTCGGCGACACCGTCGGCGACCCCTTCAAGGACACCTCCTCCGTGGCCCTCAACCCCATCATCAAGTTCACCACCCTCTTCGGCGTCCTCGCTATGGAAATAGCCATCAGCGAAGGCTTCAAATCGGTGGCCCCCTGGGTCGGTGTGGTGCTCCTTCTGGTGGCCCTCTACTTCGTCTTCCGCTCCTTCTACGGCATGCGCATCAAGTCGTAAGACCCAACGCCCTGCCCATAAACCATCACATTTTCCCCGACAGCCTTTCTGCCGTCGGGGAAAATTATTTTGGGCCAGTCCGGAAAAAGTTCGTACTTTTACATTTTAATATCAAGTTAATAATGCAATAGAAAATAAAAAGAAGACTATTACTTTTCGCCCTTCTGCTGGCCGCCCTGCCGCTGCGCTCGCTGGCCCAAAAAGTCGTCGTGATGGGCCTGTAAACATGCCATCTTGGCTGACATCGGCCGCCGGGAATGTTAAAATATTCAGTCTCGGAAAACTTTTTTGCGGTGCAAAGAAATTATTTCGTATCTTTGCACCGCAATTTTTTATATAGAAACACATATTAGTCTTATGGAACTCAAAGGCAAAATATCGCAAATCATCGGTGCCGTCGTCGACGTCAACTTCCCCGACGGCGAAGCCCTGCCTGACATCTACACCGCCCTCAGCGTGAAGCGCGCTGACGGATCGGCCATCATCCTGGAATGCCAGCAGGACATCGGCGAAAACACGATGCGCTGCATTGCTATGGACTCGACCGACGGCCTGCAGCGCGGCATGGAGGTGCTGTCGCTGGGTGAACCCATCTCTATGCCTGTGGGCGAAGACATCAACGGTCGACTCTTCAACGTCATCGGCGAGACCATCGACGGTATGCCCGCCCCACAGTGCGAGAAACGCTACTCCATCCACCGCGAACCGCCCAAATTCGAAAGTCTCTCCACCTCCCAGGAAATCCTCTACACCGGCATCAAGGTCATCGACCTCATCCAGCCTTTCCTCAAGGGCGGCAAGATCGGCCTCTTCGGCGGCGCCGGCGTGGGCAAGACGGTGCTTATCCAGGAACTTATCAACAATATTGCCAAGAAGTACAGCGGCATGAGTGTGTTCACCGGCGTGGGTGAGCGCACCCGCGAGGGCAACGACCTGCTGCGGGAGATGATTGAGGCCGGCGTTATCAAGTATGGCGATGAATTTGTGAAGAGCATGGAGGAGGGCAGTTGGGATTTGTCCAAGATTGACAAGGCAGCGCTGAAAGACTCGAAGTGTACCATGGTGTTCGGCCAGATGAACGAGACACCGGGTGCCCGCGCCCGCGTGGCGTTGGCGGGTCTGACGCTGGCAGAGTACTACCGCGACGGCGACGAGAAAACCGGTGGCCGCGACATTCTCCTCTTCATCGACAACATCTTCCGCTTCACACAGGCCGGCTCCGAAGTCTCCGCACTCCTCGGCCGCATGCCCTCCGCCGTCGGCTACCAGCCGACGCTGGCCACGGAGATGGGCTTGATGCAGGAACGCATCACCTCCACCAAGCGCGGCAGCATCACCTCGGTGCAGGCCGTGTACGTGCCCGCCGACGACTTGACCGACCCCGCTCCGGCCACCACCTTCGCCCACTTGGATGCCCAAACGGTGCTCAGCCGCAAAATATCGGAACTCGGCATCTACCCTGCCGTCGACCCGCTGGATTCCACTAGCCGCATCCTTTCGCCCGATGTGGTGGGCGAGGAGCACTATCAAACCGCCCAGCGCGTGAAGCAGATGCTGCAGCGATACAATGAGCTGCAGGACATCATCGCCATCCTCGGTATGGAGGAACTGGGCGAACAGGACAAGCTGGTGGTGAGCCGCGCACGCCGTGTGCAACGCTTCCTGTCGCAGCCTTTCTTCGTGGCCGAGGCATTCACTGGCTTGGAAGGCCGCTTCGTGAACATTGAGGATACCATCAAAGGCTTCCGCACCATCCTTGACGGCGAAGTGGACTACCTCCCCGAACAGGCATTTCTCATGGTGGGTACCATCGAGGAGGCTATCGAAAAGGGTGAGAAGATATTGGCGGAAACCAAGTAAGGTTTATGGTTTAAGGTTTAAAGTTTAAGGGGAACTGCGCCTCATCCGGACACCTTAAATCTTAAACCTTAAACGTTAAACATTAAACCCACATGAAAATCAAGATAACCAAACCCGACGCCAGCCTCTACGAGGGCGAGGCCAAACTGGTACAGCTGCCTGGCACAGGCGGCCTGTTCGAGGTACTGAACAATCACGCACCCATCATCTCGTCGCTAAAACAGGGTACCGTACGCCTCATCGACAACGAGGGTTCGGAACACACCTTCGACATACGCGGCGGCGTGGTGAAAAGCCAGCAGAACGACTTGATGATACTGGTGCAATGATCCTCAGCAACGCCCTGCTCAACGGTCAAACGGTCGACATCACCATCAACAACGGCCTCATCGAGAGTGTTACACCCCATAGTCCGTGCGCAGCCGACATCGACGCACACGGACTCGCCGTATTCCCCGGACTGTGCAATATGCACTCGCATGCGCCGATGGTGCTCTTCCGCGGACTGGGCGACGACCAACCTCTGGACCGCTGGCTGAACGACTATATATGGCCTGCGGAGCAGGGACTGACGGACGAACGCATCCACGAGGGTACCCTGCAGGCTTGCCGCGAAATGCTGGCCAGCGGCACCACCGCTTTCAACGACATGTATTTCCACCTGCCTGCCATGGCACGTGCCGTGGAGGAGACCGGCATACGAGCAATGCTGGGACTAAACGTGTTCGGCGACGGCGATGAACTGGCAGATGTGGAGAACGGAAAGTGGTGCATGGAAAGTACAGGACAGATCCGTTACAGTATAGCGCCGCATTCCATCTACACCGTGAGCAAGAAAGGGCTGCTGCGCAGCGCGGAAGCCTGCCAAAGGCTGGGGCTGCCGATGCACATCCACATGAACGAGACACGGAAGGAAGTTGACGACTGTCTACGGGAACACGGATGCCGCCCGTGGGAATATCTTGACAGACTGGGCATTCTCGACATGCTGGGAAGCAACATCATTGCCGCCCACTGCCTGCACCTGTCGGAACACGAAATCAACCTTATCGGGGAACACGGCATCACCTGCGTACACTGTCCCAATTCGAACCTCAAACTTGGCAGCGGCTACCGCTTCCCCCTACTGGAGCTGCTGGAGGCCGGGGCCAAGGTGGCGCTGGGTACCGACGGTGCGGCGAGCAGCAACAACCTGGACATGGTCGAAGCGATGAAGACAGCCGCCCTGTTGCAAAAAGGATGGAGGGAAGATCCCACTGCGGTTCCAGCAGAACAGATACTGCGAATCGCCACCCTTGGCCACACCGTCGCCCCCGGCCAGCCCGCCTGCCTTTTCCTGGCACCGGTGCGGAGCGTGGGCGATTTGGTGTACGCCACCCACGGCGACCAGGTAGCGATGACCCTCGTTGGCGGTAAGGTTGTCTATCGTAATCACTAAATGCCCCCCCCTGACGGTGAACCACAAAGACCTGTTTTCCTGTAGTGCCGACATGAAAAAGGAGTACTGCGCCAAGATTGTGCGCCTGTCGCGCATGCATCCCGTCGAGGGAGCCGACCGACTGGAGCAGACATTTGTGGACGGCAACAGCGTGGTGATTCCCAAGGGGTTGTTCCAACCCGGCGAGGTGGCCATCTACTGTGCGAACGAGACGCAGTTGAACCGCAACTTCCTGTCGGCCAACAACCTATTTTGCCTCTCCGACCGTCGCCTCA
This sequence comes from uncultured Bacteroidota bacterium, assembly GCA_902782185.1. Lineage (GTDB taxonomy): Bacteria > Bacteroidota > Bacteroidia > Bacteroidales > P3 > Colimorpha. The sequence goes on along the minus strand of CACZLT010000031.1, from coordinate 23,553 downwards.
ACGCCAACCATGCCTTGGTGGAGCGCCTGCTTGCCCAAGGGCGGGAAGAGGAGGCGCGCGCCAGTGTGGGATTCTTCAACAAGCAGGGCCGCCTGCGCCTGATACGCCTGCGCGGATGCCCCAGCTACGGCTGCCTCTTCAAGTGGGAACACTTCACACGGTGGAACCACGACCTGCAGAATATCCACCTCGAGGACTACCTCACCACCGACCCTGACGGCTACGAGCACCCCCTGCGCTTCGACACCGTGGACGGACGCCTTTTCATTGCCGCCTACATCCCCCGCAACGGTACACGCAAGCGCAAAGGCATCAGCAGCAAGTTCAACCGCAGGCTGAACCGGTTTGACCGCCTCATCCCGGGACAGTTCGTGTACCATTATGAGACCGACACGCTGAACGACAACATGTGGCGATTCAAACCCGACACGATGCTCACCGTGAGCCTGAAAATGCACGGCACCTCCGTGTGCCTGGCCAACGTGCTGACGCGCACACCCGCCAAACCCTCCATCGCCGCCCAAGTGGCCAATCGGGAGACAAGGCGCAAAATGAACGCCCTGCGCCATTCGCCCACCCGCCACCCCTGGCAGCGGAAGCGGCAGCAGGCAACGCTTCAACGGCTCGAGCAGCGGATAGTGCGCAGCTACCGGACCGGCTATGGCCCCGTGTGGAGCAGCCGTGGAGTCATCAAGAACCAGTACATAAACCCTGGCGTTACCGAAGGATTCTATCCCGTGGACATCTGGAGCGAGTACGGGCACCTCATGCAGCCCCACCTCCCGCAGGGGATGACCCTCTACGGGGAAATATGCGGATATGTCAGCGGCAGCAGCCGAATGATTATGAAGAACTACGACTACGGCTGCGCCCCGGGCGAGAACTTCATCATGCCCTACCGCATCACCATCACCGCCCCCGACGGCAGCAAGAGCGAGTGGAACGCGACGCAGGTGCGCGACTGGACGCTCCGCCTGCTGGAGCAGCACCCGGAACTGGCCCCACGCCTGCGGCCACTGCACGTGCTGTACCACGGTACGCTGCGCAAGCTCTATCCCCACCTGGACACCAACCGCTTCTGGCAGGACGCGGTGCTGCACGAGTTGAAGCGCGACAAGGAGCACTTCGGCATGGAGTTGGACGAGCCTCTGTGCAGCCACCCTGTGCCGCGCGAGGGCATTTGCATACGCATCCACAACGACCGCACCCCGCAATGCTTCAAGCTGAAGACCACAGCCTTCTTCCATCGGGAGACGAAACTTATCGACCAGGGGCAGGTGGACTACGAGATGGAGGCGCAGATGCAGGGTACCCTCTAGGTACTCTCTAGATACTCTCTTAATGAATACATAAACAAAAATGCGCTATGGGACGATATGGTCTCATAGCGACCCAACCTTCCCGGCGCACACAATAAATGCCCGTCTGCAACGTTCTGTAAACGAAAACCCACGCACGATGAAACACCCACTCCTCCTCGCCCTCTTCCGCCACAACGGCGCATTCACCATCGGCATTAATTTCTAGACCCATGAAACCACGTACCCTGCTGATACTGACAGCCCTGCTCATTACCGCCTGCGGCCGGCATCGCCACAGCGACAAGATGATTTTCCGCTACAACGAGAGTGCCGGCATCGCCACCCTCGACCCCGCCTTCGCCAAGGACCAGAGCATCATCTGGGCTTGCCGCCAGCTCTACAACGGACTGATCGAACTCGACACCGCCCTGCAGGTGCGGCCCGCCATCGCCAAGCGCTGGACGGTGAGCGGCGACGGCCTGCGCTACACCTTCACCCTGCGGGACGACGTGCGCTTCCACAACGGGCGGCGCGTGGTGGCCGACGACTTCGCCTACAGCTTCGGCCGCGTCGTCGACCCCGACGTGATGTCGCCCGGTGCCTGGATTTTCCACGATGTGGAGAGCTTCAACGCCTTGGACAACACCACCTTCGAGATACGCCTCAAGCAGCCTTTCGCACCCTTCTTGAGCCAGCTGGGCATGGTCTACTGCTCGGTAGTGCCGCGCGAGGAAGTGGGTCGCCACGGCAAGGACTTCCGCCGCAACCCCTGCGGCACGGGTCCCTTCCGCTTCCAGTACTGGAAGGAGGGCGTCAAGCTGGTGCTGCGCAAGAACGAGGACTATTTCGAGCAGGGCCTCCCCTACCTCGACGCGGTGGCCATCACCTTCATCGTGGATCGGCACACGGTATTCCTGGAGTTCGTCAAGGGGAACCTTGACTTCATGAACTCGCTGGATGCCAGCTACAAGGACGAGATTCTGACCCTCGACGGGCAACTGAAGGAGAAGTATGCCGACCGCATCGACATGCACTCCACGCCCTACTTGAACACCGAGTACCTGGGCTTTAATATGAGTTCGGAGGGCGGGGAGCGGAAGCCGGAAGCGGCTGACGCATCATTTAACTCCGCTTTCCGCTCTCCGACTTCCGCCCTAAAGATACGCCAGGCCATCAACTGCGGTTTCGACCGGCGGAAGATGATGAAGTACCTGCGCAACAACGTGGGACATCCCGGCGTGGGCGGCTTCGTGCCGCTGGGGCTGCCCGGGTTCGACACGGCGGCGGCCTACGGCTACGAGTACAACCCCGAGCGTGCCAAAGCACTGCTGGCCGAGGCGGGCTACCCGAACGGCCAAGGACTACCGCGGCTGAAACTTTCCACCACGGCCAACTACCTGGACCTCTGCAAGTACCTTCAGCAGCAGCTGGGACTGCTGGGCATTGACGTGCAGGTGGACGTGAACCCTCCGGCGGCGTTGCGCAGCCAGATTGGCGAGGGCAAGAACGCGTGGTTCCGAGGCTCGTGGGTGGCCGACTATCCCGATGCGGAGAACTACCTCTCGCTCTTCTACAGCGGCAACCGCGCACCGGCGGGACCCAACTACACCCGTTTCCATAATGCTGATTACGACCGCCTCTACCTGCGCTCCCGCAGCTGCACCGACCCGCAGGAGCGCATCGCGCTCTACCGCGCGATGGACAGCCTGGTGATGGCCGAGGCTCCCGTGTTGGTACTCTACTACGACCAGATTCTTCACTTTACACACAAGAACGTCAGCGGCCTGCGTTCCAACGCGATGAACTGCCCCGACCTGCGGCGGGTGAGGATTCACTAGCGTTCCACCACCAGCCGCTCGGCAGGCGCCACGGCGCGAAACTCGGGGGCATACATGCACTGCATGGTTATCGGGCCGGAAAGGAAGGTGCCGGGGTTGGTAACGTAGACCTCGTACTCAAACCAGTACTTGCCCTTCTCCAGGCGGTCCACATAGCAGCGCGTGTCGGTATTGTTCACTGTGATATAGTATCTTAAGCCGTCGTTCCAACGCCATCCGGCCTCGGTCGAGAGGGGTTCCACGCATGAGGGGCGCCCGTCGATGAGTTCGAGGTACTCCATGTGGCGGTCGCAGCTGATGTCAACCCTCACTTTCATTCGGTCGCCCACCCGGAGGGGCTGCCCCGGACGGCTGGCATTGGTGTAGGTGCGCTTGAGCGTGATGCCGCTCTCCGACACGGGTACCTTGTCCATCTCGTCGGTGAACTGGTAGTAGACGCCGCCCCATGCGATGCCACCAGTCTGCTTGGAGATTACTATCTCGTTGTTTCTCAATGCTCTCACACTTTCCAATTCCTCACCGCTCCACCGCTGCTGGCGGTAGCCCTCCAGACCCATGGCTTCGGCAGTCATCGGCATGCCACAGACGGTGAGGCTGATTTCACTGGTTTTACTAGTCAGACTAGTTTCACTAGAGGTTACCATCAGCGCATCGATGGCCTTCACCGTGGCCTCGTCGTTGCCCCAGTGGGTGGTCTGCTTCTGCTTCAGCAGCCACTGCTGCATCTGCCCGATTAAGACGACATCCTGTGGCGTAACCTCGCTGAATGCCTGGATGAGAAGGGCTTGGGTCTCGATGGGTCGCTGGTACCACCACCACGACGAGCAGTTGTCGCGCCAGTAGGTGCCCATCTCGTCGCTGGTGAGGGCTTTCTCCTTGAGGCGGCGGATGAGGTCGCGCGCCTGCTTCCTGTCGCCGGCGCGATGGAAGATGAGAGCCAGTTGCGCCTGCGTATAGAGGTGCTCATAGTCCTTGTAGCGTTTCAAGGCGTTGGCGTAGTAGTACTTGTAGGCCTCGGTCGAGCCCTTTCCATAGAAGGAGCGCATGTAGAGGTAGTCGATGTTGGTGGGCTGGCAGTCGATACCTTTCTTGAGGTAGGGCTTGATCCAACGGTCGTAGTAGCGTTGCTCTTCGCGGTCGACGTACTTCAGTGCCTTGTCCGTCATGTTCTTTTGCCCGTCAACCACTGTCAACCTCTTCAGTATCTGCTGTGTAATCCAGCTGCTGCTCTCGCCGTCGGGCATCCAGCTCCAGCCGCCGTCGCTGTTCTGGCGCGAGGTGAGCTGCTTGGTGAGCGTGGCCTGTTCCTTTTCGATGCGTCCCTTGTCGAAGTAGGCCGCCATGGCCTTGCGCTGCTCCTCCTCGCCCTGTGCTTCGCGCACCCAGGGCGTGGCCTGCAGCAGGGTCTGCTTCACATCCTCGTTCATCTTCAGTCGCACCTCCTGCCCCTCTTCTAGTTTCTCTAGATAATCTAGAATATCTAGATTTCCTAGAATCTTCTTTCCAAGGCTGTTCACGTAGAGGCTGTTGGCCATGTATAGGTTCGACGGGTTCTCCATCTCCTGCAGGTATGGCATAGCCTTGACGGCCAGCCATATCGGATTGCCAGGTGCGGCTCTGCGGTGGACGAGTGGAAGGTGGTAAGTGGGAAGTGGAATGTTTTCTCGCCTTTACCATTGATATAAAGGGGTTGCGACACCGTTACCGCCTGGCGGCTGCTCACCACGGGCAGCTGTCCCTGCTCGCCGTCGCTCATCCCTTCGGCCTGGGCCACGATGCGGTAGGTGGCCACGTAGACATTGCGCGGCACCTCCATGTCGAACATCACCTGTGCGGCATCCTTCACCTGCACATGCTGGGTTTGGTTGCAGATGACCTCGTCCGTGGCGGCATCGGTCAGCAGAAAGTTGACTGCCACGTCTATCGGCTCACCAGCCTCTGTACGCACCACCTTGGCCATCAGCGCGAGGCTGTCGCCGTGGCGCAGGAAGCGCGGCAGGTTAGGCTGCACCATGAGGGGCTTCTGCGTTACGAGGGTTTTGTCCAGGGTACCTATTTTGATGTCCTTGGTGAAGGCCATGCCCTGCACGTTCCAGCGAGTCAGCAGTTCGGGCACTGTAAACTTGTAGGTGGCCGTACCGTCCTCGCCGGTGCGCACGTCGGCGGCGAAGAAGGCCAGTGTGTTGAGATTGGTACGTACCTGAACGGCCGATGCAGCGCTGCTGCCATCGCTGTAGCCGATACCTCCCACGACCGCCACAATACTCTCCACCGAGTTGCCTGGCATGCGTGCTATGTCGTCCACCCATAAACGGGCACCGCTTTCAGGTGTGCCAATCTCAATGACAGGTACCCCCTCCTCTTCCACCTCAAACGAGGTTGTCGCCACTGGGGAATTAGATTTGTACATGATGCGTCCGCGCCCCCAGCGGTTGTAGCGCGGCAGGGCATCCAGCAGGCGCCAGACGGAGGGACGGCTGCCGCGGTAGGCATCATTCTTTGGATTGACCAGCCACCAGCCTGTCTCGGTGCCTCCACGCATCGTGATGCTGAAGCCACGGCTGCTGTTGCTGCGCCACGGTGAGAAGCCCCATTGCTGACGCTCATAGCTGTTCAGGGCATCGTCGAACATCGTCATCACCACGGCACTCCGAACTCCAGATTCCGAACTCTTGACTGAAATCGTCCACTCCTCCTGCTCGCCGGGGAGCAGTTTGTCGCGGAAGGTGTGTATCTCGACATCGAGTTTCTTGTGGCTGAAAGGCACGTCGATGCGTTGGTTGAACCGCTCCACGATGCCTTCGCGCACCGCCAGCAGGTCTACCTGGAAGCCACCCAGCATAGACTTGTCCACCGGAATGGTGATTTCCTTCAGTTCGTCGTTGACTTTCACGCGCTTGAACTCGCGTTCCTCGTTGCCCACGCGCAGCAGGTAGTACACTTCCACGTCGCGGAAGCGCGAACCGAAGCGCAGGCGATAGGTCTCGCCCACCTCCACGCTCTTCTTGCCCTCGCCCACCCACAGTAGTTTCTGACTCTGCGCCTTGCGGGCATCGGGCGTAGTAACGGTGCGGTACTCCACCGCCGTGTCGGCACCCTCGGCGGTGAGGGTGATTCTATACACGCCGCTCTCGCCCGTCCAGCCCTGGCTGGCCACCGCCCACTGGTCGCGGTCATTATATTCCTTATTGTAGGCAAACAGCGGGAATGCCGCCTTGAACGCCTTCTCGTCCAGCGTGTTGTGGTCGCCCTGCCGCATGGCTGGAGCCTCGAGCAGCGGCACAGCGGGCTGCCGCAGACGTTCTATCTTGATGTCCACCTTGCCGGAGAGTGGATTTCCGTTGATGTCCATGTACTTGGTCTTCAAACCGTCCAGGGTGCTGACCTCTTCCCCACCCTCCAATGAAAGGAAAGCGGTGCGGTAGCCTACGCGCATCGAGGTTCGGGCGGGGTGGCTCTCACCGTTGAGGTCGGTAACATCCACACTTACTACATACTCAAACGTGGGCTTGTGGCTGAGGTCGCTATTGCTGTCGGGCTCGGGAGTGAAGGTGATTTCGAAGCTGCCGTCGGCGGCGGTGGTCAGCTCGCCCTCGGCCACGGTGGAACCATCTTCATAGCCCCACCAACGCCACCACCAACGGTTCAGTCGGCGATGTTCAATAGTATATTGTACGCGCGCACCCGAAACAGGAACACCGCTGTAGCTGGCCGCCATGCCGCACACCGTATAGGGCTTGCCGAATTGGGGTGCAGCTGCCTCGCCGAGTTCCGGGTTCCGGGTTCCGACCTCCACCATGAACTTGGGCTGCTTGTATTCCTCCACGCGAACCCATATCTCCTCTTCGAACTCCGAACTCCGCTCTCCAAACTCCACACTCTGGACTCCGCCCACCTGCAGGCGGTAGTCGCCGGCGAGGCGGTCGGTGGGGATGGTGAAGCGTGCCGTAGCCACACCGAAGTCATCGGTCATCACCGTGTCACGGCTCACCTCCTGCCAGTTGGGATCCTGGAGCTCCAGATGCAATTCCCTGCCAGGAACCACCTGTGTCTCGAGGCCGTCGCCGGTATAGCAGAGCACGGCTACCTGCACCTCCTCGCCGGGTTTGTAGATGGGGCGGTCGGTGCGCACCTCGGCATGCAATTTCTGATTATTGACTTGTGATTCTGACGAGCGGTTGAACGAGGTATTGAGCGTGTATCCGTCGCGCTCAACCACCAGCCGCAGTCCCCAGCGGTCGTCGTTGATGTTGAAACGGTAGCGGCCGTCGCGGTCGGTGGTGGCGGTACCCAGCACTTGGTCGGTACGGTGCTGCACCCGCAGCTGCTGCCCCACGATGGGCTTGCCCGTGGCACGGTCGAGGAGGAACCCCTCCTGTCCGTTCTGCACGAGCAGCATGTCGGTGCAGTTCATCTCGTATGCCACGAAACCCTGTTGCTTGAAATCGGCCGTGGGCGAGACCAGCAGGATATAGTGTCCTGCCTTCATCGCCGGCAAGGCCAGCAGGGTACTCTCCGAACGGTACTCCCGGTTGCCCGGCACCGCCACATCCCACTGCTCCAGCGGTTTGGCGTTCAGCATTTTTTCCTTGGCTTTTTGGTTGTAGCTGAATGCCTCCACATAGGGGACGATGCGCAGCCAAAGGTGGTCGGTGTTGCGGTAGGTGATGCGCTGCAGGCTCTGTCGACCGGGGGCGACGGTGAGGTGGGTATTGTCCACATTGATACGCACCCGCGTAATCTCCTTGCGCAGGTTGGCACACTCAATGCCGCCCTCGCTCTTGGGGGCAAGCTGGACAGCGGTGTCGCAATACTTCAGTGCCTGCACGTATTCGCCCTTGCCATTGCACTCATTCGCCAGCATAGCATAGAAGCGGGTGTAATACGGACACTGGGTGCCACGGTACTTCTCTGTGTAGTGCCGCAGCGAGCCGCACTGCAAGTCTCGGTTGGGTACCTGGCGGTCAAAGTCGTAGAGGCGCAGGTCGTGCCAGATGCGTATGTCGTCGGCGTCGCCGGCGTGGAAGTCGGCCAGTTTGCGCTGCCAGTCGAGCCGCTCCTGCGCCGAGAGGTCGCCCTGCTCCTGCATCATGACAACCACCATGTCGTAGACGGTAGGCGTAACATTGAGCGTGTTGCCGCCCGTGGCGTACTCCTTCACCTGCTCGACGGGGGTATTCTTGAGCAATGCCTCGTGCTGGAGTGCCTCGTCGTAGCGACCGAGGAAAGCCAGGCAGAGAGCCTGGTCGAGGGGAGTCAGCGAGGGCAGGAGGGCTTCGTAGCGAAGCTTGGCGCTGTCGTAGGCATCCTCCTGGAACATGGCGGCGGCATTGGCCATGTACCATGCCGCCTTGAGGCGCTCGGCACTGGAGGCTTGGGAACCCAACACCTTCTCGGCCTCGGCGTAGGCGGTCTTGTAGGAGCCGTCGTTGATGAGGCGGTCAATCTTCTTCCAGTCGGTCTGCGCGGTGGCAGTCATTGTTATCAACATAATGATTACTAAAACAATACGTTTCATGTTAAAGTATGAAAAAGGGAGACGCTTGTGGCGGCGTCTCCCAGTGGTGGATGGTTAGGTTTATTCGCCTTTTCCTGTGATAATCAACTCGGCCTTGATGTCGCTGAAAGCGCCCTTGTCGTTGAGGGCGGCGGCGGCGGCACGCTTGATTTCATTCTTGGTCATACCAGCAGTGGTGATACGGCGGGCATCAATGCCATTTTTGACAAACCAGCTCTTAATGGTTTTGGCACGCTCGAGCGAGAGGAGCATATCCTGCTCGGCGTTGATACCGTAACTATGGACGTAGCACTTGACCAAGAAGTTCACCTCGGGATGATTGCGGAACATGGCCAGGTATTCGTTGAGTACCGAATCGTAGTTGCCGATCAGCGTGGCCTCGTCGCTTTCAAAATAGATGCTCTTGATGGGGAAAGAGGCACCGCGTTCTGTACGCTCCATATGGAAAAGCATGACAGTGTCCTGCAGCATCAACTCGCGGGAGTTGAACTCGCGATAAATCGAGAAATAGCCGTCCTTCTTGGCATACACCAGATAGTTGAACCCCGGCACAAACTTCACTCGGCCGCCCCGGTAATGCTCGTCCTTCACCAGCGGACGTTCGCCACCCGCGCCACGCTCAAGAATCATGAGGTCGACATCCACATAGCGGCGACCCTTCTTGTCGTAAAAGAGCACCAGGGGTTCGTAGGCGTCGGCGTGAACCGAAACAGTGATGGTATGTCCCTGGCCATTGTTGGTACGATTGTCGAGCACGATGTAATATTCGTCGCCCATACGCACAGGAATCGACTTGATGAAGCGGCCGTTTTGCTTCTTGGTGAGCATCTTGTCGGTGGCGTCGCAAAACATGCCGATGGTGGGTTTCTGATCCGGCGCACCTTCGAGGACAGGTAGTTCGGGCAGGTCGCCTCCAACCTTGGGTGCCGCCTTGCGCGAGGCTTTCTCCTCGGCGGCCTTGGCTTTCTCGCTCTTCATGACGGCGGCGAACATGGCGGCGCTGTCAATGTCGGCCACGTTGATGGCCACAGGTTTCACCTTGTTGAGCATCACCTGGTTGGAGAAGTACTGGCCAGTGTTCTTGTAGACCAGGAAGTCGTAGTCGTCCCACGGAGCCGACTGCACGATGGAGATTTCCAAGTCGCCGTTGTATGGGATGGAAACCTTGTACCACACCGAGTTGTGCTCACGCTCGAAGAGGTTGGGATTGTTCTTGTCGGCCACTACCTCTTGGATGCGACCCGCGCCATCGGGGGCATTGGTGGGGCCATAGGGCTTGTCCAGTTCCAGCGGGATGGCAAACAGGCAGTCGTTCGAGTTGTACGGCAGTTCCACATGCTGTGGCTTGGGCGATTCCTTGGCTTTCGCCGGGCTACTGGAACCGCTTTTTTTCTTTTTGGTCGTGGCTGTGGTCTTGGCCTTCGACTTCTTTTTCTTGGTCTGTGCTTGTGTGTCGACACCCATGCCCATCAGCAGGGCAAACGACAGGAGCGCTATAAAAATGCGTTTCATATTGATGGATGCATTATACTATATTTCTGAAACGCAAAAATAGTAAAAAAAACATAATCAGAAAAAAACATTTTAATATTTCAACATAACACACTGTATTACAGTCATATATTTTTCACCAAAAACGCCTGTCAGGGTGCTTCAGAATCCAGATGGCGGGTGTCTGGATGCTTGTTTTTTTATTTGTTTCAAACATAATATTTGGGGTGTTTTCGCGTTGATAGGGGCAAAACGACATGAAATATGCGAGTACATTTCATATCTATCGGCGGCTCCGCTATGCACAACCTGGCCATATCCCTCTGCCAAAAAGGCATCACCGTTACGGGCAGCGACGACGAGATTTTCGACCCTGCCCGCAGTCGGCTGGCACGTTACGGACTCCTGCCCAAGGAGGAAGGGTGGCACCCCGAGCGCATCACGCCCGACCTCGATGCCGTAGTGCTGGGAATGCATGCCCGCATCGATAATCCCGAACTACTGCGGGCGCAGGAACTGGGGCTGAAGATATACAGCTACCCCGAGTACCTGTATGAGCAGTCGAAGGACAAACTCCGCATCGTCGTCGGCGGCTCGCACGGAAAAACCACCACCACCGCCATGATACTGCACGTGCTGGCGCACTGCGGCATCGAGACCGACTACATGGTGGGCGCGCAGCTCAAGGGCTTCGAGGTGATGGTGCGGCTGAGCGAGACAGCGCGCGTGATGGTCATCGAGGGCGACGAGTACCTCACCTCGCCCATCGACCGCCGCCCCAAGTTCCACCTCTACCATCCCAACGTGGCCATCATCACCGGCATCGAGTGGGACCACATCAACGTCTTCCCGACGTTCGACATCTACCGCGAGCAGTTCGCCAAGTTCATTGATTTGATTGAACCCAATGGGACGCTGATTTATTGCGACGAGGACACGGAGGTGCGGCGCGTGGCGACGGAGAACCGCCGCACCGACATACGGAAGCTGCCGTACCGCTGCCCGGAGCATCGGGTTGATAACGGTGTTACCTATATTGGGAACACTGCGTTGAAGATATTTGGCCATCACAACCTTTTGAACCTTACTGCTGCCCGTTTGGCTTGCCGACAGGTAGGCGTTACTGACAAGCAGTTTGACGAAGCCATCTCCACCTTCGAGGGTGCCAGCAAGCGGCTGGAGTTGGTGAAGAGTGTCGACACCTGTGCCGTCTACAAGGACTTCGCCCATGCGCCCTCCAAGCTCCGCGCCACCATCCATGCCATGCTCGAGCAGTACCCCGACCGCCGGCTGGTGGCCTGCATGGAGCTGCACACCTTCAGCTCGCTGACGCAAGAGTTCCTCCAGCAATACCGCGGCACGATGGACGAGGCCGACGTGCGCTATGTCTACTACAGCCAGCACGCCCTGCAACTGAAGAAACTCCCCGACCTGCACCCCGACGAGGTACGCGAGGCTTTCGGCGGCAATGTCGAAGTATTCACCGACAGTAAAGTGATGGTAGACCGCATCCTGGCCATGCAATGGCAGAAGGCAAACTTGCTGATGATGTCCAGCGGCAACTTCGACGGCATCGACTTCAATCAACTTGCAAACGAAATAATCTGAATACGATATGGCAGACTTCAAGATAGGCGACAAAGTGAAGTTCCTCAACTCCGTGGGAGGGGGAATCGTCAAGAAAATACAGGGCGGCATGGTGTATGTCGAGGACGACACAGGCTTCGATATGCCGATGCAGCCGTCGGAGCTTATCCGCATGGCCGACCAGGAGGGCAAGGCCAAGGCATTCAATGACGACACCATTGGCCGTCGCCCCAAGCCTGTCCCCGAACCGGTGGAGACCGGCCTCGCTTTCCCCACCATCGACGAACTCGAGGCCGAGGTGCGCCGCCTCAAAGGGCAGAACGCCAACCTGCAGGACCAAATCAAACAGCTGAAGGCCCAGGTGCTCACCTTGCAGCGCACCGTGGCGCGCTTGAGCTAGAATGCGCAAGTACAACTAGTCGGAATAGAACAAAAGCAACAATATGAGCAGACAAATCAAGATAGGGAATTTGACACTCGGCGGTGGAGCGCCCATCAGGGTGCAGAGCATGACCAACACCGACACCATGGACACCCGCGCCACCGTGGAGCAGGCACTCCGCATGGTGGAGGCGGGAAGTGAACTGGTGCGCATCACGGCACCCGACGTGAAGGCCGCCGAGAACCTGGGCCGCATCAAGGAGGATCTCCTCCGTCGCGGCTGCGAGGTGCCGCTGGTGGCCGACATCCATTTCAACCCCAAGGCCGCCGAGGTGGCCGCCACGCTGGTGGAAAAGGTGAGGGTCAACCCCGGCAACTACACCGACCGCAACACCGGCAAACTCGACTTCACCGAGCAGGAATACAACGACGAGCTTCAGCGCATAGGCGAGCGAATGTCCACGCTGATAGACATCTGCAAGCGGCACCGCACCGCCATGCGCATCGGCACCAACCACGGCTCCCTCAGCGAGCGCATCATGAGCCGCTACGGCAACAGCCCCGAAGGCATGGCCCTGAGCGCCATTGAGTTCGCCGAGGTCTGCCGCCAGCAGGATTTTCATAATCTCGTCTTTTCGATGAAGGCTTCGAACGTGAAGGTGATGGTGGATAGCACCCGTCTTTTCGTGCAGAAGATGAAGACCCTCGGTATGGACTACCCGATACACCTCGGCGTTACCGAAGCTGGCGACGGCCTCCAGGGTCGCCTGAAGAGTGCTGCCGGCATCGGCGCCCTGCTGCTCGACGGCATCGGCGACACCATCCGCGTCTCCCTCACCGAAGACCCAGAAAAGGAGATGCCCGTCGCCTACGACATCCTCCAAGCCGTCGGCGCACGCATCACACAGCCCGAATACATCGCCTGTCCCTCCTGTGGCCGCACACAATATGATATACAGAAAGCCCTCCAGGAAATCAAGGCCAAGACCCGGCACCTCGTCGGAGTCAAAATCGGTGTGATGGGATGCATCGTCAATGGTCCTGGCGAGATGGCCGACGCCGACTACGGATACGTGGGTTCCGGCCGCGGCAAGATCACCCTCTACAAGGGCCGCGAGGTCGTCAAGCGCGACATTGACCAGAAAGATGCCGTGGAAGAACTGGTCAGACTGATTGAAACCGACAGAAAATCACACTAGTTATGGATTGGACTCACATCATGTATCTGCCCGTGGTGATGGCGGTGTTCTGGCCGATGGCCATCTTTGTTACCAAGAAGCACCCCACGCGCGCCCAGTTGTTGCTGTGCGCAGCCATGCTCATGGGTGCCTTTGCCATTACCATGACCACCATCATCTTCCGCGCCCGCACAGAGAGCCTCTTCATCTACCAGTACCTGTTCGAACTGGTGGCGGTGCTGGTGGGGCCGGTGTTCTACATCGCCATCTGCTCGCTGACCGAGCCCCGGGGGGCGAGCCTGCGCCAACGCCACAGCTTGATACTGCCCCTGCTGTTCATCGTGGGTCTCTCCATCGGGGCCTCCGTGCTCGGGCCGCGCCGCTACGGACTGATGTGCCACATGTTCCGCTACGGCGAGCTATTCCCCCTGTCGGGCGACGCAGCGTGGAGATTCACCGCCCTGTGGTCCTACCATGTCTTCCTGGTCTTGGTGGTGGCGATGAACCTGGTACTGCTCGTGCTGGCCTCGCGCAAGAGCCTGGTGTTCCAGCGCCGTTTCAACAGTTACTATGCCGAGAACATCCATGCGCCACACCTCCACAGCGGCCCGTTGCACCTGCTGGCGTGGCTTTTCCTGCCGCTGGCGGTGGGGATGGTGGTGGTAATGGTGCTGCGCATCCCATTCCAGAAACACATCATCATCGCCGTCTCGCTGATTTTCTCGCTGCTGCAGTTCCTGCTGGGACGCTATACCTACTCGCTCGACTACGACGCCCGCTACCTGGCCACCTACGTGAAGAAAAACCTATAAACCGCTTATCGCCATGACCCTTACCGCTTTAGCCTATCTCATACTGGGCCTGACCGTACTCGTCTGGCCCATCGCCACAGTGCTGATGCGCAAGCACATACTGAACGCACAGTGGCTGCTTGTCGCCGCGATGCTCATGCTGGGCATCGACTTCATCCTCTACGGGTGCCTGTTCAACACCTTCCTGCGGGGCGAGTACATGCTGCTAGTGCTCTACATGGCCTTCACCCTCTTCACCCCGCCGGTGATGGTGCTGGCCACGGCGCTGCTGACCCGCATAGACGGCGCCACCCGCGTCTCGCGCACCTTCTTCCTGCTGCCCACCGTGGCCGCCGCGCTCATGCTCGCCTCCTTCTTCATCGGCGGAGCCGACATGTACCGCCTGTGGATCAACCGGGGTTCCTATGCCGAGGCCGACCTCTTCTTCGCCAACTCGTGGCGCTACAATATCATCGTCTCCGTACACTACTACCTCTTCCGCGTCGTCCTGGTGCTGGAAATCGTCTTCCTGGCCGTCTACTCGATTGTACACCTGCGCCGCTACAGCCGTTTGCTGTCCGAATACTACACTCGCGACCTGCACCGCATCGTGCGCCACCGGCCCCTCTACATGCTCATCCTCCTGGGCTCGCTGGTACTCATCGTATCCACCGTCCTCTACCCACTCAACATGCCGCGCCCCGACGGCTTCACACTGGCCACCTGCATCCCGCTGGGGCTGATTGTCGCCGCCCTGGGCTACTCCACCTACCAGCTCTCCTACAGCGCCGAATCCCTGGGCGAGCACATCGCCGCCCACCAGCATTCACGGCACGACTTGGGGCAGCTCGGCCGGGAACTCACCCAGTTTGTCGAGACCTCGGGCTACCTCAACCCCGACCTCTCGGTCTTTCTCCTGGCCTCGCACTTCCACGTCTCGCAAGACCAGGTGGTCGATGCCATCCACCGCATGCACGGCACCTCGTTTGGCGACTATGTGGACGCACTCCGAGTGGAACATGCCGCCGCCCTGCTTCCCAACGTGGCCAATCCGGACGACCCGGACACCCTGTCGCGCATTGCGCACCAATGTGGCTACCTCACTCCGGAGGCGCTGGAAAAGGCGTTCCTCAAGGTGATGCAGACGCCCATTCGCAAGTCTGGACTCCTCTAAACGGTTACGCTTACTTAAACTAGCACTTGAAGTCGAGTGCCCTGGTCATGTTGTCCCATAGGTACTTGCACTTCTCTTGTCGAACCCCTTCGGTCAGACGCGACGGCCAGTCATCGCTGAAGTAGCGCACAATGGCGTCGGCGATGCTCTCGGGCGTGGGATCGACCACAAATCCGGCTTTCTCGTGGGGCACAATCTCGGGCAGGCCGCCCACGCGCGTTACCACCATCGGCTTCTCGAAGTGGTAGGCTATCTGGCTCACGCCGCTCTGGGTGGCTTCCTTGTAGGGCTGGACGACCAGGTCGGCGGCGCAGAAATAGCGGTTCACCTCGTGGTCGGGGATGAATTCGGTGTGCATCACCACCCGCGGGCCGAGATCCAGGCGGGCGATGAGGTCGTTGTAGGGCTTGGGGCTTCCGTAGAACTCGCCCGCCACTATCAACTTGATTCCCAACTGGTCCATACGCTCGTCGGCCATTGCTTGCAGCAGCAGGTCGAGTCCCTTGTAGTCGCGTATGAAACCGAAGAAGAGCAGGTAGCGTTGGCTTTCGCGCAGTCCCAGCAGGCCGAGGGCCTCGCTTCGCGAGAGGGTGTCGCCGTAGTGGTCGTAGAGCGGGTGGGGGCTGTAGACGCGCGGCTTGGTGCGCTTGGGGTCGAAGAGGTCGATTTCCTCCAGGACCGAGCGGCTGAGGGTGGCGAAGGCATCGCACGAACCCACGAAGTAGGCCGAGAGCTGCCGGTCGCCCAAACGGCGCTCGTGCGGGACGAGGTTGTGGAGCACCGCCACGCGGCGGGTGCCCTTGCGCCTGGCCACGCGGCCGACGGTACCCAGGGCGGGGGCCATGAAGGGCAGCCAGTAGGCGGTTACCAGCAGGTCGGGACACTGCCTGCGGATGTAGCGGCCAGTGCTGATCCAGGAAAGGGGGTTGATGGAATTGAGCATCCGCGTGATTTTCAAATCTTTGGGTGCAGGTTCCTCGCTAAACTGCGTCTTGCCGGGGAAAAGCAGCTTGGGGTACTGGAGCGTGAAGGTTACAATCTCCACCTCGTGCCCCTCCAGCTGGTACTGGCGGGCGAGGCGCTCGTTGAAGGCGGCGATGCCGCCGCGGTAGGGGTGGGCGGGACCCAGGAGGATGACTTTCACGGCTACTGGAGTTGGAAGTTGACGGGGAGGGTGTATTGCACGCGCACTTTTTTTCCGCGCTGGCGTCCAGCCTTCCACTTGGGCATCGCCTTCACCGCCCGGACCGCTTCCTGCGAAAGGGCCGGATGGGGCGAGCGCAGCACACGGACGCCGCTGGTGCTGCCATCGGGCTCGATGACAAAGGTTACGTACACGGTACCCTCCGCGCCGTCGGCACGAGCCTCTTCGGGATACTGAATCGTGGCGGCCAGGTACTGCAACAGCCCCTCGTAGCCTCCGGGGAACTCCGGCGACTTCTCCACCACGGTGTAAATCTGGGTGCTGACGGGGGCAAGAGCCGTGTCGGCACTCTGGGCGGCGGCGCCGCCGCCCAGGGCCAGCACAAGGAAAAGGGCGAAATGTCTGTTCATGGCGCAGGTATCATTGTTTCCACCTTTAACGCACATGCGGGGGAAATATTGTCCCTGTGGATCCTTTTTTCCCAAAATGGTCTCATAGCGCACCAGAGTTTAAGTATTCATTAAGAGAGTATCTAGGGAATACCTAGAGAACCCCTCCCAAAATGCGGGAATTCTCGGGAAAAAGTATCCCCTATGACACACTTCCCTGCTTTGGTCGGTAGTGGTAGTACTTCGTAACCTGCTTCTCAAGGAAGTGGCGGTCCAGCTGGTCGCTGGCCTCGCTGATGGGCAGGCAGCGGCCATCCTTGTAGAGTACCTTGATTTCCTGGTCGGCAAAGTCATACGACCTGTTTCTCAACATCCCCGTACCCTCGAAGTACGAAGCCTCCCCCACCTCTCCGTTGCCGAAAGGTTCGCAGCCGAACTGTATGGCCGGCAGCCTCCGGTCCACCAGGCTTCCGCACAGGCTGCCCAGTATTTCGTCGCCGCTCTGCCGCCAGTGCTTGACGGCCACCATGACATCGTCGTCGTCCAGCAGGGCGAATTGGTCGAGGAACTCGGGCGACCTGGGGTCGAGCCGGAACACCGTCGGATCCAACTCCCTGGCCCGCTTCAGGATGTTCAGCAGCACCTGGTCCGCCGCAATCACCGTCTTGTGCATATACACCTGCCAGTACATCAGACGGCGGCTGATGATGAACTTCTCAACACTGTAGATGCCCTTCTCGTCGACGACCAGCTCATCGTCGTGCACGTTCAGCATACTGATGATGCGGTCGGTGCCGACTATACCCTCGCTCACGCCCGTAAAGAAGCTGTCGCGGCCGAGGTAGTCCAGTCGATCCATGTCCAGCTGGCTGCTCACCAGCTGGTGCAGGAAGTGCTTGTGGTAGGTGTTTGAGAAGATGGCGATGGCGGTGTCCAATGCCCCCCCCATCTCCCCGTTGATGCGCTCCATCATCATGAGGGTGATCTCCTCGTGTGGCACATCTACGAACACCCGCTCCGAGGTGTGGGAAAACGGGCCGTGGCCGATGTCGTGCAGCAGTATGGCGAGTTTGGCTCCCCGGCACTCCTCGTCGGTAATCTCCACACCCTTCTGTTGCAGCACCTCCAGGGCGCGATTCATCAGGTTGAGGGCGCCGAGCATGTGGCTGAAGCGCGTGTGCATGGCACCCGGATAGACCAGGTAGGTCAGCCCCAGCTGCTTGATGCGCCGCTGTCGCTGGAACCAGGGGTGGTCGATCACCTGCAGTATCACGGGGTCGTCCACCGAGAGGAACCCGTCATAGACCGGATCGTTGATTATCTTGCGTTTGTTCATCAATGCGCTCTAGGGTATGGTGATGTGGCAGACCTTGGGACCCATGCCGCCCGCCAGAAGGTAGTAATTGCCCCCACCGAAATCGAACATCGGGCTGTGGAAGATGAATTTGTCGTCGGTGGCCAGCATCTGCTTGGCGCCACGGCCGTCGGCGGTGAAATGGTAGACCGCCAGCGCCGCATTGGCCATCAGCAGGCTCTTGCTGCGCTTGGCTGCCAGGTGGGGTGTGTATTCGTTGGTCTCGTCTTTCGCCTCGTTGGTGAAGACATATAACTTGCCGTCGCAAACCACCAGGTCGGCACTCAGCTCGACTTTGGAGACGTTCTGGTTGTTCTGCATGATGGCACGAACCCACAAGAGGTTGCCCAGGGTGTCGATATTGGCCAGCAGCATCCCCTTCCGGTGTATCGTCTCGCTGACATCTATGCCGTTCTGACGGGTTATCTCTTTCCACGTGCGCTGGTAGATGACCGCGCCGCCGCCCGGGGTGGTCTCCTGCTCGATGCGCTGGATATAGTTGGTCGACTTAGAGGAGAGCCTGGTGTCGGTGTCCACATTCTCGAAGACACAAAGCTCCTCGGCGCTGAAAGCGTGGCGGGTGTCGAGACGGAGCGTGGAGGCATTCATGTCATAAAGGCAGACGTGGAAGGCCGTGAATTTGCGCTTGCCGATGAGCCCGTGGCCGCCGTCGCCCTCAAGGGCGGTGCAAAGGAGCTTCCCGCCGGTGTAATTGAGCAACGAAACCTGCTCAAGGTCGCCCTTGAGTACCACCTCGTCCTGCTTACGGCCCGAGGCATCGGCGGCATTCATGCGAAGAAGGGTCTCCTGATGGTCCTTGGAACTCAACAGGCAGGCCGTGACCACCTCCCCGCGGTCGGTTACCAGCATCTGCTGTATGTCGCCATACCACAAAGGCTGCCCCCACTGCTTTTTCATGTCGCCGTCGAAGAGCATGGCCGAAGCAGTGGACTGCTTGCTATTGTTGTTCCAGACGGTATGTACCACAGCCACACGGCTTTTCTCCGGAGAGAGGGCTGTCCACGAGTAGCACACCTCGCCTTTGGCCAGTTTGACATCGAGCAGCAGGCTGTCGGAGACGACCTGCAGGCCCGCAACCGATACCACCACATGGCGCATACGATAGTAGTCATCGTCGGCACTGCTGAGGAGAAGATGGATGCGGTCGCCCGTGCGGAAGGCCTGTTCCGTGCTGTTGCGGCGTGTGTCGTCGATCTTCACAGAGGCTGACTCTTTCCATTCCTCGTTGATTTGACGCACCCGAACGCCCTTCACCACTCCGGTGGCATTGAGTTCGTATTCCACCACCAACAACTGACCCTCCGTGTCGGACGGCAGCATGTGTGTCAACTTTTGTGTCGGCAGCTTCTTGCCGCTCTTGTTGCCCGAATGGAAAGAAATGGATTGCCCGAAGGCGGACGATGCCCACAAACAGAGGGCTAGCATGAATAGGAGGCTTTTCATGTGCAACAGGGATTATGGCTTGATAATGATGTCGTGCAGAAATTCCGCGGCATCGGCCACCAGATCGGGGCAGGGTTTCTTGCCGCTGGCAAGGAGGCGGCCGCATACGATATCGCCGTTTTCCTGGCGGAACTGCTCTATCAGGGTGCGCGCCTGGTCGGCATGCCCCGTGAGGCCGCACACCATGGCCATGCCGCTCACGCAGCCGCACACCTCGCGTGTACCGGCGAGGCCGCGACCAAAGGGAGCGGCCACATTCATGGCATCTTTAGCCTCTATCGGCAATTTGTCGGCGTAGGCCATAACCACCGACTGGCAACAGTTGCAACCCTGCCTGTGAAGACTGCGGGCCTTATTCTTTCTTTCTTCACTCATAACTCTTAACTTTTAACTGTTTAAACATTTCCCATATCACGATGGCGGCAGCGCAGCTGACGTTGAGCGAGTGCTTGGTGCCGAACTGCGGTATCTCGAGAGAACCGTCGCAGAGACGCAGAACCTCGTCCTGCACCCCCTCGATCTCGTTGCCCAATATGATGGCAATCTTGTTTCCCGGCAACGAGTTGTCCGCACCCAGTGTGTCCAGTTTGATGCTGTCGCTCACCTGCTCCACGGCATAGACCGAGTATCCTTGCCCTTTCAACTGGCGGACACACGCCCCGGTGTTCTCGTGGTAACTCCAAGCGACACTTTCCTCTGCGCCAAGTGCCGTCTTGTGGATTTCGCGATGCGGAGGCGTGGAACAGATGCCGCAGAGAGCTATGTGTTCTATGCGAAAGGCATCGGCAGTGCGGAAAACCGAGCCAATGTTATTCTGGCTCCTGACGTTGTCCAGCACCACTGTAAGCGGAAGTTTCCTGCTCTTGTGGAATGCGTTCAGCGACAAGCGATTCATCTCCTCCGGGGTTAGCTTGTGTATCATTGTGTCGGTTGTTCTTGTGCTGTTTTCTTTTGATGACTCCATTCCTCAAGTTCTTTGGCAGCCCGATAGTGGCCACCAAAGTGCATCACGTAGGGCCATGTGTACTCTTTCTCCTGGTACTTGAGGAAACGTTCCACTTCGCGCACCAAGAACAGCAGTACGCCTAGATTGTGCTGGTAGAGCCACTTAAGGGACTCTACATCGTGTCGGCAGGCAAGTGCGAAACGGAGATTAACGGGTGTCAGCCCGTTGCGAACCCAGTCGATGGCGCGCTCGTCACCATCGCAGGCATTGCTGAGGATAGCCAGCCATGCATAGCCGTTTTTAAAGAGCCACACCATGGCATCGTCGTCTCCACGGATGGCGTTGCTGAAAGCCGCCAATTCGGGGCGACTTTCAACCAAGAGCTTGAAGAAGTCCGTTCTTCCGCTGACGCTTTTGACCAACGCCAACAACAATTTCACATCATATTGCTCCAGACCTTTCTGCATACATCAAACCTACTCGGCGTCGCGGCCGTGGCAGTTCTTGTATTTCTTGCCACTGCCGCAGGGGCAGGGGTCGTTGCGGCCCACCTTCTTCTCAACATGCACCGGCATCTGGCGCTGGGGCTGCTGGCCGCTCTGCTCCATGGCCTGGCGCTGCTGGGCGGCCTGGCGGTCGAACTCGTTCTGGCGGCCCGCCTTCAGCCCACGCTGCGGAGCCTGGGGCTGACGAGCCTCGTGCACGTCGCCCTCCTCGCGCAGCGGCAGCTGGGCCCGGCTGAGGAACGAGGTGATTTCGCGGTTGATGTTGAGCAGCATCTTCTCAAAGAGGTTGAACGACTCGAACTTGTAAATCAAGAGGGGGTCTTTCTGCTCGTAGGCAGCGTTCTGCACACTTTGGCGTAGGTCATCGAGTTCACGCAGATGCTCCTTCCAGAGGTCGTCGATGATGGCGAGGGTGATGCCCTTCTCGATGGAGAGCTGCACCTCGCGTCCCTTGGTCTCGTAGGCTTTCTTGACGGGGACCACGGTGTTGAGCGTCTTCTTGCCGTCGGTGATGGGGAAGGCGACGTTGATGTAGCGCGTGTTCTCAGCGATGTTCTTGATGAAGGGCCATGCCGAGTCGCATATCTTCTGCATCTTCTCCTTGTAGGCGTTGTAGCACTGCTCGTAGAGGAGCTGGATGGCATCCTGACGGCGGAGGGAGAGGAACTCCTTCTCGGACATGGGCACCTCGTGGGCAAAGACCCTGATCACTTCCATCTTGAAGTCCTCCCACACGCGCCCCTCGGTGTAAAGGAGTTCGCAGGTGTCGTAGAACATGTTGGAGATGTCGATCGAGAGGCGGTCGCCGTAGAGGGCGTTGCGACGCTTGTTGTAGATAACTGTGCGCTGGTTGTTCATCACGTCGTCGTACTCCAGCAGGCGCTTGCGCATGCCGAAGTTGTTCTCCTCGACCTTCTTCTGTGCGCGCTCGATTTGCTTGGTAATCATCGAGTGCTGGATGACCTCCCCCTCCTCGAGACCCATGCGGTCCATGACCGAGGCGATGCGCTCGGAGCCGAAGAGACGCATGAGGTCGTCCTCGAGCGAAATGAAGAAGAGCGAGGAACCCGGGTCGCCCTGGCGGCCTGCACGGCCACGCAGCTGGCGGTCCACACGGCGGCTCTCGTGGCGCTCGGTGCCGATGATGGCCAAACCGCCGTGCTCTTTCACGTCGCCCTTGAGCTTGATGTCGGTACCGCGGCCGGCCATGTTGGTGGCGATGGTAACGCGTCCAGGCTCACCGGCTTGGGCCACGATGTCGGCCTCCTTCTGGTGCAGTTTGGCATTGAGTACGTTGTGCGGTATTCTCTTCATCTTGAGCATCTTGGAGAGCAGTTCGGAGGTCTCCACACTGGTGGTACCCACCAGCACGGGACGCCCCTGCCCAATGAGACGTTCTATCTCGTCTATGACAGCCTTGAACTTTTCGCGCTTGGTCTTGTAGACCATATCGTCCATGTCGTTGCGAGCGATGGGCTTGTTGGTGGGGATGACCACCACGTCGAGCTTGTAGATATTCCAGAGCTCTCCAGCCTCGGTCTCGGCGGTACCGGTCATACCGGCCAGCTTCTTGTACATGCGGAAATAGTTCTGCAGGGTGATGGTGGCGTAGGTCTGGGTGGCGGCCTCCACCTTGGCGTTCTCCTTGGCCTCGACAGCCTGGTGCAGGCCGTCGCTCCAACGGCGGCCCTCCATGATGCGGCCCGTCTGCTCGTCGACAATCTTCACCTGGTTGTCCTCGGTGAGGATGTAGTCGACGTCGCGCTCGAAGAGAGTGTATGCCTTCAGCAGCTGGTCCACGGTGTGCACACGGTCGCTCTGCACGGCGAAGTCGGCGTATATCTTGTCCTTGGCCTCCACCTTCTGCTCGGGCGTGAGGCTGGCGTCGTTCTCCACGTCGGCTAGGGCGCTTCCGATGTCGGGCAACTGATAGAAGTTGGGGTCTTCGCCCAGGGCGGTGAGGAACTCCATGCCCTTGTCGGTGAGTTCCACCTGCTTGTTCTTCTCGTCGATGACAAAGTAGAGCTCCTCATCGATAATGTGCATGTGCTTGTTCTGCTCCTGCATGTAGAAGTTCTCGGTGCGCAGGAGGATGGTCTTGATGCCGGGTTCGGAGAGATATTTGATGAGGGCCTTGTTCTTGGGCAGGCCGCGGTAGGCGCGCAGCAGCTGTTTGGCGCACTCGTCCTCGGGCTTGGGATCGGGCTTTTCGGCGATGCCTTTCTTGGCGTCTGCCAAGCACTGGCCGGCCAACTGGCGCTGGGCGTTGTAGAGTTTCTCGATGGTGGGCTTGAAACGGTAGAACTCCTGCTCGTCGTCGCCCTTGCCGGTGGGGCCGGAGATGATGAGGGGCGTACGGGCATCGTCGATGAGGACAGAGTCGACCTCGTCAACGATGGCGTAGTTGTGGCCGCGCTGCACCAGTTCCTCGGGGTTGCGGCTCATGTTGTCGCGCAGGTAGTCGAAGCCGAACTCGTTGTTGGTGCCGTAG
>CACZLT010000030.1 GCA_902782185.1 uncultured Bacteroidota bacterium | reverse complement strand
AGGTCGTCGTAGTACTCGAATGCGAAGAGCATCTTGTCGAGCATTGACTGCCAGCACTCAAAAGCATCGTTGCCTTCCGGACATTGCCGGTTGAGTTCGCCAGGGTATCCGTGTGTTATCTTCCTCAATAGCTTAAGCCGTGGAGCGATGTACTTGGCAGCATATACCTCAAGATTCCACGCCTCCTCGATTCCCACGGCTCGGTGGTTGCCCATCAACCGAGACCATTCTTCGTTGCGGATCTTACGTTTCAGTTTCCTTTGCCTTGCGCGAAATGTCATCTGTTTGCTCATCGTGTTTTATGTTTTAAAAGTTGAAACCAATTCGTTTGTTGTATGCAGATTGGTCGATACGCTCGGAGTCGCAATGCGATGCCAGATTCTCGGCGGTGGGAACGGCGTTCCCATGGAGGATGGCGTCAATGGCATAGTGGCGGGCAATATTCTCAATCTGTCCGCCGCTGAAGTCGTAACGCTCAGCCAGTTTTTCTGCGTCAGCCATATCGAGAGTGGGCAGCATCTCCCGCCAGATGGCGATGCGAGCCTCGATGGTAGGCTTGTCGAAACGAATCTTGTAAAGGAAACGACGCTCGAAAGCCTTGTCCATATTCTGTGCAAGGTTGGTAGTGGCGATGAGGATACCGTCGAGGGTTTCCATCTCCTGAAGGATGATATTCTGGATCGAGTTCTCCATCTTATCCACCGCACGCTCCGCACCTTCTTGACGTTTGCCGATGATGGCATCAGCCTCATTGAACAACAGGATAGGAGTGATAGGACTTTCTTTTACGCGCTGGCGGTAAGAGTCGAATAAAGCCTTGACATTCTTTTCGCTTTCTCCGACCCATTTGCTTTTCATCTCGGAGATATTGACCTGCATAATGTCTCTTCCAGTACGTCTTGCCAGTTGCATCACGGTCTCGGTCTTGCCAGTACCAGGTGCGCCGTAGAAGAGGCAGGCAAATCCGCAACGGAAACCCTGTTCTTGCAGCCTTGCGCGAATATCGTTATAGTTCTTCTCTTCCAGCAAGCGCGCGAGGTCGTCTATACTATTGGTGATTTCATTGGAATAGAACAGAGTACGTGGTTTGATGTCTGCCACCCTAATCATATTGCGTGACACCTGATTGCCTTCAAGGGATGGGAGTTGCAATTCATCAAATAAATCGCGTTTGGCATTCATGGTGAGCCGGTAATATTCTTTATCTCCCATTCCATCGTTGTTGCTCCATTCTATCAAATTCAGTTGCTGCAATTCATGGTCGCCATGTTCCATCAATGTGCGGATGTACCGCATGTCGCGCTTGCAGAACATCGAGTCGATGCTGTGGAAACCGACCATATCGTCGTTGTTGTTCACAAACAAATGGCAGAACATAATCAGCAGGGCGAACTCGTTGTCATCAAGGCCGAGATTTAGGATTTTCTGTGAGAAAAGTAACTGGGTGTTGCCTTCAATCAACATCCGAAACCGCTGTACGGCTTCATCGTTATCCATCTCATCGTCCTCCACTCTGTCCACGATGTCGGAAAACTCAACAAATAAATCGTGGCAGCTCATGCCAGAATAATCCTTTGGAGTGTATGAGGCATTATCTTTGAACGCCAAGATTACATCTGGCGGAACTCTATATGAAACTGTTTTTGAGGAGCGGCTGCGAATGATGAGATTGTGGCGTACCAGCTCATCCAAATCGTTAATATAACGAATCATGCGCGTAGTTCTGCAACCGGTGAACTTGCTGAGGTCACGCGCCTCAATACATTGGTCATCGCTGGCCTCTATGAATATTGCCATCAGTACGCTTTGCTCCTTCGTAAGACCAAGTTTCTTTCCAATATATTTAATGTATTTGTCGGCTTCGCGGTAGAACTCCGGCGACAACTTGGAATCTTTCGCTA
This sequence comes from uncultured Bacteroidota bacterium, assembly GCA_902782185.1. Classification (GTDB taxonomy): domain Bacteria; phylum Bacteroidota; class Bacteroidia; order Bacteroidales; family P3; genus Colimorpha. The sequence goes on along the minus strand of CACZLT010000030.1, from coordinate 17,357 downwards.
AATCCACAATATTCTCGACCGCCGAAAGCAAGTCCATCTTGGTTCTCCCTTGTTTTTTGATTTCACTTTCCATGATTATATCCTTTCTTGATTTCGTTTGCAAAATTAGAAAATATGTATGTCAATTCTTGTCATGGTCTATTTTTTTTATTCGATCCACTATTGATAAAATATACATAATTCACGAACAGTCAATAATATGTCACGTTGCAGAATCATGCAATTTGAAAAAAGTTGCATGGTTTTTTGAATTTTTGACCCCAAGGTTACTATATTAGTTCAAGAAAAGAAAAAGTAGTAAAACAAAATTAATAATTAGAACCTTGTGGTGTATAGGTGAATCACATTAAAATTATGAGTACTGTTATTGATGTAGGACTGCTTGTTAAGTGTCGCGAGGATGCCGAGAAGATGGCTGCCCGCGCCAAAGAATTGATAGAGGAAACGGTTCCCCAAGATATGAAACCGTTTATCGAACCCGATTTCCATAAGGCTGACATGAATAGTCTATTATGGTATGATCGCCATTGGGGTATTGGCATTGGCGGTGTAAGGAAAGGTTGCGCCGAGAAAGCGATTGAGATTATGTATGATGTTGTGGCCACATTCCCTGACATCAAGATACGCTACTATCAAACGTATGAAGGGCCGTTGGATTTTGAGGGTGTGTCGAAAGAGGGCCGTCTGGAAATGATAGATCCTTGGACTTTTGTTGTCCATGTGGCCGACGACGACAGCTATCAGCGGCTGCACACCCTACTCTCCACAAAAGACTTGCTGCTGGACTTTTGGCCGGAGAGACATTCCATCGGTTGGCGCTACGACAAGAAGACCGAGGAAGAGCAATCTAAACGTATTTTGGAAGAGTTGAGCCGGCAGATGGCCGATACCGAGCTGATGGCCTACCGCTATGATGACTGCACGATTGATTGTGAGATCGAGGAATATGCCCGTGTCCGCAACGGCCATATAGAATGGTTGCGTACTGACTCAGAAAGACTTGAGCTGATGGGTGGTCCCATGATGTACGCTACGTCAACCCATAAAATGCTCACCTCGGAGGCTATCCTCTTCAGTTCTGACGAAGAGTTCAAGAGGCTCGCATCCGAAGCTAACAGATTATACGAACAAGAGGAAGAGGAGTTTAGGCAACGGATGGCCCAAAGGCAGGCCCAAAAGCAGGACACGGAGTGCGATGTCTTTCCGTTTTAAATCCAAACGTGTCTTGCCTATGACCTACTTTGTGAGATACATAAGAAGATTGATAGATTCAAAGTGAAGATTTGTATCTCCAATCAAAATAGAAGCCCGAAACGATACGTCTGTTTCGGGCATTATTTATTCTATCCACAGCATTTTAGCAAACATTCACTAATTGACTTTTCTCCATACTATTGGTTCGCAAACGCATATGGGTTTTACCAATATGTACTTAGTATTACCTCCGTCACCATCCCCAACTCGGTGACAAGCATTGGCATCTCTGCCTTCGGAGGTTGCAGTAATCTGGTTGCCATATATATGCAATCAATGACTTCCCCAACAATAGGGTCTGATTGCTTTAGCAATAATCGGAGTGGTCGTGTGTTCATCATATCGTGTGGTAGCTATGACTCGTATTATAATGCCTCGGGTTGGTCAAGCTACAGTTCTGCTTTGCATGAAGAGACAGGTTTTTCCTTCAATACTCAAAGTGTCGACAATACAAAGGGAACAGTATCTGTTGTAACCGAACCCACTTGCCTATCAAAAACAGCCGTGTTTATGGCCATTGCCAATAATGGGTACCATTTCTCTTATTGGAGCGACAACAACACAGACAATCCTCGAATGTTGACATTGACTCAAGATACATCCATTATAGCCTTTTTTGAGCCCAATGCAGAATTATATACTGTGGTTGCAAACAACGCCATGGGTGGCGGCGTATATGAATCCGGCAGCACGGCGACACTCTTCGCTTTGCCACAGGTGGGCCTGCAGTTTGCCGCTTGGAGCGACTATGTCACGGCTAATCCGCGCCATATCGTTGTAACAAGCGACACTGTGTTGACTGCACTTTATCAGGCACCTGACTCTGTTCGAATATATGACACGACAATCGTCTACGACACTGTGATTAATATCGTCTATGACACCACCGAATATAATCATTACTACTACGACACCACTAGAATCTATGATACTTTGGTGGTGTTTGATACCACATGGGTCTTCGACACTCTGATTGTATATGACACTACAAGGGTATATGATACGCTTGTATATGTGAATATCGATACCCTAAATCACTATTATTTTGACACAACAAGAGTCTTTGACACAATGGTGTACGTTAACATCGACACCTTGCACCACTATTACTACGATACCACAAGGGTATTCGACACGATGGTGTATGTAAACATCGACACTCTGCACCATTATTACTACGACACAACAGTGTATGTAAACGTTGACACGTTGTACCACTACAATTATGACACCACGTCGGTGACACACCATATCTTTGACTCGACATGGGTGTTTGATTCGGTATGGGTCTTCGACTCGGTGTATATCTTTGACACCATCTATATCCACGACACTATTGTTGTCGGGGTGGACGAGGTGGATGCGATAAACGCCAAAGTATATACAAGCAACGGACAGATAGTTGTGAATGGTGCGGAAAGAAACACAGTATGGCTGTATGATGTCAACGGTCGCATGCTGGCAACCAAGCAGGATGAATATTCACCCCTGCATTTCAATGTTCCCGCCTCAGGTACATACCTTGTTAAAATCGGCAACCATCCAGCCCGAAAAGTGGTGGTGATAAGATGACACAATACCAAACGCATAAATGAAAACAGGCTCATGATTGAGAATAAGCATGAGCCTGTATTTTTTTTAAGCACCCATTTCGTCGAGTCATCACCGACTGACTACCGCAGGTTAAGACACCGATGGGGTCGCTGTCGGTGTAGATGCCGGGCTTGTTACTAACCCACGCTACCTTCAAGGCTGACGCTGAGCAGCTTCTGCGCTTCGACAGCAAACTCCATGGGAAGTTTTTTGAGCACATCCTTGGCGTAGCCGTTCACGATAAGGCCTACGGCACTCTCGGGAGTGATGCCACGTTGTTGGCAGTAGAAGAGCTGATCCTCGCTGATTTTGCTGGTGGTAGCCTCGTGCTCAAGGATGGCGCTGCGGTTGTCGGCCTTGATGTAGGGCCAGGTGTGCGCTCCGCACTGGTCGCCCAACAACAGGCTATCGCACTGCGAGAAGTTGCGCGCGTTGTCGGCTCCGCGCCCAATCTGCACCAGGCCGCGGTACGAGTTGTGGCTCTTGCCGGCACTGATGCCCTTGCTCATGATGGTGCTGTGGGTGTTCTTGCCCACATGTATCATCTTGGTGCCGGTGTCGGCCTGCTGGTAGTTGTTGGTCACGGCAACGCTGTAGAACTCGGCCGTACTGTTGTCTCCCTGCAAGATACAGCTGGGGTATTTCCACGTTACCGCCGATCCGGTCTCGACCTGGGTCCAGGAGAGCTTGCTGTGCGACCCCTTGCAGATGCCGCGCTTGGTAACAAAATTGTAGATACCGCCTCTTCCCTCCTTGTCGCCCGGGTACCAGTTTTGGACGGTACTGTACTTCACCTCGGCGTCTTTCATAACGACGATTTCGACGATGGCGGCGTGCAGCTGGTTCTCGTCGCGCTGGGGGGCGGTGCAGCCTTCCATATAGGAGACGTAGCTGCCCTCGTCGGCCACGATGAGGGTGCGCTCGAACTGCCCCGTGCCCTTGGCGTTGATGCGGAAATAGGAGGAGAGCTCCATCGGGCAGCGCACCCCCTTGGGGATGTAGCAGAAGGAGCCGTCGGAGAAGACGGCCGAGTTGAGGGCGGCAAAGAAGTTGTCGGCGGCAGGGACTACAGATCCCAGATACTGGCGCACCAGGTCGGGGTACTTTTGAACTGCCTCGCTGATGGGCATGAAGATGATACCCTTCTCCTCGAGGGCCTTCTGGCTGGTGGTCTTCACGCTGACGGAGTCCATGATGGCATCGTAAGCCACGCCGGCCAGGGCTTCGCGCTCACGTAGCGGGATACCCAGCTTGTCGAAGGTGGCCAGCAACTCGGGATCCACCTCGTCCATGCTCTTCTTGGGCTGCTGCTTGGGGGCAGCGAAGTAGATAATATCCTGATAGTTGGGAGTCTCGTACTCCAGATGTGCCCAGTCAGGTTCCTTCATTGTCTGCCAACGGCGGAAGGCCGCCAAGCGAAATTCCAGCAGCCATTCCGGCTCGCCCTTCTTTTGCGAGATGAGGCGCACAATGTCCTCGTCCAGCCCCTTGCGGATGGTCTCGGTGGCGATATCGGTGGTGAATCCGAATTCGTAGTCCTTGTTGGTAACTTCTTGGATTATATTTTTTTCGGTGTCTTCCATGATTGTTTGTGCTCCTAAATTCACGCTGCAAAGATACGAAAAAAGTCCGACATGCAGTCTGTCTTTTGGGTTCTCCCGTATCTAGAACACTGCACCGCCGGCCACACGAGGAGGCTGGATTGAAATGAGGTAGTGCAGGGGAACGCTATCGGTTCTTCTGGGCATCGATGATACGGAGGTCGCCCTCCGAGGCGGTCTAGTTGTCCTCGCCCACCTCCTCCTCGCGCTCGTCGTCCAGAATGCTCTGCATAAGCTCGCTGCCCATCTCCAGGCCGCACTCCATCCATTCGGCCGCCATCTCTTCGTCGCCGAGACGGGAATAGTAGGTATAGAGGATGGCGCAGGCATCGGCACAGGGGTTTTCCTCGTCCCGCACCAGGTTTTCGAGTATTTCAACCGTGCTTTCGTCGGCCTGGTCGCGCTCGATGAGGCTGTTGCAGTAGCGGAGGATGCTCATTTGGTCTCCACCATCGGCGGCTTTGAGGAACAGTTCGCGGGCGCGGGCCTTGTCGGCCTCGCAGCCGTCTCCATTGTAGAGGCGGAAAGCCTCGTCGCGGTACTCTTGCGGTGTCATGATGTATGGGGGTTTTAAGGGGTTTGTTTCAGGCAGAAGTCGCCTCTGTCGACAGGCATCTCCATGCCGATAGCCTGCATACGGGCGCGGATGTCGGCCACCGTCTCGGCGGCCTCGCTGCCGGTGGAGAGCTTGTTGTCGTAGATGCTGTAGAGGGCGCGGGTGTCCTGGGGCGAGAGGTTGGGCATCACCACGTTGGCACCGGCACGGATGGCTCGCTCGCGGCCAGTGGGGTGCAGTGTGCCGAGGGCGGTGGTGGCGGGCAGCAGCACGTGCGGATGTATGATACGGATAATGGCCAGCAGCCGCAGCGTCAGCTCCACGCTGCCGGCCGGCTCGTTCTCAAACGGTGTCCCCGCCGCCGGAATGAATGGTCCTATCCCTACCATCTCGGGACGGAACTCGTCGATAAACGCAAGATCCTTCTTCAACGTCTCGACAGTCTGCCCCGGCGACCCCACCATGAAGCCGCAGCCCACCTGGAAGCCCAGCCGCCGCAGGTCGAGCAGACACTGCATACGGTGGTCGAAACTCATCTCCTGCGGGTGCAGGAGGGCGTAGTGGCCGGCATCGGCCGTCTCATGACGCAGCAGGTAGCGGTCGACCCCGGCCTCGCGCAGCCGTGCAAAGCTTTCATAACCCCGCTCTCCCAACGAGAGTGTAACGGCACAGTCGGGAAACTCTCTCTTGACCGACCGGACTATGTCACACACACGCTCATCGGTCATCCAGGCATCCTCGCCGCCCTGCAGAACGAACGAGCGAAAAACCAGTCCGTAACCCGTGCGGCAGCAGTCCAAGATCTGCTCCTTGGTGAGGCGGTAGCGCTGGCACCGCATATCGCGACGGATGCCACAATAGAGGCAATTGTTGAGGCAGTGGTTGCTGACCTCCACCAGCCCCCGCAGGAAGACCCTCCGGCCGTAGACCTCGTCTCGCAGACGGCGGGCTTCGGCGAAAAGGGCGTCGACCTCCGACGGGTCGCCGGCGGTGAGCAGGTATTCTATGTTACTTGACGACATATTCATAGATGGAGTCCCTTTCTATATCCTTGTATACGGGGAGAATCTTGATGCGTGTGCCGCGTTGCAGTGTCAGGGGGGCGATGTAGATGGCGCTCTGCCGCGTGGGGGGAAACGAATCAAGCGAGTAGAAAATGTAGGTGTTCGGCACCTCGGTCTGGATGGCAACCCGCATGGTGCGGTCGTCCACGCGCGTGGCCGAGAACTGGGGCGTGAACGAACCCTCGCAGTAATTGTAGCCCTTGACTTGCAGACGTTCCTTGTGCACCTCGACCTTCTTGCGGAAGGCGGGCCAGTTAAGCTTGTCCGCCGTTGCCCAAAGATTCTCCGACACCGCCAGGAGGCGTGGCAGGAGCATGTATTCGGCCAGCCGGATGTCGTGGGTGCAGTCGGTGAGGAGGCGGCACTGCAGGCCCCGGAGATGGGTCGGACGGTTCGGGTGGCTGGAGGTCAAGGGATCGAATCGGTAGACCTGCGCCAGGGTGGCGAGGCCGTCGTAGGCTTGGGGTTGGTAGCGGGGGTCGGCCTGATAGAGGCTGAGGTCCCACTGGTCGATGGGTTCCAGCACCGTCGCCGTCCCTTCACGGGCGCGCAGGAGAGACTCGTTGTAGTCGTAGGACAACGGAGGGAGCGAGTCCCAAAGAACCTGTATGCCGAGGAGGGCGGCGTAGTTGGTGAACTGGGCCGCATCGTCGGCACTGTGGCTGGCCAGGGAGTCCACCTCCCACCGCAGGCTGTCCGCGTTCCACCAACCACCGTCCACGCAGAGGCGGTTCATCTTGTAGGCTGCCATCAGGTCGGCCACCCGCTTGAGCGACTTGACGGGCATCGGCGTTCCGCTGACGTTGATGTGCAGTCCACGCCAATCGAACCTCGGACGATCCAGGATGGTGCACTCGGGCAGCATCACCGAGCGGTAGGTGGTGCTTGATGCATCGGGCGGAAGCATCTGGATGAACGTCTGGTAGGCATAGAAAAGCCCCACCTCGGTGTTGGCCGACAGCGTAACTCCGTCGCTGCGCACTTCGAGCAGGTAGCCCTCGTCGCCCAGCTCCGAGTTAAGCGTGTCGTTCAGCAACAGCAGTATGTCGCTCCCCTCGCTCAACGCCACCAGCGACGGCCGCATGCGGGCATGGCGAAGCGACTTCATGATGTACTTCACCGTGGGCGAATTCTGCCCCAAGCCGCTCACAGCCAGCGACACCTGGCGCGAAAGGGCATAGCTCCCCTCCTTCCTCACCATAAACATGGGCTCCGGCACGATGGCCGGCTCGCTGACCGCCGCCGTCTGCCAGCAGCCCGAAAGCAGCAGCATCGCGGCGAAAATGGGCAATATCAGTCGTTTCATCTTTTCCGCAGGGTTTAAATCCAATTGCAAAGATACTACTTTTCCCAAACACGGCCAAAATAAATTTTCCACTTTTTTCCCACTCTACTACCATTGTACTAGAGAGGAAGAAGAGGATCACTCCTCTCAACTGGCAATCAACCTGTTATGCAGGGGCTATTTTGGGGGTGTTTTCAACTTTTGTTCCAAAAATCAGCACAAGGTGTGCAATATATTCTGTGTGCGGTCGTTACCTCATATCATGGCCTCGCTGAAAAAATTACTCTCCGACTCGGTCATCTACGGCTTGAGCAGCATCGTGGGCAGATTCCTCAACTACCTGCTCTTTCCTGTCTACACCTACCACATCAGCGCCGCCTCGGGCGGCTACGGCGTGGTAACCGAGGTCTATGCCTACACGGCCCTGCTGATGGTCATCCTCACCTTCGGCATGGAAACCACCTACTTCTACTACGCCAACCGCGAGGGCACCGACCGGCGCCAGGTGTTTTGCACGGCGCTGGGCTCGGTGGGCTCGGTGGCAGCGGTGTTTGTGGCACTGGTGGTGTTTCTAATCGGCCCCATCAGTGCGGCCATGGGCTACGCCGACCACCCCGAATACATCCGCGCCATGGCCTGCGTGGTGGCCATCGACGCCTTCCAAGCCATACTCTTCGCCCGCCTGCGGCAAGAAAGCCGCCCTTGGAAATTCTTCGCCCTCAAGATGGCTTTCATCGTCATCAGCATGGCGCTGAACCTCTTCGTCTTCCTCGTGGCGCCCCACTGGAGCCACCTGCCCTGGATGGCATGGTACGACGAGGCCAACAATGTCAAGTACATCTTCTACATCAACCTCCTCTGCACCGCCGTTGTAACCCTCGGATTCTGGCGCGAACTCAAGGACTTCCATCTCTCATTTTTCAATCTACGATTGCTCAAGCAAATGCTCCGCTACGCCTGGCCGCTACTGCTGTTCGGCATCGTGGGCATCTTCAACCAGGTGGCAGACAAGATAATGCTCCCCTGGCTGCTCCCGGAGGGCGAAGGACACGTGCAACTGGGCATCTATGGCGCCTGCATCAAACTGGCCATGATTATGGCCCTCATCACCCAAGCTTTCCGCTATGCCTACGAGCCGTTTGTCTTCGGTGGGCAGAAAGACACGCAGAGTAAGGAGACACAGGCTCAGGCGACGAAGTGGTTCGTCATGTTCACTCTGCTGGCATTCCTGGTAGTGATATGCTATATCGACCTGTTCCAATACCTTATGGGACCCGATTATCGCGAGGCCCTGCCTGCGATACCTATCGTGATGATGGCCGAGATACTGATGGGCATCTACTTCAACCTCTCTTTCTGGTACAAACTCAACGGACAGACTTGGTGGGGAGCCGTGATGAGCGCTATCGGGTGTGCCGCACTGGTGGCCGTGAACGTGCTGTTTGTTCCCCGCATCGGCTACATAGCCTGTGCCTGGGGTGGTTTGGTAGGCTACGGCATCTGTGTGCTGTTGAGCTACTTCATCGGCCAGAAAAAAAATCCCGTCCCTTACCCTGTCGGCTCCATCCTTGGCTACTTTGCACTGGCACTCGGACTGTTCGCCGCAACGCAACTGGTACGTCCCGGGGCACTGTGGCTGCGGCTGGCACTGAACACCCTGCTGCTGATGGTCTACGTGGCAGTTGTCGCGTGGAACGAGCGGGCTCTTGTTTCCCGAATAACCAACAAAATACCCCACCGATGAAACATATACTCACCCTCGGTGCCATCGTCCTGGGACTGCTGGGACTGGCTAGCTGCCACAAGACCTGTACCTGCACCGTCTTCAACGGCGTTACCCACACCTACACCGCCGACGAAGTGGAGGCTCGTGGCGTAACCTGTTACGAGATGCGCTACCAGGCCGGCGAACAATACTACACTATATGCAACTGGGACTAAACACCTGTCACCTGTGTCCGCGCCACTGCGGTACCGACCGTCGTGTAGCCAAAGGACATTGCGGTGCCGGCTTGCAATGCGAGGTCGCCGCCGTGTGCATCCACCGCGGAGAAGAACCTCCGTTGAGCGGACTTGTGAACGTGTTCTTTTCCCATTGCAATCTACAGTGCATCTATTGTCAAAATTGGGAGATTTCCAGCGCTTCTCATGACTCCGGTATCACTAGTCTGACCTGTCTGGTGGAAAAGATATGCTCGCTACTTCCACAAAGCAATGGGCTCCTAGGATTAGTTACCGCAGCGCATTATGCCCACCTCCTACCCACCCTGCTGGAATCCGTGCATGCCCACGGATTCCACCCCACTGTGGTCTACAACAGCAGCGGATACGAAAGTGTGCAAACCCTGCAATCCCTCGAAGGACTGGTGGACATCTACCTGCCCGACCTCAAATATATGGATTCCACCCTGGCTGAAGCCTACAGCCACGCACCCGACTACCCCACAATTGCTGCCGCAGCCCTCAAGGAAATGCAGCGACAGGTAGGGGCATCTCTCAAAGTGGATGCCTCGAGTGTGGCTTTCCGTGGCATGGTTGTGCGACATTTGGTGCTGCCCGGACAAGTGGAAAACTCTCTGCAATGCCTCGAATGGCTGGCCGACAACTTTCCCCGCACAACCCGTATCTCGCTCATGGCTCAATACTATCCGCCCAAGCCTGACTTACCATCACCGCTGGACCGCACACTGACCGCCGAGGAATACACCCAAGTATGCAAACGACACGCCGCCCTGGGTTTCAGCCACGGCTGGCTACAGGAACTGAAGGCCGAAGGGCATTATCGTCCCCATTTTTCCCAAAATGGAAACCCTTTTGAACCCCAAGCATGAAGAAAGCGCAGAAATTCACCCTTGAACTGGAAGACGACGTCCTGGAATACGAGGACATGGCACTACTGTTCTTCCATACCCCTGTGCCAGGATATGTTTTTGTGGACGACTTGAACCGTCTGTATCGGCTGGAGCTGTCAAGGAATCCGGACATAGAACTGAGAGAACTGCGATGGCCGTTGTACAGATACTACGACCCAATAGCAAAACTGACCTATCTGGTAATAGAACGTCCTTCGGAAAGCGGCGGGACAGCACCGCACTGGAAAGAACGGCACAAACTACTGATTATCCAAGGAGAAAGGGCAGAACTCCGTGCCGAAAGCATACGCACCGAATTCGAGGCGGCTCCAGCAATCAAGAATATGGACAGCCTACTGGAAGAAGAACGCATAAAGATACTGGAAGCCTACCAAGAAGAACTGATCGTCGTGAGCCGTATGGAACTGGGTGGAACACCAACTGTTTCTTTTCCCAAAAAAGCCACCAAGGAGCGAGCCGAACTGGAGACCTTGGTGTACGACCTGCTGGACTACCTGGACATCCACGGACGGCAGGCTTAATTTCAAATCACATCGGCCTTCCGAGCAGTCCTCGGGTCACATTCTGGCGGAAGGAGACAAGTTTGTTGCCCTTGGCGAATTGCCCTCGCAGGGAGAAGCCTAGCCACAGCACCAAGGTACCGCCCCATTTTACCGCCTCTTTTGCTATGCGAGAGAGGTATTTCTTTGTGCCAATCTGCCGGGTGCGGTAGCGTTCGCTGACGCCGATGCTGTAGGTGAGGCGGTTGAAATAGTCGTCGGTGAGTTTAGTGGGGGGGATGAGGTGGTAGAGAATGGCTGTGGGGAGGTAGTAAAAGCGGATACCGCGTGAGGTCATCTTGTCGAAAAGGTCTTTTTCCTCGGCACCGATAAGGCTGTTGCCTTTGCGGCCGAGTTCGGGGTTGAAAAGCCCCACTTGGTCGAAAACTATTTTCCGGTAGGCTGCGTTTCCGCCTCCAGGGTATGCACCTTTGGGAAATTCTCGTTCGGTGCTTCCGAGGTCAAGTTGGCCGGTAACAAGCAGGCGTGTGTAGTGGCTCATCCATTGGGGTTCCTCGCATTGGTCGTATCGTGGCAGTATGGGACCACCGGCGGACTGGGCTTGGGGGGTACGTTGGAAGAACTCGGCATAGGTCTGCAGGTATTCTGTACTCACGAGTGCGTCGTCGTCCACGTATACAAGAATGTCGCCTCGAGATTCCTGTATGCCGCGGTTGCGTGCGTGGGAGAGTCCTTGTTTGAGTTCGATGCAGTAGCGTACGGCGACGTGAGGGTGGTCTTGTTGGAATCGCTTGGTTTCTGCTTCAGTACCGTCGGTACTGTTGTTGTTCACGAGGATAATTTCATAGTCTCGGTAGGTGCCGGCGGCAATGCTGTGAAGCACGTTGTAGAGATAGCGTTCGCGGTTGTATGTGCAGAGGATGACGCTTATCATTTTTCCATTTTCTTTCGGTAGACGAGGAAGATGGCGGCAGCGATAGCGAGGAGTGCAACGATGGATACCCAGAGTCCGATGCGTTCCAGTCGATTGAAACGCGGCGCTTCGTTCTTGAACTCTATGATGTGCCTGCCCGCGGGTACGACGAGCGCGCGGAGGACATAGTTGGATCGGACGTATTCAACAGGTTTGCCATCGATATAGGCGCGCCAGTCGGGGGCGTAGTGTATTTCGCTGAACACAGCGAACTGCTCGGTAGCGCTGCAGCTTTCGTATTTGAGGTAGTCCGAATTCTTGAGGGTGTTGGGGACAAATGCAATAGTGGCGGCGCTGTCTACTGACCATTGCCTATTGCCCACTGCCCACATCGTGGTGTCGACAACGGCGGTGGTGGCGGGGTCAAAATCCTTGAGAGCCATAATCTCCTCGTTGGCACTGCCGACAGTTTTTACTTTGGAAACGAACCATGCGTTTCCGAGTGCATCGGGGTTGCGGATGACGACGGTTTGGGAGCCTTGCCGTTGGACAACATAACGCATGTTGAGCATGTTAAGCACTGCGGGATTGCCGTAGGCAAGGTGAAAACTGATGAGGTCTTGGTAGCGATTGAGTTTGGCAGGGCTGTAGCCGCCGATTTGGTTGTGGAAGGCTGCGGGTATGGCATCGTTGAAGGGGTCGGAGGCGAGGTTGTAGACACGGAAGTCGTGGTCGCCGAAATAAGTGGCCTGTTGGTCGATGTCGTAGTCGTACTGTTGACGCCGCAGTTCTGTCTGGTGTTTGTCAGCGAAGTTCTCATTGCCCAGATAGCGGCGGTCGATGCCCCAAAGGTCAGTGAGGATAAGGAGTCCGAGGAGTGCGATGGGGATGGCCTTGTTCTTGATTTTTCCATTGTTGTAGAGCCATAGGAGGGCAGCGGCAAGGAGGATAAAGATAAGTGAACGCCAAGAGTCTCCTTTGAGCAGGGAGGCACGTTCGCTGCGGAGGAGGTCGGCGGCCTGGTTGCTGTATTCGCCGTAGTAACGCGAGAGGTTTTGGTCAAAGTTGCCACTGTAGCTGAAGCTGCCAGAGGCGACCATGACCCCGAGTATCAGCACTCCTAGTATGCCGGAAGCGACATAGAGTGCTAGGTTGGCCTGTTTGCGGTCACATTCCCTGTTGAAAAGGTTTTTGAGAGCCAACGCCGCCAGCAATGCGACACAAACGTTAGCGAGGACGAGTGCCATACTGGGGGTGCGGAACTTGTTGTAGAAGGGCATATGGTTAAACACCCATTCGTTGAAGCCTCCCAGGTTGTGACCCCAGGCGAGGAGGATGGCGAGGAGGGTAGCAGCGAGCATCCACCATCGCTCGGGGCCCTTGGTAATTATCATACCTATCAGGGCGAGGAATATCACAATGGCACCGAAGTAGACGGGACCACTGGTGCCGGGTTGGTCTCCCCAGTAGAGGGGGGCACGGTCGGCGCCACGGAATGTACGGGCATACTGGCCGTCCTTTCGCACGGGTTCGTTGTTGCTGCCGCCCAGCGCGCCGGGAACGAGGAGGGTGTAAGTCTCGCCCAGGCCGTAACTCCAACGGTAGGCGTATTCTATATCGAGGCCACCGCTCCCGGCATTGTGCTTATCCAATTTCTGACCATCGGGGCCGATGGTAAGTTCACCGCCGCCGCGCATGGTGTGTTTGGCGTATTCCTCGCTGACAAGGAGTAGGCGGATATTGCATCCGAAGGCGAGAGCGGCGCCGAGTAGAAGGATGGATCCTTTCAGTGCATAGGAGGCGAGACGGCCGTTCTTGATGGCAACGACGAGGTAGGCCATCGCCATGAATACGCATCCGATGGCAGTGTAGAAGGTGATTTGTATATGGTTGAACGCCAGTTGTAGTATCAATGTGACGGTGAAGAGCACACTGCCCCACAGGACCTGCAGTGTGCGTTTGCGTCTCTCCAGTTCGGGGGCAACGGCACTGCGGAGGGTGAGGAACATGCCGCCCAAGATGGGTGCCATCATGCCGATGGCCCAGGCCTTGGTGATGTGTCCGGCCTGGATGATGATTATGTTATAGCTGCCCAGTCCGAATCCCAAAGAGCCTATCAGCGCCAGCCAAGGGTTGAGTCCAAAGGCAAGCAGTGCCACATAGAACCCGAGCAGGTAGAGGAATATGATTCCGATATTGCGGTCCAACCCCAAGTGGCGCAGGGTGAGGATACTTGTAGCATGGTAGAATATCTGCGAGGGCGGGTCGTTGGTGATTTGGTAGCCGGGCATACCGCTGAACATGGAGGAGTTCCAGTGGGGTGTGTGGCCCGTGATCTTCTTTTCTGCCTTCTGGCTGTAAGCCATGGCCTCGTAGTGTTCGACATCGGCTTGGCGTATCACTTTACCGCCAAGGGCAGGGGAAAGGTAGGCGCAGGCCACTGCCAGCAGCAGGGCAACGATTCCGAGATGGGTGAATATCTGTTTTTTCATAACAAAAAATGACATTATTTCTGAACAGTTGGATAAGCCACCCGCACGTGGTAGATGCTCATCATCTTGGATTTCAGTATCTCGCGTATGCGGGCGATGTCGCCGTAAGAAAGCTGGCAGTTGTCGAGCTGCCCGGCCTGTATTTTGCTGTCGATGAGGCGGTCTATCATTTCGTCGGTGTTTTCTTTGGAGTGGGATTTCAGGCTGCGGCAGGCGGCCTCGACGGTGTCCACAATCATCACCACGGCAGTCTCGCGCGAGTAGGGGCGGGGGCCCGGGTAGCGGAAGAGGGTGGTGTCGAATTCGCCGTCGGGATGGCGTTCCATCTCCTTGGCGTAGAAGTAGCCAGTGTAGGTGGTGCCATGGTGTGTGCGGATGAAATCCTGCACCTCGGACGGCAGGCGGTACATGCGCGCCAGCTCAAGTCCAGTCGTTACATGCGATGTGATAATCCGCGCGCTCTCACTGTAGTCCAGTTCGTTGTGCGGGTTGAAGTCGGAGGTCTGGTTCTCGGTGAAGTAGAGGGGGTTGCCGGTTTTGCCGATATCGTGGTAGAGGGCGCCCACCTTGGCCAGCAGCACATTGCCACCTATCTCGCTCACCAGGTCTTCCACGATATTGGCCACCTGCATGGAGTGCTGGAAGGTGCCGGGGGCGCGGCGGGAGAGTTCGCGCAGTGCCTGATTGTTGGTGCTGGACAGTTCCAGCAGGGTCAATGCCGTGGTGATGCCGGAGAGTTTCTCAAAGAGGTAGATGAGCGGGTAGGCCAGGAGGGTGAGGATGGCGTTGAGGAAGAAGATAAGGTACTTTTCGGCCTCGAGGGCGAGCAAGTTGGTGTCCTGGCTCAACACACCGGCGGTGTAGATGAAGGAGTAGCTGCCGAATATCACCAGCGCCAGCACAAAGAACTGGCTGCGTTTCTCGAGGCTGCGCACGGCTATGATGCTCATCATGCCGGTAACAAGCTGGTAGAAAATGAACTCGAAAGAATTGGGAACCAGGTTGGCCAGGATGATGACCGTGGTCAGGTGGATATAGAGCGCGGCGCGCATTCCGAAGAAAACACGCATGAGGATGGGTACGATACACAGGGGAACCAGCAGCACCCACTCCGGTGCAGTCCACACCATGAGCGCCTCCAGGGCCGACATCAGCAGCAGAACCACCATCACGAAAGTAATCTTGCGGTTGTCTTCCAGTATGGGGTGCCGGGTGTTGAGCAGGAACATGTACAGCGCAACGAAGGCGATGACCGCCAGCAGCAGCTGTCCCAGCATCTGACCCCATACGCTGTAGCGGTCGGAGAAGCGGCGGTCGTTCTCGGCCTCGAGGGCGGCAATGACTTGGGCTTTCTCCGAGGTAACCTCCTCGCCCTTGCTGACGATGTGGTCGCCCGCCATCACCAACTGGCTGCTGTAGCTCAGTTGCGAGAGGCGGCTCTCCAGCTCCAGCGCGGTGCGGTGACGATCCAACAGGAGGCTGGGTACCAGCACACTGTCGCGAAGCAGGCCAGGTTCGAGGTGGTCGATCGTAACAAATTCGCCGACGGAGTGCTCGCTGCCAATGTTTCCGTTGAGGATGACCAGCTTGTGGTCGGCGGAGGGATGCCCCTCGGTTTCGAGGTATCCGCGGCGATAGACGCTGTCCAGCTGACGGCGCAGCGAGCGGAGGAGGGTGCCGCCCAGACGGGGAGCGAGGCTTTCGAGGCGCGCCAGGGCCGTGGCGCGGGCTGTGCTGTCGGCCTGGTAGTACAGCAGCGCCTGATGCCGCTCGGCCTCCTGTTCGAGTTTCACCTCGTTGTCGCTCTTCATCACGGCGAAGTCGTAGGGAGCCTTGAGGTCGGAACCCCGCCAAACGGCTCCGACCTTGTAGTCGTAGTGCTCGCCATGGCGGGTGTGCGGAAATATGACCACTATCAGGGCTGCGGTCAGAAGCATCAGTAACACCCTGTACATCAGACCCAAACGCTTAACAGTTCCCGACAAAAAGTTGCTCATATATTGTATAAAATATGTTGCAAAAGTACGAAAAAATTGGGAAATGGGAGTCAAAATGTGAAAAAAATGCCCCAAACCGGGGTCGGGAAAGCCGGACAGGTGCGAGTCGGACGGCAGGGGTTTGTTCCACAAGTAGGCAGGGTTCCCTAGGTACTCTCTAGGTACTCTCTTAATGAATACATAAACTCTGGCGCGATATGGGACGATATGGTGTCATGGCGCGCCAACGGCCTGGTATGGAGTGTAATGCGGTCTTTGGAAGAAAAAAATAATCCTATTTTGTTGCAGTTTCAAGGATTTTGGTATATTTGCAGCAGTGGAATCGATATACAAAAACACATAACAATATGAAATATAGTGTTTTGAAGTCCAGAAGAAAGACTAGGAAGACCGCCATCATCGCCATTTTGGCCATCCTTGCCCTGCAGGGCACGTTGCAGGCGCAGTATTCGCAGTACTACTACCACCGCACGGGCGACACCATCGAGCACGACTCGCCCGTATATTTCCATGCCTGGTGGAAGTGGCTTGACCACCATTTTTCAAGGCGTCTATTGTACTTTAACCTCTCGAAGAATCTTTGCGACACAACCCGCCCACGCCTGCTTCAGCACTATACGCCCGACACCATGAAGATTGTCGGCATTGCCGGACTTTCGCCCATCAGGTCGGTATTTGAAAGGGAGATTTTTCAAAATTATGACACAACACAAAAGGTGCATCTCTATATTGTCGGAGATGATCCTTTCGCAGAGTTGGCAAAAATCGAGCGTGGCAGGTGGTGGGACGATGCCCACCGAATGATACACATTGTGTCCACTGCCAACAATCCTAACCTTGACAGGGATATGGTTCCTCCTGAGGAACAAATTTCAGGTTGCTGTTTTGACCACCCGCTGGACGATTACTTCGGCGTATTCGAGTATTATTTCGACTCGGCCATTTCCGTTGTCGACACCTTTTATGTGGGAACCACCTCAACGCCCCTTTTATATGAGACGCACGAATATCCTTCCCTGGTGAATGACTGCGATGACAATCTGTGCGATAACTTGAATGAATACACCTATTTGCGCAAATACCCGCCACTCTTTCCTGATTGGACAAAATGGAGGACTCTTCCAGTATACCTCGTCTGGCCGATCATCGAGATAGACACGACGGTGCCGCCGGACTTTGTCTGCCTGCCGTTGGAGGACCTGCACGTTACGGCGCTGGACACCTTCGCG
>CACZLT010000029.1 GCA_902782185.1 uncultured Bacteroidota bacterium | reverse complement strand
AGAAACCGCAATTTCCTGAAGATCCTCGACTTTTCGCCGAAGGAGCTCAACTATCTGCTCGACCTGGCCCGCGACCTCAAGCGCGCCAAATATGCCGGCTGCGAGCAGCCCCGCATGAAGGGCAAGAACATCGCCCTCATCTTCGAGAAGACCTCCACCCGCACCCGCTGCGCCTTCGAGGTCGCCGCCAAGGACCAGGGCGCCCACGTTACCTACCTCGGCCCCACTGGCAGCCAGATCGGCGTCAAGGAGAGCATGAAGGACACCGCCCGCGTCCTCGGCCGCATGTATGACGGTATCGAGTACCGTGGCTTCGACCAGGCCACCGTCGAGGAGCTCGCCCAGTATGCCGGCGTGCCCGTGTGGAACGGCCTCACCAACGAGAGCCACCCCACCCAGATCCTGGCCGACTTCCTCACCATGCAGGAGCACAGCGACAAGCCCCTCAACCAGGTTACCTTCGCCTACATCGGCGATGCACGCTTCAACATGGGCAACAGCCTCATGGTCGGCGGCGCCAAGATGGGCATGGATGTGCGCATCGTGGCCCCCAAGAAGCTCCAGCCCAGCAAGGAGCTCATCAAGGAGTGCCAGAAGATTGCCAAGGAGACCGGCGCCAAGGTTACCGTTACCGACGACGTGAAGGCCGGTGTCAAGGGTTGCGACTTCCTCTACACCGACGTGTGGGTCTCCATGGGTGAGCCCGCCGAGGTCTGGAAAGAGCGCATCAAGATGCTCAAGCCCTACCAGGTCAACAAGGAGATGATGAAGGCCACCGGCAACAAGAACTGCAAGTTCATGCACTGCCTGCCCGCCTACCACAACCTCGAGACCCAGGTCGGTCGCGACGTCCACAAGCAGTTCGGCCTCGACGGCATCGAGGTTACCGAAGATGTGTTCGAGAGCGAGGCCAGCATCGTCTTCGACGAGGCCGAGAACCGTATGCACACCATCAAGGCCGTTATGGTTGCCACCCTCGGCGACTAAATCACTCAACAGTAGTAAAGACCTTAAGGGCCTTTGTGTCCTTAAGGTCTTTATTCATGAAACTATCAAACAGCTACTACCACTATGGACAAGAAAAAAGTCATTGGCTGGGTGGTTACCCTTGCCCTGACACTCTTCTGCTGGTGCGTCCCCACGTCGTTCTACGGCATCGAGGAACTCACCGTCATGCAGCAGCGCATCATCGCCATCTTCGTCTTCGCTGCCTGCATGTGGATTACCGAGGCCATCCCCATCTGGGCCACCTCGGTGGTCATCATGGCCCTGATGCTGCTCACCACCTCGACCAGCATGCTCGACTTCATGGCTTCGGGCGACAACCTGGGCGACCCCATCAAGTACCAGACCATCATGCACGAGTTCGCCAACCCCACGGTGATGCTCTTCATGGGCGGTTTCGTGCTGGCCATCGCCGCCTCCAAGTACAAGCTCGACGCCAACCTGGCGCGTGTGGTCATCCGCCTCTTCGGCACCAAGCCCAAGATGGTCATGCTGGGCTTCATCACCATCACCGCCCTGCTCTCGATGTTCATGTCCAACACCGCCACGGCGGCCATGATGGTGGCCATCCTGGTGCCCGTGCTGGCCTCGCTGCCCGAGAGCGACAACAAGGGCAAGGTGGGTCTCGCCCTGGCCATTCCCGTGGCTGCCAACATCGGCGGCCTCGGCACCCCCATCGGCACCCCGCCCAACGTTACCGCCGTCGGCTACCTCAAGGACCTGATGGGCATCGAGGTGTCGTTCCTCCAGTGGATGCTCGTCATGGTGCCCGTGGTCATCGTCATCCTCCTTGTGTCGTGGCTCTTCCTCGGCAGCGTCTTCAAGTCGAACCAGAAGGAAATCGTCATCAAGATTGACGGCACGTGGGACACCTCCCGCGAGGCCATCATCGTCTACGTTACCTTCGCCGTTACGGTGCTCCTGTGGGTCTTCGGCAACAAGATAGGCGAGACCACCACCCTTGGCCTCAATTCCTACGTCGTGGCCCTCATCCCCTTCGCCGTCTTCGTCATCACTGGCGTGTTCAAGAAGGCCGACCTGGCCAAGATCGACTGGGACGTGCTCTGGCTGGTGGCCGGCGGCTTCGCCCTCGGCGTGGGCATCAACGAGACCAAGCTGGCCGACCTGCTGGTCAGCACCATCCCCTTCGGCACCTGGTCGCCGATGCTGGTCATCCTCGGCTCGGGCCTGCTCTGCGTGGTCATGTCCACCTTTATGTCCAACAGCGCCTCGGCCGCCCTCCTCATCCCCATCCTCATCACCGTGGGCAAGGGCATGGAGAGCCAGCTGGAGCCCTTCGGCGGCATCACCACCCTCATCGTCGGCCTCGCTATGGCCGCCTCGCTGGCCATGGCGCTGCCCATCTCCACGCCCCCCAACGCCATCGCATACTCCAAGGGCTTCATCAAGCAGAAGGAGATGGTCTATGTCGGCATCTTCGTCGGTGTCGTCGGCCTCATCGTGGGCTACCTTGTCCTGATTTTCGCCGGCAAAGCCGGACTGCTCACCTAAACAGTTGTATGATTATGCGAAAGTACACCCTCCTTATCGCGATGCTCTGCGCCGCCGCCACGGTGGCGGCGCAGGAGTCGCCCAAGCCCACCGCCAAGCCGGCCGACAAGAAGGCATCCATCCAGCTCTACGGCTTTGTGCGCAACTATTTCTCGTTCGATTCGCGCCGCATGATTACCGTCTGCGGTGGCGAGTACCTGATGGTTCCCTACGACGAGGACTGGAACATGACCGAGGCCGAGACTTACGGCGACGAGCACCGCTTCGACCGCAACGCCGTCCCCGAGACCCGCCTGCTGGCCCTCACCACGCGCGTCGGCGCCAACCTTATGGGTCCGCAGCTGCTGGGTGCCTCGTCGAGCGGCAAGGTGGAGGCCGACTTCGCAGGCTTCGGCACCACCAACAGCGTCCTGCGCCTGCGCTTGGCCTATGTCAAGCTCAACTGGGAAGCCTCCGAGCGCGCCTCGCACGAGCTGTTGGTGGGTCAGGACTGGCACCCCGTCTCGGGCAGCATCATGCCCGAGGTGCTCGGCATGGCCGCCGGCGCCCCCTTCCGCGCCCACAGCCGCACGCCGCAGGTGCGCTACACCTTCGCCACCCCCTCCGGCCTCGGCTTCACCGCCGCCGCCCTGTGGCAGTTCCAGTTCACCTCGCCCGGCCCCGACGGCGAGTCGGCCGCCTACGCCAACCGCGCCCTCGTGCCCGAACTCTTCCTGGGCCTCAATTACCATAGCAGGACGGTCTATGCGCAACTGGGTGTCGACTACACCGACCTCGCCATCCGTCGTGAGATTCCTGTAACCGACATTTACGGAGGCGAGCCCTACACCACTCTGCACGAAGGCCATTGCCGCTCCTTCTCGCCGACGCTCTACGCGCAGTATACCGAGGGTCTGCTGGCCGTCAAGCTGCGCAGCACGCTGGCGCAGAACCTCGGCCACCTCAACATGTTCAGTGGCTACGCCTGGGTTGCCGATGCCGGCTCGCAGGAGTCCTACCAGCCCGTCCGCTCGTCGGTCAGCTACCTCAACGTGGCCTATGGCAAGCGCGTCCGATTCGACATCTTCTTCGGCTACCAGAAGAACCTCGGCTTGCCCGACGGGTATAAATTTGCCATCCCGGCGGAACAGCTCTACATGAAGAAAGGGGGCGCCCTCCATCAGCTACAACACCGCCGCCTTTAACCTGGGCCTCGAGTACGAGTGCAACCTCGTCGGCTACGGCGCCCTGCAGTCCGACGCCACGGTGTCCAACCCTCACAGCGTCTTCGGCCATCGCATCTGCGCCTTGGTCAAGTATAACTTTTAGAGTTTCCCACCGCCCACCCACCCGAAGTCAGCCGATCCACAAAATAACCGAAAAAGAATGAAACGTATACCGCATACTTTTACTATTGTTTTCGCGCTGATCGTGCTGTCGGCGATGCTGACGTGGGTGATTCCCGCCGGCGAGTTCCTCCGCCATACGATTGATGGTCGCGAGGTGGTGGTCTCGGAATCATTCCACTTTGTGGAGCGCACCCCGCAGACATGGCAAATTTTCTCCGCCCTCTTCAACGGTTTTGTAGACAAGGCTGACATCATTGTATTCATCTTCATGGTCGGCGGCGCATTTTGGATAGTGAACAACAGCCACGCCATCGACATCGGTGTCATGGCATTCCTGCGCCGCGTACAGCGCATGGGCCACTACAGGCTGGTGCGGTGGCTGGGGGTGGAGAACATCATTATCACCGTGGTAATGCTCATGTTCAGTCTTTTCGGCGCTCTTTTCGGTATGAGCGAAGAGACTCTAGCCTTTGTGGTGGTTTTTATCCCGCTGTCCATCTCGATGGGTTACGACTCGATTGTGGGTGTGTGCATATGCTATGTGGCTGCGCATGTGGGCTTCGCCGGTGCCATGCTCAATCCATTCACCATCGGTATTGCACAAGGTATCGCCGATGTGCCGCTTTTCTCGGGTCTGGAATATCGTGTGGCCTGCTGGCTGGTGCTGACAGTGTTGGGCATCGTTTTTGTGCTGTGGTATGCCCGAAGGGTGAAATCCTGTCCGGAGCGCAGCCCCGTCTACAAGCTCGATGACTACTGGCGCAGCCGAGTGCAGTCCACCGAACAGCAGTCGCTTACCATCCGTCAGGCACTGATACTGGGAGTGTTCTTCCTCACCATTGTGGCGCTTGTGGTCGGCGTACTGGCCTGGAACTGGTACATTGCCGAGATTTCCGCCCTCTTCTTCGCCATGGGCATCCTCTGCGGCATTGTTGACCGACAGGGGGCTGACAACATATCCAAACTCTTTTTGGCTGGCTGCAAAGACATTCTCTCGGCCGCCATGGTGGTTGGGCTGGCCAGCGGCATTATCTTCATCCTCAAGGATGGACACATCATTGACACCCTCCTATATGGGCTTACCCGCTCGTTGGCGCAGATGGGTGAGGTGGCCTCGCTCGGCGCCATGTACATTTTCCAGACCCTGCTAAATATTGTCATGCCCAGCGGCTCGGCCAAAGCCGCCCTGACCATGCCCATCATGGCACAGTTTGCCGACTTGATCGGTGTTTCACGACAGACCACGGTGCTGGCGTTTCAGTTCGGCGACGGCTTCACCAATATGCTCACTCCCACCAGCGGGGTGCTGATCGGGGTGCTGGGCATAGCGCGCATACCCTACGGCACATGGCTGCGCTGGGCATGGAAGTTCATTGTGGTGCTTATCGCCATCGGATTCCTGCTTCTGCTTCCCACATTGTGGCTGTCGCTGCCCGGCTTCTAGCCAGCCCTAGCGGACGATGAGGGAGTCGATTACTTGGCAGATGCGGCCGTTGGTTCCTGAAATCTCGCCGCTTCCGTCGATAGTGGTAAGGCGACCCGAGACACGGTAGTAGTCCAGCACGGGTTGTGTCTGCTCGTCATAGAGGTCGAGCCGGTGGCGGATGACCTCCTCGGTGTCGTCGCTGCGACCGCTGATGGTTGCTCGCTCATGGATGCGGCGAACAAGTTCATCGCGCGGCACATCGATGGCAACGATAAGGTTAATCTTGCGATTAAGTTTGTTGAATATAAATTCCAAGGTCTGTGCCTGCTGCACGGTGCGAGGGAATCCGTCGATAATGCAGCCTTCCGGGCGGTGAGGTTTCCCCTTGCGTTCCACATCCCAGGGGTCTTCCTGCGAGTCGGGGTCAGGGTGGGTGCTTCGCTGGCGCAAGGCGCGGTCGAGGAGCGAGACGACAATGTCGTCGCCCACAAGATCGCCACGATCCATAATGGCCTTGACACGCTGTCCCACAGTGGTCTGCATTCTTACCTCCTGGCGCAGGAGATCGCCGGTGGAGATGTGCAGGAAGTCGTACCGTTCGGCCAGCAGGTTGGCCTGGGTACCTTTGCCGGCGCCGGGGGCACCAAAGATGACGATATTAATCATAAGATAACAGTTTCGACTTAATATACTATTGTTTGAATTTGCTCATGAATTGCAGCGATAGGGTAGAGGTGATGAAGTAGATGCCGGCCTGCATCCAGAGGGCTAGGTACTCGTGGCGCACCTGTGCCAGCGTGGCACCCATGGAGGAGATGCGGACATAGCCCAGGATGCCGGGGGTGGAGGGGAAAAGGTAGCTGGAGGCCAACCAGAAGCGCGGCATATTGCTTTGCGGCCACACCAGCCCGCTCATGAAGAAGAGTATGACACTGAAAAACAGACAGCAGAGTAATATGCTCATGCGCTCGCGGGCAAAGAGGTTGCCCACGGTCATCGAGAAACAGATGGTGGCGATGAAAAAAGGCAGCAGGAAGAGGACGATATGGGTGGCGCTCCCTAACTGGGGCAGGCCGAAGATGCGCGGCACAATCCAAAGGTCGAAAAGCGTGATGGGAATGTAGATGAGGAGAAAGCAGAGCATGCGGCCTATGGTAACGCGGTATATGGATCGGGAGCGTAGTCTCGTGGGGATGTACTTCAAGGCGCGCCGGTTCTCGTTGGCGTCGCCGCAGAGCACACAGATGCCGAAGAAGAGGGTTTGGTGGATGACTAGCAGCAGTAGGGCTGGGATGAAGTAAGAGGCATAGCCGCCCGAGGGGTTGTAGAGTTTGATGTCGTCGATCCCGATGGGCTGCTCCTGCACCTCGGCACTATGGATATCGAGGCTGGAGGCGGTCTGGTGCTGCAATTCGATGTGGTGCATCTCGTCCAGCATCACGTTGCTGCCGCCCAGCAAGGCGTTTTTGTAGTAGAGGAACGAGCTGATGTCGGAAAAACAGGTGATGCGGGCAGTCTGATTGTGGTTTAGGCAGTCGGCATAGTTGGCAGGCAGCAGGAAAATGGCGTTCACCTGATGAAAGTCCAGCAGCTGCTCGGCCTCCAAAAGGGCAGGGCAGCGGTGAGTAACGGCTAGCTCGGGGGTGGCATCGAGTTTATGGACAAAGCGTTTCGACGCTTCGCTGTGCGACAAATCCACTACCGCCACCGGCATCTCCTGCAGCATCTCGCGGTGGTAGATATAGTAATAGAGCGATGGATAGACGGCTGTGGCCAGGAAGAAGATGACCAAGGTGGTTTTGTCCATGAAGACCCGGCGCACCTCGGCCGTGATGATCTCCCAAATGTCGAACAGGTGGCTGATGAAGCGGTTCAACATTTTACCCTCCTTTCATATTGCCGGCCGAAAACAAATGCGCCCCCGACCAGCAGTAGTCCAAAGACCGCCAGTACGCACAACTGGGGCCATACATAGCCTATCCCGTTGTCAAATAGCGTGATGTCGCGCATGGCCAGCCAGTAGTAGCGCAGGGGAAAGAGCATGCTGAAGACCTGCATGGGGACGGGCATGGCATCGACCGGGAAGGAGAAGCCGCACATGGTGAAGGCCAGGGTGCCATAGGCCGAGGTGAGGCTCATGGCCACCGAGGAGTCGGGCACACAGCCCATCAGGAAGCAGGCCGCGCTCTGCGCCGCCAGCACCGACAACAGTGCCAGCACCATCATCAGCCCCCAACTGCCGGACATGGGCAGATGCATGGGGCCATACATGATGATTTCGGCCACCAGCAGCAGCAGGGTATAGTAGACCATATAGGGGAGAATCTTGCCTACGAAAGCTTTCATCGCGTTGCCCCGTGCCGTGCGCATCCATCCACGCACCGTGCGCTCCTCCTGCTCGCGGCCAATCACGTAGGCGGTCTGCAGCATTGCCATCAGTATGATGATGCCAGGAATGATGGTGGTCATGAGGTAGACCTGGTAGCTGCCCTTGCTGTTGCCGATGGGGTGGGTGTCGAGGGCGATGGGCTGTATCAGCCCCATGATGAGGTTTTCGTCCATGCCCTTTTTGCGCAGCACCTCGCGTTGCACTGCGCCGGCCGCCAGTTTTCCCATGGTGGCCAACTCCTTGTAGCTCAACGAGCCAGCCAGCAAATAGGACTGGTTGGTGTAGAGTTCCAGGCTTGGGGCACGGAACCGGAGTACCTCGCCGTAGGTGCCGTGGGGGATTTCGTAGAAGGCGAATATCTCGCCCCGCTGCATGGCTGACCGTGCGTCGCCGTGAGTGTGGTAGACCGCCACCACATTCACCGCCTGGGTGGCGTCCAGTTCGTGGCAAAGCCGGCGCGAGAGGTAGGTACCGTCCAAATCCACCACTGCCACAGGAAGCTCATGCGGCTGCCCCTCATCGGCTATGGTGGCAAAAAAAAGGAACGAGATGGCCACACCCACCGTCAAGATGATGGTGTAGCTGGGCTTTTTCAGTATGCGCCGCAATTCCCTATGTGCTACCTTCCACACGAGGGTGGCTCTATTTCGTGTTTTCCAGTACGGCGGTCATGCCGGGCAACAGCCCTTCGATAGGTTTGCAGGGTACCACTTTCACATCGAAACTCTTCACGTCGTGCTGTCCGCCAATTTTTGTGGATCGCCAGGTGGCGTAGCTGTCCATGGCATGCACCCGGCGCACCGTGCAGCGGTAGTGTTGCTTGCCGAGGGCGGGAATGGAAACTTCCACGGTATCGCCGCCGTCAAGGCCACCCAGCCTGTCTTCGCGGACAGCGAAATAGATCCACACGTCATCCATGTCAAGCACACTCACCACGGGGCTGCCTGTACCTATCAGGTCGCCCACCCGAACGAATATCTCCTCCACCTTGCCGTCGCACGGGGCAATGAGGTAGCTGTCGTCGAGGTAGCTCTGTACCTCGGCCACAGCACCGCCTGCCTGGTTCACCAGAGCGGCGGCGGCGGCGATGTCCTCTTTCTGGGCACCCTCCTTGGCCATGAGGTACTGCTGCTCGGCAGCGGCACAGTCGGCCTGGGCCACCTTGTACTGCGCCTCCACCTCGTCGTATTTCTGTGCGCTGACCACACCTTTCTCGTAGAGACCTTTCACCCGGTCGTAGCTTTTCCTGTAGACATCGACGGCAGCCTTGGCCTTCTGCCATACCTGGTAGGCCATCTGAACCTGCTGCTCCCGGGTACCGCCTTGAGCCTTGCGACTTTGCGCACTGGCGGCACTGCGCACGGCGGTGGCCTGCTGCATCTTGGCATCGATCTGGCGGCTGGCCACGTGAGCCAGCGTGTCGCCGCGCCTCACCCGGTCGCCTTCCCGGACGTAGAGCGAGTCTATGTGGCCGGGAACCATGTTGCTGACACGGTACTCTGCCGCATCCACCTCGCCACCAATGATTTCTTTCTGTGGCCGAATGGCCAGCAGGCCCACCAGCATCACCACGCCCACCGTTGCCATCACGGTAGCCAAGCCTGCCAATAAACTCTTGTTGTGTTCTTTCATATCTCTGCTTTTTTTTTTCCAAATGGTTCATTTGCCCAGAGCCTGGTTGAGGTAGAGGGTACCCATCTCGATTTCTATGCCCGCATCGAGCACTTCGCCCTTGGCCTGTAGCCAGGCGGTTTGCGCGGCCATGAGGTCGCTGCTGCTCGCCATGCCGGCCTTGAAACTCTCGTCGGCCAGCTTGAGGTTCTCCTCGGCATTGGCCAGGTGGCTCTCGGCCTGGGACAGTTTTTTGTAGGCCAGCTCAAGTTCATAGCTCAACTTATTGACCTGCAACTCTATCATTTCCTGTGCCTCGGCCATTTGGTAGGCCACCTCCTGTCTGCGATGTTTGGCGGCTTTGAGCGAATAGAGTGCACCCGGGTGTACGATGGGTATGTTCACCACCACGCCTGCCATCAGCGTACCGCCCAGCGAGTTGTGGAAGCCGTCGAAAAGGTTGGGGGTGGTCATCAGGTAGCCACCCGTGAAGGCCACATTGGGCAGCAGCATGGCTCTGGCCATCCGTATACCCTCGTATGCCACGCTGTCGCCGATGCGCAACATCTTCATCTCCGACCGACGTTGGAAGACAGAGTCCAAGCCATTGCCAGCAGGATTTATGGAAATTATAGAATTTATAGTATTTCTGGAGGTTCCCGCGAGGCCTTCCACCTCGAACACCGTGTCGAGCGGCATTCCGCAGCGTTGGGCCAGCAGCATCTTGGCCAGCGCCAGGCCGTTGGTGGCCTTGGTGAGGTTCATCTGTGCCTCGTTGAGCTTGACGCGTACCTTGGTCTGGTCGCCTTTGGTGGCCACCTCGGCCGCCACCATCGCCTGCACATTCTCGTCGAAGGTATGCAGCAGGGCGGCGTATTGCCCGGCCAGTTCCTTCTTGTGCTGCACACTGACCACCTGCCAGTAAGCCTCGTCGACGGCTATCAGCGTCTCCTCGCGCTTCTTGTCGTACTCCACAGCCGAAAGGCTATGCATCAGGCCGGCCGTTCGGTACATGGACCGCAACTTGCCGCCCATGTAGAGGGGCTGCGTGAGGGTGAGCATACCGACCGCTACGTTGCGGGTGTCGGTCTCGAGGCTTTGCACCACCTCGGAGCCGAAGTTGTTCAACCCCTCGGCCAAGGGCATGCCGGAGAGGATGGCCGCCACCCAGTTGCCGATGGCGTCGCCGCCGAGGGGCAGGCTGGCCAGCTCCTGGCGCACATAGTCGTTGATGTCACCCTGCACCTCGTTGCCGATGTTGCGCAGACGTTCTTTCTGTTCGTCGCTCAACAGATTGACACTCTTGTCCATCCACATGTAGGTGCCGTTGGCGCTGAGCTTGGGCAGCATCTGCCACAGGGCCGCTTTTTCGAGCGCCCCGGTTTCGGCAACCTTCTCCTCTGCAACCTTCAGCCCGTGGTTGGCACGCAGGGCACGTTGGCGACATTGCTCCAAGGTCAATTGTGCCCACAGGGTGGGGGAGAGGAGGGCTAAAATTATTAGTATCAGCAGTTTGTTCTTCATCTTCGAATGTAATATCCAATTGCAAAAATACGAAAGAAAAATGAAAGTGGAAAAATGAAAAATGGGAAAAAAAAACGCCCAAAATGTAAAAAAACGATTCCCAATGCACAATAATTGTGTCTTTTGAAGCGTTATACCATCATCTATGTCCACCACCAAAACCCTCCTCCTCGTGGCCGTCTTGTCCTTTGCATCGATGGCAACGGCTCAAGACAAGGCTCGCATGCGGACCCATCAGGGTCGCCTGGCCGAACTCATACCCCTGGTTGCCGACGCCCCCACCGAGGGCGAGCGCTACCGAGCCTCCGAACAGGCACTCACTGTACTTACGGAGGCGCTGGAAGAGGAAAACTCCGAACGCTGGAAGTGGAATCTCCCTCCCTACATCTCTGTACTTACCTCGCCCGACGGACATCTGCGACTCTTCACCTGGGCCGTTGTGCGCGACAACGGCGAGTTCGAGTGCTTTGGCATGGCTCAATATTATAATGAGCGCGAGGAGGAATACCACCATATCGCCCTGACAGACCGCTCGGAGGAAATCATGAACCGCGAGGAGTCGCTGCTCGCGCCCGACAACTGGCTCGGCGCCGTCTACCAAGAAATCATCCAGGTATCCACCTCCGAGCGCACATGGTACACACTCCTCGGATGGAACGGCGTGGACAACCTCACCGAGCGCAAAATCATAGAACCCGTCGTCATCCGCAGCGGCAAGCTGCAGTTCGGTGGCCCGCTGTTCCGCCGCGAACGCAACCTACGGCGCATCATCCTCGAATACGCCAACGATGCCATGGTCAACCTCTCCTACGAAACCCAGTACGTGCAGGAGGTGGAGCAACGCCGCGAGAAAATCAAGGGTACCAACCGCTACCGCACCGTCGAGAAAACCAAAGAACACAAGGAACAGTTCATCATCTTCGACGAGGTGGAACCCCACGTACCCGGCATGGAGGGTCTGTTCCACTACTACATGCCCTCGGGCGTAGAACTCGCCTATGCCTTCGTCGACGGCAAGTGGGAACTCCGCAAGGGCGCCCAGGGGCGGCAAGCCGACAAGCGCCTCAACAAGAACTTCGAACCCCTAAAAAAACAGTCGCCCAGCTACCACTACAACAATCAATAACCCCTCAAACTCCCGTTTCCGCACAATGACCCTCGCCGACATACATTCGCCAGCCGACCTCAAACAACTGCCGCAAAACCAGTTACAGGACATAGCCGACCAACTGCGCGCCTACATCATCGACACCCTCTCCACCCATCCCGGACACCTGGCCTCGAGCCTCGGCACCGTCGAACTCACCGTGGCGCTGCACTACCTGTTCAATACCCCGGACGACCGCCTCGTGTGGGATGTCGGCCACCAAGCCTACGGCCACAAGATACTCACCGGCCGCTACCAACAGTTCGCCACCATACGCACCTATGGCGGCCTCAGTGGATTTCCGAAAATGGCTGAAAGCGAGTACGATGCCTTCGGAACTGGACACTCCTCCACCTCCATCTCCGCCGCCCTAGGCATGGCCGTCGCATCGCGTCTGCAAGGCAACACCGATCGGAAGCACATCGCTGTCATCGGCGACGGGTCGCTCACCGGCGGACAGGCATTCGAGGCTCTCAACAACGTGGGGCTCTCAAAAGCCAACATCCTGGTGATTCTCAACGACAACGGCATCTCCATCGACCGCGCCGTCGGCGGACTCAACAGCAACCTCACCCGCATCACCTCCTCGCGACGTTACAACCGCCTCAAGGAGCAGGTATGGCAAAAACTGGATACCGGCGACGGCATCCGCCGCCAGTCCATACCCTTCTTCCAGCGACTCACCCATGTGGCAAAAACCGTCGCCCTCGGCAACACCAACCTCTTCGAAGCACTCGGGATTAGATACTTCGGCCCCGTTGACGGACACGACATACCGGCCATGATCGACATTCTCACGCGCCTCCGCGACCTCGGCGACCCCATGCTCCTGCACGTCGTTACACGAAAGGGTAGGGGGTTGCCCCAAGCCGAGCGCAACCCCGTCGCCTACCACGCCCCGGGACACTTCGACGCGCACACCGGCGAGCAAATCGCCACCCAAAGCCAGGGACAACCTCTCAAATACCAGGACGTATTCGGCCACACCATCATCGAACTGGCACGGCAGAACCCCGCTATCGTCGGCATCACACCAGCCATGCTCACCGGCTGCTCGCTCAATCTCATGCAGCAGCAAATGCCCGACCGCGTCTTCGATGTCGGCATCGCCGAGCAGCACGCCGTAACCTTCGCCGCCGGACTCGCAGCCCAGGGCATGGTGCCCTTCTGCAACATCTACTCCTCCTTCGCCCAGCGCGCCTACGACCAGGTCATCCACGACGTGGCACTGCAAGGGCTGCCCGTCGTCCTCTGCCTCGACCGTGCCGGACTGGTCGGCGACGACGGCCCCACCCACCATGGCACCTTCGACCTTGCCGCACTCCGTCCCATCCCTGGACTCACCATCTGTGCACCCAGCGACGACCACGAGCTGCGCCGCATGATGTACACCGCTCAACTCCCTGGCCACGGCCCGACAGTCATCCGCTACCCCCGTGGCGCAAGCGTCAATGCACAGTGGCAGTGCCAGTTGGAGGAAATCGAGATAGGGAAGGGGCGTACCCTCCGCCAGGGTACCGACATCGCCATCCTCGCCCTCGGACACCCGGCAAACGACGCCCTCGCCGCCGCCAACGAACTGCAAACCAAAGGCATATCCGTCGCCGTCTACGATATGCGGTTCCTCAAACCACTCGACATCCGGCTGCTCGACCAAGTGGCCGCCGTCGGCTACCGCAAACTGGTTACCGTCGAGGACGGCGTCCGCCTCGGAGGCTTCGGCGAAGCCGTCATGCAACACCTCGCCACGCACCATCCCGCACAGGTACCCAACCTGCGCATCCTCGCCATCCCGGACCAGTTCATCCAGCACGGCAGCGTCCCGCAACTCAAACGCGACTGCCGCATCGACCGCCAAGCCATCATCGACACCTGCCTCTGATTGGGACGTTACAAGTTACAGCAACGGGGCAGGGCTTTGCAATACACATCTCCATAGTTCTCCAATAATCCTACTTAACATAACCCCGATATTGATGATTTATGGCCTTGAAATTCTGGCCGATACGCTAACGCCACGAGAATTCGTTATTTGGATCCAATGAGCATCCCCGTCCTGTTTACGCAACACAGCAAGCCTGTCGCCGGGTTCCGTCTCGTGGTTGTAGTTCAGTTCCAGGCTGTACGGTCGCCCCAAATCGAACCCCGTCTGCATAACGCTGTCGAAGAGCAGCCGCACGTATTCCGAGTTGTTCACGTGTCCAACATGGTCAATCATCGAGTAATGCGCGACCGATTCCATTCGTCCGTCCGCATCGCTCATGTCTGGCAGACGCAGGCGCTCCAGCGTGTCCCTGTCGGAAGCCCTTTGGGAGGAGCACTCATAGTCCGCCAGCGTGTCGTTCAACCTGACGGGCTTGTGGGTCTCATAGTTGATCAACGGCCAGTAGGTCGTCCCCTCCAACAGCGCCTCTCCCTCCGTACTCTCCATCCGATAGTCGCGGAATGCGAAAAGACCGTCGTTGCCCCTAGACCACGTACTTAACATAACCTTTTCGAATGCCCTGGGTCTTCTATATATAATATAGTACGCGCGCGAGATAATCCAGATGAGGTTTTTCTCTCGCAGGGTCTCGTAGCCTATGCCGGTGGCTTTGCTGTGCAGTTCCGACACCTCCTGGCATAGTCTGACGGCTGCCCACGTGTGCAGCCGGTCGTCGCGGTCGCACAGATAGTCCGGCACTTCCATCGCCTTTGCATACGTCCTCATGTCCGGCCTCTACATCCTCTCCGGCACCTCGATGCCCAGTATGTCCATTGTGTTTTTCAATGCGTTGGCCACAGCGGCACACAGGGCTATGCGCAGGCATTTCTTCCCGCCATCCTCCTCTTTCAGGATGGGTGTGTCCTGATAGAAACTGTTGAACGCCTTGGCCAGGTCGTAGGCATAGTTGGCAACCATGGCGGGACTGTAGGCTGCCGCCGCCTGTTGCAGCGTTTCAGGCAAGGTATGCAGGGATTTGATTACCGAACGCTCCTTCTCGTTCAGTGCCACATTCCCGGCAGACCACTCCCCTATTTCGCCCGCTTTGCGCACTATGGAGCGTATGCGCGCATGGGTGTACTGGATAAATGGACCTGTATTTCCGTTGAAATC
Organism: uncultured Bacteroidota bacterium; assembly: GCA_902782185.1. Taxonomy (GTDB): domain Bacteria; phylum Bacteroidota; class Bacteroidia; order Bacteroidales; family P3; genus Colimorpha. The sequence continues at coordinate 20,149 of CACZLT010000029.1, read as the reverse complement.
AATGCTCTCTGCCGGATTGAACAGCATGTTTTTTGTCGGGTCCACCTTGAGGATGAAGTATTTCAGTGCCCCCAATGCCAGTATATGGTAGAGGTGTTCCTGTTCTTCGGGTGAGAGTTCGTCGTTCTTTCCCCGCTCGCGGCTCATCTCTTCGGCGGTCTTTTCCATCTCATCTATCAGGTCGTCGGCATCCACCACGGTACCCTCCCTGGATTTCATCTTGCCACTGGGCAGCTCCACCATGCCGTAACTGAGGTGGTACACCTTGTCGGCCCACTCGAAACCGAGCTTGGAGAGTATCAGTTTCAGCACTTTGAAGTGGTAGTCCTGCTCGTTGCCGACCACATATATGAGGCGTTCGGCGCCGAAGTCCTTGTGGCGCAGGAGGGCTGTACCCAGGTCCTGGGTCATGTAGACGCTGGTGCCATCCTTGCGGAGCAGCAGCTTCTGGTCCAGGCCGTCGGCAGTGAGGTCGCACCATACCGAGCCGTCATCCTTGCGGAAGAGGACTCCCATGTCGAGTCCTTTCTGGACGAGTTCCTTGCCGAGCAGATAGGTGTTGGACTCGTAGTATATCTTGTCGAAGCCCACGCCGAGGCGGCTGTAGGTCTCGTCGAAGCCGGCATAGACCCAACCGTTCATGCGTTCCCACAGGGAACGCACCCCGGTGTCGCCCTCTTCCCACCGCTTCAGCATGGCCTGCGCCTCAAGCATGATGGGGGCTTCGCGCTTGGCTTGGTCCTCTTCCATGCCGCCATCCATCAGGGACTTGACCTCGTCCTTATAGTGTTTGTCGAACTCGACGTAGTATTTTCCCACCAGGTGGTCGCCCTTCATGCCGCTGCTTTCGGGGGTTTCGCCGCCACCGTAACGCTGCCAGGCCAGCATACTCTTGCAGATGTGTATGCCACGGTCATTGACCAGGTTGACTTTCTTCACGTTGGCACCGGTGGCTTCGAGGAGACGGCTGACAGACCACCCCAGGAGGTTGTTGCGTATATGACCCAAGTGCAAGGGTTTGTTTGTGTTAGGGCTGCTGTATTCAACCACCACTGGAATATCGGACGGGGTGGCATCCACCAGGCCATAGCGAGGCTCCCCTACCCTTTCGGAGAGGAATTGGATCCAGTAGCGGTCGCTGATTTCAAAGTTAAGGAAACCCTTGACCACGTTGAATCCCTGCACCTCGGGGAGGTTTTGGCTGACAGCCTCGCCCAGTTCGGCGGCGACGGCTTCGGGAGCCTTGCGGGCCTGCTTGACGTAGGGGAAGACGACGAGGGTATAGTCGCCCGCGAATTCCTTGCGGGTGGCCTGGAGCTGGATGTCGGAGGGCTGCTGCTGGATGCCGTAGAGGGTGGCCAGGGCGGCGGACACGGCTTGCGTAAGAGCGTCAGTGATAACCATATTCTTCATTATATAGGATGCAAAACGGGATGCAAAAATACAACTTTTTTTGCAATTGGGAGGCATTTTTTTAGTGTGGCAACAGGCTGTCGGTTAGTGGATTGCTGATCTTTGGTTTTACTGCGGTTTTTCTTTTCTTCTTGGATGGGCAATAAATGGGGTGTTTGTGCGTTAAGGTGAAAAAAATGCAACGTTATGGCAAAGATAGAACAGGGAATACTGGGCGGCTACAGCGGCCGCGTGGGCAAGGTGGTGGGCTACTACCGCATGGGTAAGTGGTGCGTAAGGTCCTACCAGCCAACGATTAACGATGCCAAGACCGAGGCGCAGCTGCGGCAGCGCAGCGTGTTCAAGGTGATGATTGGCCTGGCGTCGCGCGTGCTGGAGCCGATACGGCTCGGGCTGAAGCGGGCGTCGGACGAAGCGGAGATGACGGAGTGCAACCTTTTTATGCACCACAACAAGAAGTGTTTCAGGCATATAGACGGCACCGTAGCCATCGACTACGCCGGTCTGCAGCTCTCCAGGGGGTCGCTGCCCGGGGTTCGTTTCACCGAGTTGAGGATGGGGGACGGGATGCGCGTGGAGGCTGTGTACGAGACGAACAGGCGCTCGTCGCAGGCGCGTATGGACGACCGCGTGGTGGTCTACGCCTACCATCCCGCCAGCGGCACGGGCATCCTCTCGGCGCCGGCCGAGCGGCGCAGCCGGGGGCTGGCTTTTGTGCTGCCCGACCAGTGGGCGGGTCAGGAGGTTCATTTCTACGGATTTACGGTGTCGGAGGAAGGCAGGGCCTCGGCTACCACCTACCTCGGAACCTCGTTCGCGCCGATGAGCGAACCCGTTGAGGACGAGACAAGTACGGACACAAAGAAAAACAGCAACAATAATGAAGAAAGGCAAACTGATACTGTTTCCCGTTCCGATTGGGGCGGAGGAGCTAACGGATTCACTTCCAGGGGGAAACCATGAGTGGTTGGGCACGTGCCGCACCTTTATTGTGGAGGAGTTGCGCACGGCGCGGCGCTTCCTGAAGAAGGCGGGGTACCCCTACCCTATTGACGAGACTGATTTCCATGTGCTTAACGAGCACACGACGCACGGCGAGATCGGCGGCTACCTGGACGCCATCGACCGCGGCGAGAACATCGGGCTGCTGTCCGAGGCCGGGTTGCCATGCGTGGCCGACCCCGGTGCGATGATTGTGCGGGTGGCGCAACGCCGAGGCATCGAGGTGGTTCCGCTCGTGGGGCCGTCGTCGCTGATGCTGGCGCTGATGGCCAGCGGGCTGAACGGCCAGAGTTTCGCCTTCGTGGGCTACCTGCCTGTGGAGAAGTCGAAACGCGCCGCCGCCATCCGCCACCTGGAGGAGCGTGCCCTGCGCGAGCACCAGACGCAGCTTTTCATCGAAGCCCCCTACCGCAACAACCAACTGTTGGAGGCGCTAAGCACTGTGCTGCAACCCACTACCTCCATCTGCGTGGCCTGCGACCTCACACTGCCCACCCAGCAGATCCGCACCCTGACCGCCAGGCAGTGGCAGAAGGAACGCACACGGGTGAACCTCCACAAAAGGAACACGGTCTTCCTTGTCGGGGAATGAGCTCTCCCGCTTTCAGGCGGAACGGATGTTTTTTATATTGTATTGAATTTTTTTTTGTATATTTGTACATCCTTGATGAATTTAAATAATTATGTAATATGCTATAAACAAGTAAATTATTGTGTATAAAGATTATGATTGATTATACAAATAACGTCCGCTTCCCGCGACGTATCCACATTGCAACCATCCTGCTGGGAGTGTCTCTTTTCGCCCAAGCCCAGTTCACCGACGCCCCGCTGACAGGTCTCTACCCCGACGGTTCGACCGACAATGTGCAGGCCGGCTCGGTGGTGCTGAACGACCTGGAGGACCACAACTGGAACTACTATTCCGGCGTGGACATGCCCAACGGCGGTAACACACCCATCCGCTCGCAAAACCCGCGCGACGTGAAGATTGTCTACTACGGCAACGGCACCAACACGGTCTACTACAAGGAGAACACTTTCGACCGCAGGCCTCAGCCCCACCGCTTCACCCTCAACGCCACCACGGTGCGTGTGGGCATCAAGCCCCAGGAGCGCCTGTACCATACCTTTGTCTACTATGCCACTCTCGACGCGGCCAACCGCGTGGAGGGTACGGGCTACTATCCCTACCGCGCCATCGCGAACCCCTTCTACGTTCGCCCCACCGAGGGAACCCCGCCCCATGTCTACACCACCAACCCCGAGAACACCGTCCATTGGCGCGGCTTCTACAAGTGGCGCATCAAGAGCGTGAGCGGCGGCCGGGTGATGCGCAAGGACAGCACGCTGCTGGCCGCCTACGTGAGCGGAAGCATAGCGGACACCTCCATGGTGGACGGCGACGAGGAACTGCTCTTCGACCCCGACACCGAGTACGGTATGGTGGTCGAGTTCGAGGCGCTGTGGGCCCATGCCCGGGTGCGGCGCGCCGCCACACGCACGGGTTCCAACACCGTGCAGCCGCACGCCGACGGCGACGCGCTCGGCGTGGAGCGTAACTTTATAGTCTACGACAACGGCTTCTACTCGGTGTTCCCGGATGGAACAGATACTGTCCGGAACACCGCACCATTCGATTCCACCACATCAGTACACGAGGGTCGAAGGAATTGGGGTATGAAGATGAACATACCCGCCACACATACCTCCATCTACCCCAACGGTACCCTCGACGGTTACACGCCGGCTTATGGAAACCGTTTCAACAGCGGAATAGAGACCTGGAAGACTCGTGCATCATCGTGGACCGGATTTGCCGGTGGGCGTGCCATCCCACTTGGAGCCGACACCAAGTTTGAATACATTACTACCTTCAACCCGAGCGCGCCTGATAATTTTCTCAAAAATATTAACACCAACCCCAATACGGCCTATCAAGCCTTGGGATTCGAGGGAGCGTATGCCGTGCGCGGCATGTTGAGCTGCGAGGGTTATAACCTCACCATTGGCCGCGGATTGGTATCTCAAACCACTCTCGATGGATCGCTTTATTACCACATAAGGAATTACCCCTCATTCCTGTGGGTGCTGGGCGGCGGCATAGGCACCCGCCGCTGGTATCCCGACACAGAAAACACCAGAGCTGGATATTGGCGACTCCACTATTCAGACCACTACCACGGCACCAACTCGACCGACAAACAAAACACTGTGGCGGGACAGTTGCGGAACCAGACCGACAGCCTCGCCGCCGAGGCGGCCGCCGTGGATGAGGGCAAGAGTTTCCGTATGACCATGCGCATCGAAAGCGGCTATATCGGTTACCCCATCGGCTACTACGGGTGGAATGAATTCATTTCCAATGCAGAAACACGCATGTCCTCGCCCCGCGTCATCTTCCACGGCCGCAAGAACCAGGTGCGCATGATACTGGGCAACGACTTCGATCGCGCCCAGGAGACGCAGACCTTCCGCGAGACGGGCAAGTATGACTACATGAACTGCAACCTGCACATCATCCGCCCGCCGCGCGCCGGCAACTACTGGATGCGCATGCCCTACCAGGACATCAACGAGCGGGTGTTCGAGTTGACCATCAAGAGCGGATTCATCGGCACCGAGGCCTACAACCGCCGCTTCCTCTCCAACGGCACACTGATACTGACCAACCAGAATCCCAGCGGCGGCATCGGCGGCGGCGGCACATTCCAGTACCCCCGCTCCATCTACGGCGGCGTCTCGAACGACGACAGCCGCGGCAAGCGTCTGCTCACCATCGAGGGCGGCTATATCTACAGCTGTGTCTCGGGCTGCGGCTGGGACACCCTCAACGCCGCCTGCACCGACCCGACCGACGTGTCGGTGGTGCGCATCAAGGGAGGCGAGATTATCGGCGCCGTCTTCGGCTCGGGCAACACTTATTCCCCCGCCGGCGGCGACCGCCAGGTCATCATCACCGGCGGCAAGGTGCGCTCGTTCGTGGCCGGCTCGGTCAACGGCACCGAACTCCGCCTGCAGAACAACCTGGTGGTGGACAACTACGCCGGCTGGCACCGCGGCAACACCTATGTCTACATCGGCGGCAATAGCGAGATTGGCGGCTACCAGCGCCACGTTACCACTTCCGGCACTTCGGCAGTAGGCCTCAACGAATATGGCGGTCAATATATCTATTCTGCCGACGGCAATATGGGCGAGGACACCACCCAGATTGTCGGCTATCGCATGCAGTACCATGGTATCAACGGTGCGCCTAACGGCAACGTTTTCGGTGCAGGCTGCGGCCTGTACCCCATAAACGGTGGCTTCGAGGGGTGGGCTTCTCCTTACCAGTTTGTCCGTGTAGGCGAGGTGCTCAACTCCACGGTGGTCATTGCCGACCAAGCAGAGATTTACGGCACCGTCTATGGCGGCGGGAACTATGGGCATGTCCGCAAGCTGGTCATACCTCCGCCTTCCAATCCCACTGCGGGCGAGAGCGGCGACATCAACTACAACCCCAGCGAGCACTACACCCCAAGCAACACTGGCAACACCGACCTCCGCATCTTGGGCGGCTATATACATAGGGACGTTTTTGGCGGATCAAACAGCAAATACGGCGAGCGAATCAATATCCTGATGACCAACGGCGTAGTCAGTGGATCGCTTTTCGGCGGCTGCGACACATGGGGCTACATCATGCAGCCCATCACCATAGACCTCCTCGGCGGTCGCATCGGCGGAAATGTCTTCGGTGGCGGCCGGGGGGCGGAAACGGCCACTTTCAGTAGCATCCGCATCAATGTGGGACACCCCGATTCAACCGAAGCCCCTACCATCGGCAACCTCTACGGCGGAAGCCTGATGGGCAAAACCTGCGGCGGACGGGTGGTGACCGAGCATGAAACCCTGGGGCTGCGGGAAGGACGCCTGACCGACAGGTGGTTAGGCGAGCAGTCGACAGACGGTCTCCGTCATCCACTTCCGATGTGGGTCTCTATTGATACCAATGGTATGTATGACTATTACTTTGGGGGATCGACTTCACCCATGAACAGACTGGGTTACCCCACAACCATCAACTTCTACAAAGGCGACATCCGTGGCGACATCTATGGAGGCGGCAAGGGGTTAGGATTGATGTATGGTACCTACCCGGCCAATGTCTACGGCGATGTGCGGGTGAACATCATCGGCGGCGAAGTTAACAACGTCTTTGGCGGCAACGAGGACCGCGGCAAACCCTTCGGTGAGGTTAGGGTGACCATCGGCCATCCCGACTCGGTGGCCGCCAGCACACTTGACGGGGACAAGCGGCACCGCCACCGCCCGCTGGTTCGCGGAAGTGTCTACGGCGGCGGCAACCAGGCCGACTATGGTCTCTATTTTCACAGCGCCCCCCTCCCTTATTCCAGTGCCCTCAAAATCATTATGGAAAGCGGCACCGTGATGGGCAATGTCTACGGCGGCGGCCTCGGCAGCAGCAGCACCGTATCCATGCCCCAGGAAAAGGACAACGCCACCCACGTGCTCATCAAGCACGGCTACATTCACGGCAACGTCTACGGTGGCGGTGACGACGGAAAGGTGGAGGGCAACACGAAAGTTGTCATTGGGGAGTAGGCGTCATGGCCCCTCCCTCTGCGGCACTGCCCGCGACCTTACACCGGCCGCCATGCAGAGGCAGAGGGATTGCATCCACAAACGCAACACTGTGACCTTGATCGGAAAATAGGGCGGGAAAATATTCCCGCCCTTTGTCAGATTTCATCCATTTTGCGGGTATTATATTTGCAAACGCATTAAACCCCAAAAAGATGAAAAAAACACTCAAACTGTTTGCGATGCTGCTGCTGGCATCGGCCCTGGGCATGAGCTTCGCCTCGTGCGAGAAAGAACCCGCCACGACAACCGTTGAATCCGCCGCCTTGACGGCCAATGACCTGGCGGGCACCGTGTGGCGGTGCCTGATTGAACATTCGTATGTGCAGCAGGGTGTTACGGTGAACTTCACCCTCGAATGCCTCCTCAACTTCATCGATAGCGAGAAGGGGGTATACACCGAGAGAGGCTTCATCGAACTTCCCGATTACCCCGATTACAACCAAGAAGCGGAGACGGAATTCGATTTCAACTATGCCGTCGACGGGGACAAAATCCGGGTTGTCATAGCGATGACCGACAGCGAAACGGGCGAGGAAATCATTGATGAGGTGGAATATACCTACGAGGCTGACACCCAACGCATCGTACTCGACACCGACAATGCCGACATGGAGCGAATGATGGGCACCGACACCTATATCTTCACGCGGATATAGACGAATGTAGCGGCAACCGATAGTAGACGCAGTCGGTATCGCGATAGAATTCCACGGCACCCCACCGCTGCCAGTAGCGGTGGGTCTTGAGGCGGTGCAGGACTGGGACGAAGACAAAGTCGTAGTGCGCCTCCAACTCCGGCATGATCGACATCAGCATGTCGTAGTTGAGGCGTGTGCCGCGGTAGTCGGGTGCGACGATGAAGGAGAAGACGGCGGTGTAGCGACGTGCATTCATGGCGGCCAGCAGGTCGGGGCGCTCCGTGGCGATGAGCGGAGTCTCCTCCTCGATGCGGTAGTCCGCGGTCGAACCCATATTGCCGCACCATCCACTCGACGGTGAGCGGCGCATCGGCGGCGGTCATCCTATGCAAAGTATACTGCATTGTAAGTCAACAATATATCTGGATGATACGACAGTTTGGCCTTGCGGAGGCCGGGCAGCCCCATGTCCTCCTCGCGGTTGAGGTAGAGGATGCTTTCGGGCAGGTGGGCAGCGAACTGCTGGTTGATGATGCTGAAGGCGCCGTCGACGGTGCGGTCGGCCTTTTCGACACAGACATCCAGGGTGTCGTCGGTAACAAGGCTGCCGTAGGTGAAGGCCACCATCGCGCCGTCCACAAAGATACTGCCACCCACCATGCCGAGTTCGTCCCAGTGGGCGAAGACGTTCTCCATGGCGCGATGCTCGGCGGCGAGGGTGTCGCCGTAGTCGGGGTTGTCGTGGTGCGTTTCCTCCTGCCACAGGGCGGTGAGGCGGCGGCACTCGTCGAAGAGGGCGGGCTCGAGCGGACGGTATACGAAGTCGGGGTGCTCGGAGCGGAACTTGTTGACATGGTTGCGCTTGGCCTTCAGCTTGCCACCCGCCATCGAGGCCAGGTCGGCTCGTCGGTAGAGGTAGTCGTACTGGTTGCGGCGAGGCTCGACGGTGATATTGATGCCCTCGCGGCAGGCGTTCTGCTGCAGCTGCAGGGCAGCATCGTCCTCCAGCCCCAGGAGTGTAAGGCGGTGGCCGCTGTCCTCGCAGAGGGCCTGCAGCAGTTCGCACGACGGAGTGCCGGCCATGCAGAGCATGTAGGCCGGGGCGCCATCCAGGTGGAAGCGCAGCACCACCGCGTCGGGGAGGACGCACACCTCGGTCTGGAACCAGAACTGCCAGCCGATGAGGTTGGCGAAGGTGAAGTTGCAGTTGCGGCGACCCGACTTCAGGCTCACGGCCTGGTAGGCTTCGCGGTCGGCGAGGGTGAGATGGTGGAAATCCAGCATGTGTGTATTATTGGTGTTTTTATCGATGCCGTTGATTACTGGAACTCTCCTTGTCCAGAAACTCACGGACGGTTCTTCTTGTGTTTATTGCTTCGTATAATTCCACATCTTTTATCATTAGTAATTCACACTTGCTTGCCCATCTCGTAGGCCTGCTGTAGTTGGGCATTGCCGGCAATGTCGCGGGGCATGGTGACACCGCCGCAGAAGAGCGTGCCGGCGAGGCGGCTCTTGGGGTAGCAGTCGATCCAGCCCGTGAGGCCCGCGACGGTGCGTTGGGGCACGTGCTCCTCGTCCTCGGTGGCGGTAGCCAGCAGATAGACATCGCGGAAGCGGTAGTCCTTCGGGTACATGGCGTTCATGCGGTCGATGAGGGTCTTCATCTGGCCGCTCATCTCGTGGTAGTAGATGGGCGTCGCCCAGCACACCATGTCGGCATTCAGCACCTGCTCCATGATGGCCGGCACATCGTCCTTGAAGACACAGGCGCCCGTCTTCTGGCACGCGAGGCATCCAACGCAAAACTTGATTTCCTTGCCCCTGAGGGTGATGAATTCCACCTCGTTTCCTGCGGCTTTCGCGCCCTCGACAAACTGTTCAGCCAGCATCTGGCTGTTCGACCCAGCCCTGAGGCTGGTGGAAATTACGATTACTTTCTTCATATTGTTTCTTGTTTAATCATCCTAATAAGTCTATGATAGCCTTCTCGTAATCATCATCTATCAACGTTACGACCTCACCGCTTTGGGTGAATTCTTTGATGAAATGATAGTTGTCTGCTTTCAACGAATCGACAGTGTTGTCCATGTCATACAGCCTTGATTCTATATCAGAAGTATGATTTCGAATCTCATCGAAATGGGCATCTATGAAACTGTCCGACATAGCAAGACAAACAAACCGAATGGATTGCAAATACTGTTCGTCAAAATCTTTCCTCCAGTCAAAAGGAATATAGCAGCCTTCCACGATAAGGTTCTGCCGATTCTCAATCGCTGTTTTTATCATTTCTCTGACAATCGGCCAAAGATAATCAGTCAATGCCTCGTCATCCTCTGGAGTAAGACTCGTATTTCCGCTGCGGATCAAGCCCATCTTCAGATGGTCGACAGAGAGGTATGGGTACCTGTATCTCTCAAGCATACGCTGTGCCAATAGGGTCTTCCCTGTGTGTGACGCACCAGTTATCAGTATGATCATAATCTTGCCCTTATCTCATTTTTAATCTTCTCCAAATCTCCGCAAGAGAGAATCGGCATTAGGGATTCGATCTCCTCGATGCTTTTATTCCACCATTTGAATTTGAGCAACAACCCAATCAAATCATCGTCAAAGCGTTTCCTGACTACGCGACAAGGGTTACCTACGGCGATAGCGTATGGGGGAATGTCCTTGGCTACAACCGAGTTGGTTCCGATGATGGCACCGTCACCAATATGAACGCCGGGCATGATGGTCACGTTCTGACCAATCCATACATCATTGCCAACGACGGTGTCACCTTTTAGGGGCAACTCGTCCTTTACAGGGGCAATGGCACTTCCCCAGTCGCCACCCATGATGTAAAACGGGTAGGTTGTCGCGCTGTCCATCCTGTGATTGGCACCATTCATCACAAACTCCACACCTTTGGCAATGGCACAGAACTTGCCGATAATTAACTTGTCGCCGATGAAGTCGTAGAAGTGGGTCACGTGCTTCTCAAACTGGTCGGCACCCTCCGGATCATCGTAATAGGTGTAGTCGCCGATGATGATGCGCGGATTCTTCACCACGTTCTTGATGAAACAGAGGCGTGGCAGGTTGGGATTGGGAAAAGCTTCGTTGGGATTGGGTCTATTCATATCATTTTATTATTTCACGTATCACTCTAGCCTGCACGCCGCTGTTCATCTCCGCCACCAGCCGCATGCACCGCTGCACGTCGGCATACAGCTCGTCGCTGCCTACATAAGTCTTTCCTGAGTATTGCTCGTTCATTGCTACTTTTGTCGTTTTATTCATACTTCGCGGAAGATTATTCTACATAACGCCGCAGACCCGATTTTATTGCCCGCAGGACGGCGACGGGGCGCGGATTTCTCCGAATTTCGGCCCGCACCATTAGCTTCGCTGACATTGCTATGGCTGATTTCATCTGCGTTGCTTCACTTCGGAAGAGTAAGCGAGCTTGCTCTTCGCTCAGCTTCCGCAACTTCCGGCAAAGCATGCGAGTTTGTTCTGCTCTCGTTTGTCGCAACGTTGCCAAGGCCGTCGCCAGGCTCGTCGTGCAGCTTCTGCGCCCATTCGAAAAACATATCCTCTCCATCACCACTGACAACGGGACAGAGTTCGCCGACCACAAATACATCGCCCACATGCTTCATACCAAGGTCTTCTTCGCTCACCCCTATTCCTCCCGGGAGAAAGGATTTGTCGAGAACACCAACAAACTCATCCGACAATACATCCCCAAAAACTCCGATTTCTCTTCTCTGTCAGATGATTTCATCCTCCATGTTCAGACCCAGCTGAACCTTCGTCCTAGAAAACTTTTGAACTTTTATACACCAAAACAAATATTTTTACTATCTTTGCACAACAGTGTTGCACTTCGTAGTTGAATCTACACGCCCATTTTTTTCCCCGCCCCACATAATAAATCCCCCTATCCGGCGTTTCTTGCATCATATTAACCCTCAAAACATCTACCCCTATGAGAAAACATATCGTTGCCGGCAACTGGAAGATGAACTGCACCTTCACGGAAGCCGATGAACTGGTGGAAGGAATCATGGAACAACTTGAGCAGAAAGACCTGGATAGCAACACCATCCTCGTGGTCTGCCCCCCCTACCCATACCTGGAAATGACCACCGACTATGCCAATGACAGCTACTTCGCCGTGGGCGCCCAGAACGTGGCCGCCGAGGAGCGCGGCGCCTTCACGGGCGAAGTCTCCGCCGAGATGCTGGAGAGCATGGAAATAGACTACTGCATTGTCGGCCACTCCGAGCGGCGCGCCTACTACGGCGAGACCGACCGGGTGGTGGCAACCAAGGTGGACCGCCTGCTGGCCCATGGGCTGAAACCCATCGTATGCGTAGGCGAGGTGCTTGAGGAACGCGAGGCAGGTCGCCAGCTGGAGGTGGTGAAGACCCAGGTGGAGCAGAGCCTCTTCCACCTCTCCGCCGAGCAGATGCAGGAGGTGGTGATCGCCTACGAGCCCGTGTGGGCCATCGGCACCGGCAAGACCGCCACGCCCGAACAGGCGCAGGAGATACACGCCCACATTCGCTCGCTGCTGGCCGGCAAGTACGGACAAGCCGTGGCCGACGAAATCAGCATCCTCTACGGCGGCAGCTGCAAGCCCTCCAACGCGAAGGAACTCTTCGCCTGCCCGGACATCGACGGCGGCCTCATCGGCGGCGCCTCGCTGAAAGCGGACGACTTCATCGCCATCGCCCTCTCGTTCTAGGTGCGTTTCGAACGGTTCATAGCCACCCGTTTCCTTCCGCGCAGAGGGGATGGGGGCTTTTCCGCCCCCCTCTCCTCCGTCGCCGTCGCCGCCATAACCCTCGGCGTGGTGGTGATGCTCTTGGCCGTGTGCGTCTTGAGAGGCTTCCAGAACTCCATCGCAGACAAGGTAGCAGGCTTCGGAAGCCATATCACGGTGATGCCATTCTCATCCAACCCTTCCTACCAAGAGGCACCGATGGCAGTGGACTCCGCACTGGTGCAGCGCCTGCAGACCACCCCGGGGGTACGCCACCTACAGCCTTTCGCCACCAAGGGCGGCATGGTTAAGACCGGAGGGCAAATCCACGGCGTAATCCTGCGAGGAATGACCCCCGACAGCGACACCTCGTTCTTCTCCAGCAGTCTGGTGGAAGGCCATTTTCCCCAACTGGGAGGTACCGGCGGCGGAGAGGTGTCGAACGAAGTCCTCGTCTCGCGAACCCTCGCCACCAAACTGGAGGTCTCCCCAGGGAACAAGCTGCGTACCTACTTCTGGCACGAGGGTGCCCCCCGGGCTCGTGCCTTCACCATCAGCGGTATCTACAACACCGACCTGCGGGAGATGGACGAGGTCTATATCGTCGGCGACCTGCGGGTGGTGCAACGCCTGAACGGATGGGGCGACAGCGTGGCCGGAGGCTATGAACTGTTCCTCGACGACCTCGGTCAGCTGGACAACGTCGCCCCCCGCATCCTGGAGCAATTGCCCTACGACCTGACGATGCAGACCTTGGTCGAGAGCCGCCCCGCCCTCTTCTCATGGCTCGACCTGCTGAACAGCAACGTAACCCTCATCCTCACCATCATGTGCATCGTCTGCGCCATCGCCATCGTCTCCGCACTCCTCATCATCATCTTCGAGAAGCAGGCCACGATAGGAATCCTAAAAGCCCTTGGCGCTACCGAACGTTCAATCCGCCGCATCTTCCTCCTGAAGGGTAGCGGCATCATCCTACGGGGCATCCTCATCGGAACCCTCATCGCAGCAGCACTTTGTCTGGTGCAGATTACTTGGGAGCCCCTGCGTCTTGATGCCGAAAGCTACTCGATGACCCACGTGCCCATTGACCTCAACCCTTGGACATTCCTGGCGGTAGATCTGGGTACCCTCGCCCTGTGCCTCCTGGCACTGCTTCTTCCCACTGGCTACATCTCCCGCATCAGTCCCGCCACCACGGTAAGAAATGAAAAATAAGGAATAAGCCATGAGAGAGAAAATAAAACTCCTATTGATGGCACTCTCGCTGCTGCTGGCTCTCTTTGCCTTGTGGCAGGTGCAGAAGACGGCCGAAGAGGTGCGGCAGTCGGAGACGGCCAAAATCCGCCTCTGGGCCAACGCCATCGGCCAACGGAACCAGATGGCCGCGGTCAGCAACCACTTCTTCCAGCAGGCCACCCTCGACGAACACCGTAAAATGCGGCTCTATACTGACATTCTTCAATCGTTCAACGACCCCGACCAGTCGGTGGACATGCGCTTCAGCCTGGCCTACATCCACTACATTGTCGACAGCGCCCGTACTCCCATCATCATCACCAGCACTACCGACTCGGTGATTACGGTTCCCCAGGAACTGGCAGGCCGCCGTTTGGAAGGAAACCTGCTGAAAGAATATAGCCAGAATCCACCGTTCGAGTACAAACTGTGGGGAATGCCCATGACACTGTACTACAAGGAGTCGGGCTACTACACCCAATTGCGCGAGATGCTGGAAGGGTTCACGCGCACGTTCCTGGCCGACATCACCAACAACTCGGTCTTCGTCCCCGTCATCATCGTGGACAGCACACAAACGCGCGTGGTGGCACTGGGCAACATCGACTCGTCGGAAGTGGACACTCCCGACAAACTGAAGAAACGCTTGTCCCATATCGCCAACGCCCCCATTCCCATCACACTGCCCGACAACAGCCACTCCTTTGTCTACTACGAAAACTCGCCACTCCTCCGCTCGCTCCGCTGGGTGCCGCTACTCTACATCTTCATCGCCCTGGTACTCCTCGCCGCCGCCTACCTCCTGTTCCACACCACACGCACCATGGAGCAGAACCGAATCTGGGTGGGACTGGCCAAGGAAACCGCCCACCAACTGGGCACCCCGCTCAGCTCTCTCATCGCATGGAACGAATACCTGCGGGGGAAAACCCTCACCGACGAATATGCCGACGAGATAGGCAAGGACATCAGTCGGCTGGAGACCATCACCCACCGCTTCTCCAAAATAGGATCAATGCCCGAACTGAAAGAGGACGACATCCAACTGGCCGTGGGACGGGCCATCCACTACCTGGAGGGACGCACCTCCAAGAAGGTACGCTTCAACGTGTCGTTTCCCGACGGCGAGCGTTTTGTGGCTCCGCTGAACAGTTACCTCTTCGAATGGGTCATCGAAAACCTATGCCGCAACGCAGTCGACGCCATGGACGGCGCCGGTACTATCACCATTGTGGGATCGCAGGATGCCCGCAAAATCTACATTGACGTCAGCGACACGGGCAAGGGCATCTCGCCTTCGGCCCAAAAGAAAATCTTCGATTCGGGCTATACCACCAAAACACGCGGCTGGGGTCTTGGCCTGCCGCTGGCCAAACGAATCATGACACAATACCACCGCGGCGAACTTTTCCTCAAATACTCCATCCCCGGACAGGGCACTACTTTCCGCATCGGGCTGAAGAAGAACTAGCCACCGCTACAGGCTCCGCAGCCAACGGATTTCCTCCGCCCAGCGCGCCGGATCGGGGGTCTCGAGGATGATGGGTATGTTGTCGAAGCGGGGGTCGCGCATGAAGCGGGTGAAAAACTCTTTACCCATCATGCCGAGGCCGAGACTCTCGTGGCGGTCGACATGCGAGGCCGCGCCCTTCTTACTGTCGTTGAGGTGGATGGCGCGGAGGTACTTGAAGCCGACAATGCGCTCGAACTCCTCGAAGCAGAACTGGTAGCCCATCTCGGTCGAGAGGTCGTAGCCCGCCGCGAGGGTGTGGCAGGTGTCGATGCAGACGCCCACGCGGTTCTTGTCATCGATGCCTTCGATGATGCGGGCTATGTGCTCGAACTTCCAGCCGAGGTTGGTGCCCTGTCCGGCGGTGTTCTCTATCACCGCCGTCACGCCCTCGGTCTGCGCCAGCGCGGCGTTCACCTCGCGGGCAATCTGGTCGAGGCACTCCTCTTCGCTGATGCGGTTGAGGTGGCTGCCAGGGTGGAAGTTCATCAGTTTCAGTCCGAGCTGTTGGGCACGCCGCATCTCGTCGAGGAAGGCTGCGCGGGATTTTTGAAGGGTCTCCTCGTCGGGTGAGCCGAGGTTTATGAGGTAGCTGTCGTGCGGCAGCACCATCTCGGGTGCAAAACCGCGGTCGACGAGCAGGGCTTTGAAGCCGTCAATCTCCAGCTGTGGCAGCGGCTTGCTCACCCACGAGCGTTGGTTACGTGTAAACAAGGCAAAGGCGTTGGCCCCGATGGCCTCGGCATTCAGTATGGCGTTCCCCACGCCGCCGCTTGCGCTCACATGAGCGCCAATGTATTTTGTCATTTTGTTGATACGTTGATATGTTGATACGTTTACGACTGCAAAAATACGTATTTTCAGCCAAATGGCAAAATAAATTTGGCCGTTTGTCAAAAAACGTGTACTTTTGCACATCAATTCAAAAATCTAAAAAAAGTGTTATTATGAAGAAAATCTATTCATTCTTACTCCTTTGTGCCGGTGTGGTGCTTTTCACCAGCTGCCTCTCTATTGCTCCGACCTCCATCTCGCGTAACGGCTCGCTGGAGGGCTACCGCTATTTCTACGTGACCCCCACTGCTGAGCGTACCTCGGTTAGTGGCGACGTATGGGGTGGCAAAAGCGGTACCTATGGTACCACTACCAGCAATAGCATCAATCCCGCCGACCTTATCGCCGGCTACCTCATGGGCCGTGGCTATGTCCGTGTGCCGGAGGTTAAGGCTGAGAATGCCAACCAGACCATGATTATCAACTATGGCGACGGCAACAACAGGGAAGGTTTCTGGACGGAACGCGCCGTTACGGTGACGATACAGATCATCAATGGCAAGACCAACGACCTGCTGTGTGTCTGCAAGGCCGAGGCCAAGGGCAGCGACGACGCCCGCGCCACGCGCTTCGCCATCGAAAAAGCCCTGAACGAAATCTTCGTTGGCGTTCGCTAATAGACGCTTTATAAAAAAAATAGAGAGGCCCGCGCAAAGCGCGGGCCTCTCTTGTTTCCTATTAGCAGGAGGGTTAGGCTTTCAGCAGGAAATCGATGTTGCTGCGGAGGCCGTACTCCTTGGTGTTCTCCATCTTGGTCTTGAAGACTTTCATCTTATTGGGCTTGCCGATGAGTTTCAGTTTGCCGTCTTCAAGGCACAGGGCGGTGGCTTCACGGATGGCGGCGACGGTGGCCTTGGGGTTCACCATGATATACTCCTTCAGACGGTCGTCGCGGGTCTCGCCGCCGTGCTTCGGGTCGAAGAAGTCGGTGTAGTGCGGGTTGATTTGGAATGGCACCAGCCCCATGCAGTCGAACGAAGCGGGCATCACGATGGGCATGTCGTTGGTGGTGCAGAGGGTGGGGCCAGCCACATTCGAACCGGCGCTCCAGCCCATGTAGGGCATGCCGTCGAAGGCGCGCTGGCGGATGGCCTGCATGAGGCCCGTGCGCTGCAACTCGCGGACGAGGTGGAAGGTGTTGCCGCCGCCCACGGCCACGCAGTCGGTGTCGTAGACGGCGTTGATGGGCAGCGCCTTGTGGTGCACGGAGGTCAGCTTGACGCCGAACTCGGCATACACTTTGGCCACCTTGGCCTCGTAGGCGTCGTAGCTCTTCTTGAGGTTCTCGCCGAGCGACACGCCGGCGTAGGGCACGAAGAGTACCTTTTTGATGTTGTGCCGACGGCAGAAGTCGGCGATCATGTCCTTGCACCAGCCGAGGTAAGCCTCGCCGCGCATGGTGCTGTTGCTGATCAGTAGGAGGTTTCTTTTATCCATAAATTATATATTTATGTTGGTCGTTAGTATTATAATCCAATGTAATATCAGTTCCATTTCTGGCCGATGTCCCAGTGGTGGGCTGTTTTGACTTCGTAGATGGCTGCGGCGAGGTTGAACTCGTCAACGATGAGCGGCACGGCTTCCGGGTGCTGGTGTATCCAGCTACCGACGGCGATTGTAAAGACCTCTGTGTCAGGGTTGTAGAATATGCGGCCGCGCGGTACCATCTCGTAGGCACCTGTGTAAGGTCCGATACCGTCGTTCTTGTATTTCTGGCGATGGTACTCTTTCTTCCAGACATCCTCATGCATCTCGGAGCAGGAAATGCTGCCATATTCAGAGCGCGCATTAGCTTTTGTGTAGTCGCTGATACGGTGCGAGCGCACGCCAAACAGCACCTTGCGTTGCGGCGAGTACCAGAAGATGCCCACCATTGGCTCGTCGCCTTTGCCGCGGTTGCTCTGCATTAGGCGCATGGCCTCGTCCAGCTCCTCGACCCCCATCTCAGTGGCCTCCACCTTGGTAGTCGGCTCCTCGTTGCGGTCTTCGATGCCTTTAACTTCCTTGAGTGCCACCTTGACAGCGGTGGCCACTATGCGTTGCAATTCTTCTTCGGTTACTGTCATTGTGTTTTTTTATAAATCCATACCTATTGCGAGAGTTGGCTTCCTGAGAATTAGTCTTGTTCTGAAACTGTAGTGGAAGTAAAACCTACTTTCTGTATTTTGATAGCTCGTTGTGTTCAGAGTCCTTCCAGGCGCTCCAACCGTTTGATGTACCTCCAAGACAGAATAATGCAGCACCACTCGGACTTTTGAATTCAATATCAGACATTACAATATTTCCCCCATCTACTATTTTTGTGTATTTTATTAATTGAGCCTCTCTTTTTTGTTTTGTTTTCCTATTTATGCTGGGTAGATGGTTGGAGTTGACGATACTCCCTTTCAGTACAACTAATGTTTGGCTTGATTTATGAAAAATACCATGAGCGTCTGCATTTCTTCTTAAGAAGCAGTGGATGATGTCGTCTTCTTTTGTGGCAGCATCATCCTTCTGTTGCATCACTGAACAGGTTGGGCTTATTATGTAACCATGTTTTTTTGCAACTTCAATAATATTGTTGATATTGTTCTTGCTCCATTGGGTCGAAACCGCGAATGTGACTCTGTCGCCGCAAACAAGAATCTCGTCAGGTCTGTCAAAGAACCTCCGGCCTTTGTACTTTTTCTCCTGAATGTATTTTAATGTTCGGATAGTACCAGGTGAACCTTGTAATTGAGGCGGAAATATATGTTCAAGCTCGTTGTAGCTGATGCCTGGGTGTTGCTCAAGATATAATTTCACTATTGCGTATGCCAGTCTGTTCGTGTTCAGTCGCGGGCTCCCGTTTAGGGAGTATCCGGTTGATGTGGTATCAGATGTGTCTTTGGTAGTCTTTTTGTGTGTGTCCGGGTCAGAATCATTATTCGTTTTATTGTCGTTTCGTATTATTTCAAACTTTAATGAATTCAACATCTCCCATAGCTCATCTTCTGAGAAAGATTTGCCATATTTGTCCTTAAGATATGGAATAAGGCTTTCTGAAATCTGCTGCTGTGCTTCGGTAATCAGACTGTCTTTTATTTTTTCAAGGTTGGCTTGTCTCTCCTTTTCTTTAATCCGTTCTTCGCAGAATGCAAGTATGGCATCTTTGCTATAATTTTCTTTCGAAAATCTTTCAGCAAATTTATTTCCCTGCCTACAGTCTAACTCCAATGGGGTTTCCAAAACAGATACAGCGTCCTTTTGGGACGGTGTGTCGTAAAATACCTCAATATGATCGCCGATATATACACCCACTTGAATTTTCAGTTGGCGCATATATGATTGCAGTTGTTGCCTGTCGTGAGCTGATAGTTTGTGATTTGGTCGCTTGACTTCGATTACAAACAAATCTTCGTCATTGCTTCTTACCAAAATGTCGGGTTGTATGTGTTTGCCGTTACCTATGGGCACATTAGGTTTATGGCATATTTCACCTGCGTAGGGTCTCCACCCAAAGAACTGCAGCTGGTTTTCAATAGATTCTTGATATCTTGTTTCGTCAACGTCCTTCTTTTGTGATTCAATAAGAGCGTATACGAACGAATTCCACTTTTCCTGCATAATGTATAAGTATATGGTTCTATAAAGGTGGATATCTACTTTATATGGAGTAAAAAAGTTTTATGTGTCGATGGTGGCGTAGGTGGCGTTGGCTTCGATGAAGGCGCGGCGGGGCGGGACGTCGTCGCCCATCAGGAGCGAGAAGATGCGGTCGGCCGAGGCGGCGTTCTCGATGGTTACCTGGCGCAGCTGGCGGCCTTCGGGATCCATGGTGGTGTCGCGCAGCTGGTCGCTGTTCATTTCGCCCAGACCCTTGTAGCGCTGTACGTGGATGCCCTTGTCGCCGAACTCCATGAGGGCGCGCTCACGGTCTTCCTCGGTCCAGCAGTAGACCTGCTTGTTGCCCTTCTTGACGAGGTAGAGCGGGGGGGTGGCGAGGTAAACGTAGCCGTTTTCGATGAGTTCGGGCATGTAGCGGAAGAAGAAGGTGAGCATGAGGGTGTCGATGTGGGCGCCGTCGACGTCGGCATCGGTCATGACGATGATTTTGTGGTAGCGCAGCTTGCTGAGGTTCAG